>JASLJT010000116.1:0-7682 GCA_030747955.1 Verrucomicrobiales bacterium | reverse complement strand
TTCTCGTCCATCTATCCATACAGATACTGAGGCTCCGAGCTCTTCTCTTTCCTTAAAGTTTAATTTAAATATCCGTTCAATATTTTCTCTTAGACCTTGAACATCCATTAGCAAATTAATGCTCAAAATTAAAACGAATCTTTTAACGCAACTAGGTCGGGATCTTTGCGAGCCACATCTAATAAACTCTGGTCAAGATCAAATGATTTTCTGAGACAATCAAAAGCAGTATCAACATCACCAATTACGGCTTGGTAACATCCCTTGTTGTAAAAATAAATTGCATCCTTCCTAACTGACTCAGGCGCTTCTTCTAGCAAGGCAAGGGCCTCGTCTGTCCGTTTCATTTCATGGAGGCAATATGCCCCCTGAATGAATCCAGCTCCATTCTGAGGTTCCATCCGTTGAAGCTCCTCACTCAAAGCGTAAGCCGCGTCCCATTTTTCTTCCTTGAATAATAAAAGAATCTTTATCTGCAAAATTGATGGAGTCAGCGGAAAGGACCTTTCAACTTCCTTTAACTCGTCCCATGCGTCGTCATACATTTCCAATTCGTAATAACCACGAACGGCCTGCAATCGTAATTCACTGTTTGAAGAAGGATCATTAAGATAAGACATCAATGCTAAATTCTTGTAGGTAACAAACCGTTGATCCAGATCTCTAAATGGTCAAGCCCAAGAACTAATTTTACTCATTATTAGTATCTGCTATGGCCTGTAAATTTTTCCGAATTTGCTGATTCTTTGGATCAATCTTAAGCGCACGGCCCCACGCTCCTCGTGCTTCAGTCTTTTTACCTTGCCTAATCAGAGCAAGACCCAAATTGGACCATCCTAAGGCTGAATTAGAGTTCATTTTAACTGCTGTCTCACAAAATCTTTGAGCCTCTACCGGATTTTTCTTTTGTAGATAAACGTATCCCAAATTCAAGTAAATGAGATAATCCGCTCCCTTAATCTTGGTTGCCTCCTTGAGAACCATTTCCGCGTCATCAAATTGCTTCATTCTAATGAAAAGTGAACCCAAATTAGAATATGCAGGCAATCCCGATGGGTTCGTTTTGATTACAGACCTATAAACCTTTATCGCTTCTTGAAAATCTCCTCGACCCTCATATTGCTTGCCTCTGATTAAAGGGTTCAATTCTGAAGATATTTCCTGATCTTTAAATTTTTCCAGTACCCTTTTCTCACCATCAGTATCTCCTACCCCTCTAAGCGCTGCGGCATAATTACTAGCCACGTGAAATGATTCAGGATTAATTCTATTTGCTTCTTTCAAAACTCCTACCGCTAAATCATTTTTTCCTAATTCAATGTAACTCGCTCCTAAATTTGAAAGACTATCAACAAATTTTGGATTCACTTTAACTGCGCCCTTGTACCATTTTACTGCTTGTTCATGAAATCCCTTACTCCCATAAATGTAACCTATGTTATGATAGGAATGGTAATGCCTAGGATCTGTTTCAATCGCTTTCTTATACCAGCTTATTGCGTCTTTTAGATTTCCTTCATCCTGCTCCGCTTTGCCTCGACTAAATTGCGACAAGGCTTCACTCCCAAAATCAAAAAGACCTTGAGCTTGTCCATTACCACAACTCAAACAAAAGATAAAAAATAGATTCCAAACAACTAATCGCATAATGTATTAGGCCATTACTTTTAATATTAAAATAACAGTTTTTCTTTATATAGAGGCTCATTACACATAAATGACAATAAATAAACTATCAAAAAAATTATTACATTAGACAATCAACCTAGTGCCCCGAAATTACTTAAAGTGAATAAGGCCTTTGTTCTAGGTGCCGGGCTTGGTAGTCGGCTCAAGAAACTCACAGAGAAATTACCGAAACCCATGATACCGGTCTTCGGTAAGCCGCTCATCGAATATGCCTTCGATCACCTTAATGAATCAGGCATTGATCAATTCATAGTCAATACTCATCACTGCGCAAAAGCGTACACTGATCATTTTAAAAATAATCATTACAATAAAACGCCAATCACATTTAGGCATGAACCGGAACTGCTCGATACTGGAGGAGGAATAGATAACGTATCTGATTTATTATCTCCTGACCCATTTCTAGTATACAACGGCGACATTTTAACTGACCTGCCAATAATCAATCTTCTCAATCACCATACCGCTAACAATAATGTAGTCACCCTTGCATTACGTACAAATGGCCCATCAAAACACATTGCACTAGACTCAAATGCAGGGAGAGTAACTGATATAAAAAATTTACTTAATACTGGTAATTTTGGAACTTACCAGTTCACAGGGATTTACGCCTGTAACCCAAAATTACTTAAATACCTTAAACACAAAGAAAAGCACTCAGTGATTCCAGTGTTCTTAAAATTAATTCAAGAAAAATTACTGGGAGGAACTGTCATCGATGACGGCAACTGGTGGGATTTGGGAACACGTACTAATTACCTTGAAGCTCATCAAATATTATCAGAATCTAAATTTCCACATTATCTCACAGGTGAAAAAAACGATTCTAAAAAGAACTATTCTAAGGAAAGTCAAATCGCACCTGATGCCAAAATCGATAAAGCTTCATATATTGGAAAAGGAGCTTCAATTGGTTCAGGAGCCCATATCATTAACAGTATAATCTGGCCAAACAGTAAAGTAGCCCCTGAGTCTCAATTAGTGCGCTGCGTAGTCAGGCATGGGCAAATTGCTAAAGGAAAACTAGAAAATATCGATATCTAGTATTATTATTACCAACCGTTAAAGCCTTAATGTCCGATGATTTGATTAAAGCCACTATAGAGGCACTTCCCGACACAGATCTCAAGAAAGCAACTTGTGAACCTATCAGCATAGGTGGATCTGATCGCAGTTATCATCGTATCAACCTCAATAACGACCAAAGTCTTATTGTTATGGAATACACTAAGGACAGACCTGATAACGCAAAGTTCGTAGCTGCAACGGAGACTCTCAAAAGACTCGGCGCTGCGACTCCAGAAATTTTAATCCATGACCCGGAAAAACAACTCATATGGTTAGAGGATCTAGGCACTCAACATTTGTGGGATCACCGTGATGCAAAATGGGACGAACGATCAAGCCTATACAAATCGGTAATAGATGAGGCTGGAAAGTTTCACAAAGAAAATAAACAATCACTAGATAAAGAAGAATTAAACCAACTTGAACCTCCTTTTGATGAAAAATTATACAAATGGGAACAAGATTACTTCTTTGATCATTTTCTTTCTTATTATTCAAGACGAGCCCCTTCATACCAGAATTCCTTGAGGGAAGAAGAAGAATTTAAACAGCTAATTGAAATGTTAATTAGCTCTGAAAGAACACTTATCCATCGTGATCTTCAGTCACAAAATATACTATTCCAAAAAAATAAACCTCACTTCATAGACTACCAAGGTCTGCGGCTAGGTCTTCGTGAATATGATATAGCGTCACTCCTATATGACCCATATGTAAGTTTTACGAATAAACAACGCAACGAATTAGCCGACTATGCTTTCAAGGAAAAGGAAAAGTCCGAATGGAAGCCCCTCTTCATAGGTTGTGCAGTTCAAAGACTCATGCAAGCACTAGGAGCATATTCACGGTTGGGCAATCAGCTCGGCAAGACTGACTTCCTAAAATATATACCCCAAGCATTAGACAATTTACGTGAGATACTAAGTAAAGAAAACATTCTACCAAGGCTCGAGCCTTACCTAAGTGAGGAAGCTCTAGAGTTTTAAAAGAATTGAAATAAAAAATGTTCCAGGCATTCCAAAGAACGCCTCACCAAAACTTGCCGATCCAGCCGCTCCCAATCTTAGCAGTTGCTGATCAAGGTTCTGACTTCGACATATTTGAAACTGATCCAAGTCCCAGTCTACATCATGATGTAAGTCCAGCCAAAAAACCATTTTCAGTTGTTGTTCATGCCTATGGCCACCCTGAAAATGCCCTTATTAAAGGAATTCTTCGATGGAGATCTGCTAATAGCAACTCTTGGAATAAAGAGCCATTAAACAAGGTAGAAAAACAAAAATGGGCTGGGACATGGACTCCACCGAGCCCCGGAAACTATGAATGGAAGGTCGAACTATGGAATGAGAACGAATCATTTGAAACCCACAATCTCAACAAACCCGAAAACATTCGGACTCTCAGAGCTGAAAGGTCGGACCTAATCCAGGCGAACTGGTATCAATTGTCAAAAATATCACTATTCGAAATAAATACTTTCCCTGAAGCGAGGCCTTCAGATGTATTCTTATTGCCTCCAATATTCCCAGTCGGAAATGATAATTTGATCGGGAATAATGGCCTCGGCCATTACAGCATTGATAAAGAAATAGGAAATGCCATAACCTTTGGTAAATTCGCGGCTAACATTTTATCCAGAGGAATCACATTGGCAATGGCTTTACCTATTCATTGCTCAAGAACTCATCCATTTCGAATTAAAGAACCTTCCCAATTTTCAACAAAAGGCATCCCTGATCTAATTAGTGAAGGATGGCAAGAAAGAAGAGCCAAATGGGAATCCATTTTCCGCTACTGGATAGTTCAAGGAATAGAAATATTCGAACTGTTAGATATTACTAAGTTTCCCCTATCATTTTGGGATGATTTAATTCAGTCATTACGCAAAGACTTTCCTCATATTAGTTTCATCACTAAAGAAAAATTAACAGAAGAGGAACACCAAAAGATGTTAAGCGTTGGATTTTCTGATTGTAAAAAAATATTAAATCCAACGGAAAAAGATAATTCCTTAGAGCTACAAAAAGAAGGATCAGATGAAAGTTCATCCCCCAAGGAAAACACTTCGGCAAATTGCCTGAGCTCCGATCCTAAACTAAAAGTTTCTTTAGAAAAAATAACTGCCAAAAAATTCCTTCTAATAATTAATAATAGTGACCCTTCAATAAAAAGATCAGCCAAAATCCGCATTGAAAATTCAGGTAATAATAATCTAAAAGAACAAAATCTCTATTACCTACGAGATCTAGATAACGGCAAAGCTTATCGATGGTACGGCAGCAATAACGATATCACCTTAAAAGCTGGTGAACTGAAAAAGAAATTCTTAATCGAACTGAATTAGTAAATCATTTAGACTTCCAAGTGAGCTATAAAAAGAAGGCAACTATTTTCCTAATTCTATGCGTGGTAATAATATCGCTCATCAGACGTGAAGAAAATAACGGAGCATTCTCGAACTTTAACCGCGGATATATTAATTGGCTCATTGATACTAAAAAGGTCAAAGCCAAGCCACCCTCAGTAACCTTGTTAAGGATCAGTGATTCTGAAAACTCTATATTCCAGGAATGGCCTCCTAGCCCAATAGATTACGCCATCATCCTTAAAAACCTTAAAGAGTATAAGACCAAGTTAGTAGCAATTGAACCTTCAATGTCTTGGAACAATGCAGGGGAAGGTTTGCTAGAAACTTTGCGCACCGCCAGCCTTAAATATAATAAAGGCGAACTGCTAATGGGTGCCGTATTTCAAATGGACGAATCCGTGTTCGAATCTAATGATAAGTTAATTGATTTACTCAACCCCATATCAAATATCAGCGGCGACATAAAACGTATCCCTGAATTCACAATGATAGATCCGTTACCCGATCGACGTTTAACATCAATCGGAATCCCTTTTGGGTTCACTTCTATAGATATGGCTGAACAGGATAAGATGAATAACCCCCTAAAGGTTCCACTCCTAGCACGCATTAAAGAAGCCATTGTTCCTTCCTTTGCTCTTAGAGCAATAATGATGGAACAAGACATGAATTCCAATGACGTCACCATTCATTTAGGAGATAAAATTGCATTCTCGAATGGCACCACAATACCAATCGATTCTCAAGGGTCTTTCGAAGCTTTCACTGGATCACGCCCAGACATTAATAAAGAAGACATAAATATATTATCCCTACCACAAGAAGATCTCGATGAATCACAACTTAGTTCCTTATCAAATCGTATTATTCTAGTGGGTATTGATACCAAAACGGAACAAATAATACCATTCAAGTTCGGCGTAAAAATTTCCAATGCAGAACGAATTGCCCTCTCGATAGCAACTATACAAAGCAATCTATTCATCAAGTCATCCTCGTCATTTTATGAATATTTTATTTGGATTGGCATTATATTGCTTGGTCTATACCTCATCAGGCTAAAACGTTCAAAAGCAATAGCCAGATCTTTGATTGTAATAATTATTTATTTGGCAGTAAACATGGTCCTGTTTCAGAGCAATAATCAATGGGTATCACCCATGACCCCGCTATCATTGATGACTTGCATTTTAATTACTTCTTGGACGCTTTGTCCCAAAATGGAAGAATAAACAATTATCAGTGCGCCTTGCCGAAAGGCATTATCACTGCTTATGTTCAAACTACTATGAAACGTCGTAATTTCATTAAGGGCACGACCATCGCATCAGGAGCAATAAGCTTTCCGAACATTATTCCCTCACAGCTGCTAGGGAAAAATTCGCCAAGTAATAAAATTACTATTGGTATGATTGGAACCGGAAATCATGGAATCCACCGCAATCTGAACATGTTCTTGCGACAACCTGATGCCAAAGTACTTGCAGTTAGTGACGTCTTTAAGAGCAGAATGGCAAAGGCCCACAAAATGACCAATGAGCATTACAAATCTAATGATTGCTCAATGCACTCTGACTTTCGTGAAATACTGGATCGCAAAGACATTGATGCTGTAATGATATCCACTCCCGACCATTGGCATGCACTCATGTCCTCAATGGCTATCCGAAGAGGCAAGGACGTGATTTGTGAAAAACCCACTCTGACCGTTGCTGAAGGTCGCTACATTGCAGACCTTGTAAAGAAAACTGGACGTATATTTCAAACCTCGACAGAAGATCGAAGTTTATTTATTTATCATCGATTAGCAGAAGTGGTCCGTAACGGAAGGATAGGGAAACTAAAAGAAATAAAAGTAACCTTACCTGCAGGGAAACGATTTCCAAACGAGACAGAAAGCAAGATTCCGGAAGACCTAGACTATGATCTTTGGTTAGGCCCGGCCCCAAAAGCTCCTTACACCAAAAGCCGTACCAAACAACAGCACTGGCGCCATGTGTGGGACTATTCTGGAGGTAAATTCACAGACTGGGGAATGCACCAACTCGATACAGCTCAGTGGGCAAATAACACAGAAAAGACAGGACCCACAAAAATTTCAGGGAAAGGAACCATACATGAGGGGAGCATGTATAATACTTTTGTTAATTATAAAATTAAATATTCGTACGCTAATGGCGTTCAGTTATCGGTGAGCAGTGGAGGAACAAGCATACACTTCTATGGATCTGAGGGATGGTGTGGAAGTAAAAGCTGGGACTCAGGACTTGAAGCTAACAAAATCGATATTGTAAAAGAACCCATTCCCGAAAATGGGCTTCACTTATATACTTGTAAAGGTGGAGAACACCGCAATTTTCTAGACTGCGTGAAGTCTCGTAAAGAACCTTATTTCCCAGCTGAGATCGGACATCGATGTGCAACGCTTTGTCACTTAGGAAACATCTCCATGAGGTTAAATACAGCTTTGGATTGGGACCCCAAGAAAGAAACGATAACCAATAATAAACAGGGAGCATCCATGCTTTCACGAAAAATGCGTGAACCATGG
>JASLJT010000115.1:0-15420 GCA_030747955.1 Verrucomicrobiales bacterium | reverse complement strand
CCGAATACTTTTCTTATCAATTCTCTTTTTAGCATTGACCATTGTACTGGCAATTTTCGGATTAGTAATAGCTACCGTTTTCAGAATGTACCCAGCAGCTATCTTTCCATGCTTAATCCAAATACCGATAGCAATTTCTATTGGTATTCTTATTCATAGAAAAGGGGCTAATATTTTAATACCCTCGATCATTGCGTTAGCTGTCATGTATTTGAGTGTTTTTTATGGCAATGACGGAACACTTGGAAAATTCAACTCAAAACTTGCTGACTGGTCAGTTATAACATGGGTCATCGTCCTCTTGGGATATTGCTACTTCGCATCGGTGCTCCCGGTATGGACTCTCTTACAACCAAGAGACTTCATTAACAGCATGCAGCTATTGAGTGCAGTTGGCCTTGTATTGGTTGGGTTAATTGTGGCTAGTATATGGGGCGGATTCCCGATCGAAGGCTCAGCTCGTCCTCCACTTGAAATCGTTGCCCCCGCGACAAGGTTAGGGGCAGACGCACCGGATGGAGCACCTTGGATCTTTCCCTTTTTATTTATAACAATCGCATGCGGTGCTATTAGCGGTTTCCATTGCCTTGTATCAAGCGGAACCAGCTCAAAGCAGCTAAAGTGTGAAACTGACGCACAATTTGTTGGATATGGCTCTATGCTGACAGAGGGTTTTCTTGCTGTCCTTGTCATCTTAGCTTGTGTGTCCGGGTTAGGCCTAGGGACTGAATCTAGTAATGGTAATTTTTTAACAGGAAAAGATGCTTATTTGGCTCGTTATGAAACTTGGGGAGGAGCAAAAGGACTTGGTGCTAAAGTAGGAGCTTTTGTTGATGGGTCTGCCAATTTTCTAAAGGCACTAGGACTTGCTCCGCAATTTGCAGTTGCTCTCATGGGCGTTTTCGTTGCTTCCTTCGCCGCTACGACCCTGGACACGGCTTGCAGACTCCAACGCTATGTGATTCAAGAGATTGCTGCCACTTTATCTACAAAAAAATCTAAAGCCGAATCCAATACTAAAATTAACTTAAGCCTAAACCCCCTGAGCTGGCTCACAAACAAACACGGAGCAACTATCCTAGCTGTGATCCTAGCCTTTGGTGTCGCCGCTAGCCCCACTACTGGATTGGAATGGTCTTGGGAAAATGCAGGGAAAGGAGGACTCAACTTATGGCCACTTTTCGGAGCAACCAATCAACTGCTAGGTGGCTTAGCGTTCCTTGTCATTTTATTTTGGATGCGCCGCCGCAACCTGCCTATTTGGTTTATAGCAATTCCTGCAATTTTTATGTTAATCCTTCCTGCCTCAGCAATGGTCATTGAGCTCTTCAAACCAAATGGGTGGATCGCAGGACAAAAACCCCTTTTAGCCACAATCGGATTAGCCACACTCGCTCTTGAAGTATGGATGCTAATTGAAGCCTCTATCGCTTGGCCAAAAGTAAAAGGAGTTTTAGAACAATCACTTCCACCAATTAACAGTCAATCTGATACTCAAAATGACGGCGGGAGGAGCTGTTAAAATTCACTTATTGCCAGCATAATTTGGATTAAGTTTAGGGACCTTTGCTCCTGTCTTTTTCAACCACTTTGATATCTTTGCATCCAACTCTTTAATTTTCTCTGGCATTTTATTTGAAAGCTCTTCTGATTCTCCAATGTCTTGAGCAAGATTAAATAATTCATATTCTTTCCCATCATAACGCTTAATCAATTTCCATGAACCACTCCGTATGATTGTATAAGGCATAACTCTTCCCCGATAGTGAGGGAAATGCCAAAATAAGTCTTCACGATTTAGAGAATCTTTGCCTTCCATTAAAGGCTTTAAATCAAAACCATCAATAATACTCTTAGAAGGCAATCTAACTCCAGCAGCAGCACAAATAGTTGGGAAATAATCAACACTGCTCACTGGTACATTGCTAATTGCTCCAGCTTTGGTAACTCCTGGCCAATGGACAATTAAAGGAACTCGTATACCACCCTCATAAGGGTAGCCTTTGCCGGAGCGGAGCGGAGCATTATTAGTTGGCCCCAGCAACCCCCCATTGTCAGATGTAAATATAATGACCGTATTTTTACTAAGATCATATTCGCTGAGCTTTTCTTGGATCCTGCCCACTGCTTGATCCACACTTTCAACCATAGTCGCATAAGCTGCATTCTTTTGTTTAACCTTAGATGATTTGTTGATCTTGCTTTTGTATTTATCCAACAAAGAGACTTTCGCCTGGATCGGTGTATGGACCGCATAATTTGCAAAATAAATAAAGAATGACTCTTTCTTATTTCTCGAAATAAATCCTAAGGCCTCATCACATTCCCGGTCAGTGAGATACTGTCCCTTCTTTCTTCCCGGCAACCCGTTTATACCCTTTAATCTCTTATTAGAAAAAGGATCATAATAACTAGGAGGCTGCCCATAATCACATCCACCATAATTTTCATCGAATCCTTGCTTCTCGGGATACCAGTCATCTGCACCCAAATGCCACTTCCCAATATGGCAAGTCTTATACCCTAACTTTTTAAGTTGTTCTGCTATCGTAATTTCTTCATTTTCCATCCAAAGCGCATTTTTTGGGCACAAAACTTTATTGGCTTTAGATCCGATCCACCCCATTGGATTCTTTTTATCATTTGGAATTTTCCCGCCTTGAAACCTTGCCCGTATCCAATCAGTAACTCCTAACCTTGCCGGGTACCTTCCAGTCATGATGGCGGCTCTAGTAGGAGAACAGACTGCGCAAGCTGCATAGGCATCTGTAAACCGCATGCCATTTTTAGCTAAATTATCAATATTGGGCGTTTCATATATCTTACTGCCAAAGCAACCAAGATCAGTCCAGCCAAGATCATCCACATTAATAAGGATAAAATTAGGTTTATCTACAGCGTGCAGAACAGGACTTATTAAATAAATACCTATAGAAACAGTAAGAAACCTCATAAAATATCTCATTCCGATCATTATAGAGGATAATCAGCATTGCAGTCAAATTCGAGAATCTCTCTTGTCATCAGCTCAAACTCATTTCATCATTCAATCTCAGTAAGAATAAAACACACGCATAAATGTCAAAATCCGAAGACGCACTAACTAAAGAAAAGGAATTACTTAGCTCTGTAGCTAATAAAGGCACAGGAGCAAAATTAAAAACATACTCTAAACTCTGTGGCCCAGGATGGTTGCAAAGCGCCATAACTCTTGGAGGAGGGTCATTAGTGGGTGCACTTGGAGTAGGAGTTATTGGAGGAGTGAATTTCATGTGGGTCCAACCTCTCGCAATGATTCTTGGCGTTGTCATGTTAAGTGCAATTGCATACGTAACACTTTCAACTGGAGAAAGACCATTTAGATCCATCAATAAACACATTTCACCATTCCTCGGTTGGGCATGGCTAGGTGCTACGATAGTTGCAAATTTGGTATGGGTATTACCTCAATTCAATCTAGCTTTTGGAGCAATAGCTACTAACCTTGCTCCTAACATCCCTGAAACCATAGGATCAAAATTGTTGATATCAGCAATGGTATTAACTATAGCGACAACAATCATTTGGTCTTATGGCGCTGGCAGCAAAGGAGTTGCTCGATTCGAATTTCTCTTGAAAATCTTAGTTGGATTAGTTGTCATTTCATTTATAGGCGTAGTAATCGTTCTTACTTTCGCTGAGAATTCTCCATTAAATTGGGCCAATGTTTTCAGTGGCCTCATGCCTGATTTTGGAGCGCTGTTCAGACCTTCTGAAACTTTTATGCCATATATTGATCAGCTCGATCCAACCAATCGAGACAAATGGACAGCTGATATAGTTGGACGCCAAAGAGATAATATCATTGCAGCCTTTGGTACTACAGTTGGCATTAACATGACTTTTCTTCTTCCCTATTCAATGCTAAGAAGAAAGTGGGGTAAAGAGCACCGTGGCCTGGCTATTTTTGATCTTTCAACGGGGTTGTTTATTCCTTTTGTTATCGCGACGGGTTGCCTCGTCATCGCTGCGGCCTCCCAGTTCCATGGTAATATGGAGAATAATAAATTCGAAAATAGCCCTTCGCTAGTAAAGCAATTAACTAAAGAAGAGAACCCCAAACTAAGCTCTGAGGATAAAGGAAAACTAGAAGCTATCTATATAGCAATGCCGTCCAAAGAAAAAGCCAATGCTACTCTCGAAATGATGACCGCTAAAAGAACTCAGTTTGAATTAGCAAATGCCCTCAAACCTTTCACTGGCAACCTCTTCTCTCAGTACGTATTTGGAATCGGAGTATTAGCCATGGCTGTATCCACAATAGTCATACTAATGTTAATTAATGGATTCGCCATTTGTGAAATGTTGGGAGTTCCAGACGGTGGAACTCCTCACAGAATTGGCTGTTTAATTGTAGGAGTTATTGGCTTCTTTGGGCCAATAGCTTGGGGTGAACTCGGACCATGGTTAGCAATTCCCGTATCTGTATTTGGCATGACTTTACTACCTATCGCTTATATAACATTCCTCTTAATGATGAATTCAAAGAGTTTGCTTGGAGACAGGCGCCCCGAAGGATCCTCCCTCCTCAGGTGGAACATTCTTATGATAATTGCTACGACTGTTGCTACCCTTGGTGCAGGATGGGCGTCTCACGCAAAGATTGGATGGTGGGGACCTGGCCTAATCCTTCTTTTTGGTATCCTTGCTCTCGTGACACGTCAGAAGACAACACCCAATACAAACTGAATAGAATTTATTTAGAAAACGCTTTGTAACGAGATGCGAAATAATCCCTCCCCGGGATTTTTCCATTACCAACTAAATAGCGATACCGTAAAGATAAGGAATCCCCTTTCGCAATTTTCTTAACAAAATAAGCTCCGAATCGTCCATAATCACGATACGCGGAATAAGTGTTCCCTTTTGGAATAGTGGGATGACTCATGTGCTGAGCAAAATACATATCCTCTCCAATCTGAAAACTTTCAGCTGCCCATGGAAGGTCTTTATCCTTTTTTAAATTAAGGCCATCCTTATGAAATATATATTTGGCAGACTTGTTCTTTGAAACTTCATTACTTGGCCTGAATTGACACCCGGCATGTTCGGGATCACCATTCAACTCAACGTCCGCGTTTACAGCCTTCAGAGTACTATCAAAGTCCACCTGCAAATAAGCTCCTTTTCCTTCGACTCTTTTAAAACTCTGGGTGCGATTCTCTTCAATGAAAATAACTCCATCAGTTGTTACCCAGTGAATTAAAATATTCAAGGAAGCTCCATCCTTATCCGAAGTTGATTTAATTATCTTTTTATATATCTGATCACAACCTTTCATATGCCAAGAATCGACTTGTTTCCCAGAAAACCTTGTCTTCGACCAACCTATGAAAATTCCGCGGTGATGAGTGAATTGACCTCCAGCACCTTTAGTAATCGGAGCCTTTCCCTGTTTATCGAATACATGAGTGTACACCTTGTAGGTTTCATGCCTAGATTCAGCTGTAGTTTTATCATGCGCCGTCATTACTCGGGCCACAACTTTTCCTCCATCCAAGACATCAATGTGTTTTCCTGCTAGCTCCTTAATTTCGAAGTCCGCGTGTGCCAAAGAAACACTTAGAGCAATAATTGTTAGTGTAATTTTTTTCATAGTTTATAACGTTCAGTTATCTTAATCCGATAACAGATTTTACTGTAATTTTAAATATAATTTACTATCACCTGTCGTCCAAATTCGAAGGATACTATCTTCTCCTCCTGCCGCAATTATAGTTCCATCCTTACTAACGCTTGATGAGTGGATGAATGTAGCCGCGTCAGGCAAAGGCTTGTTTGCTATTCTAACTGACTGATCTCCACTGCTAGAAATCAACTGTTCTCCAATGCCCATATATGCAATTGAACTGACTCCTTTAGTATGGCCTTTAACTGTTTGTTTTTGACTGCCTTTTTCAAAATCCCACTCCTTAACAACTTGATCAGCTCCTCCACTTGCTAAAACAAATCCGTCTGCTCGCCAAGCAACATCAAGAACATGGTTTGTATGCCCCTCAAAGCTGCGCTCAAGAACAGCCCCCTCCATATTAAACACTTTTACGAAACGATCAGTTGCCGCGGTAGCGATAAATGCCCCATCTGGACTAAAAGATATTCCCGATATCGTATCGCTGTGAGATTCGGTGTTTGAGCAAACCAATTTACCCTCAGCAACGTTCCAAACCTTTAACTCTCCACTCCTCGATGGAACTCCTCCACCCGATGCTAATAATTTACCGTCAGGGCTATAAGATAAAGAATTTACTCTATCAACTAAAGTTTTAGAATCTTGTAGCCCTCCAATCTTTTTGTAAAGATCCCATGTCGGAGTCAAATCCCAGATCCTGACTGTCTTATCTGCAGATGCCACTAAGATTTTTTTTCCTACCGCAACAATTGCTTTCATGGGACCCGGTTTAGTAGCAATAACATCACACGGCTTTCCCGCATTTGTTTCCCATGAATAAATATTACCATCATCAGAACCTGCAAAGACCTGAGACGAATCTGTCGAAAAAGTAACGGTTCTGAGAATTTTTTGTTCTTGATCCACTCTTGCCTTTAAATCCGTATGAATCTTGGTTGCTTTTTTTAAATCATTCTCCGCATCTGCTAGCCTTAGCTTTGATTTAGAATCAGCGTCGACTGCTCTTTTTAAGAACCTCTCAGAAATTTCACGGCTACGAGTTGCTTCCAACTGTTTCCTCTCGACATCTTGAACTTCTTTTTCTTTTGCAGTTAAGGCTTCTGTCGCTTTCTTTGCTGCTTCTTTAGCAACGTTAAGCTCAGGGTCCTTTGCTTCTTCTTTTTGTTTCAGATCCACTTCAGATTTGGACTTGAGATCCTTTGCTGAAACGAGTTCAGTTTTCTTTTTCTCTAATTCTTCTACTGATTTCTTTTCCGCATCTTGGGCCTTCTTTAATGCTTCTTGATCCGCTTTTAATTTCTTATCACTTTCTCCTAATTGCTTTTTCCTTTCATCACGTATCTTCGTCAAAACAGAAACTTTCATTTCTTTCGACTTTTGCTCTCCACTTAATTTCCAACCTGCATCCCCATCAGCAATCAACTTACCATCGCTCATGTTCCAAATGCGAATTTTAGCATTACCAGAAACGGAAGCACAACGCTTCCCATCATTTGATACGGCTATCGATATAGGCACCTGATCATTATTTATTTGTTTGAGCTGATTTACCTTACCTTCTCCAACTTGCCAAATTCTAAGTGTCGAATCGGCACTTCCTGAAACAAAACCCTTCAGATCTTCACCAAAAGAACTCAATGACACAACTTTCGCAGTGTGCCCTTTAAGTTCATGAACCTGAGCCAGCGACGCCTCAATCGACAATACCCTTATTACCCCATCATCGCAGCCACACGCCACTTGCTCCCCTCCATTAATGACCGCCATTGCATTGATTGGAGAAGATAATTTTACCGTTGCAACTTGTGACCCTTCACCAATTTTTCTAGAACTGACAATCCCGTCAATAGACGTCGCAATGATATTTCCACCCACTCCAAATCCCACTCCTGTTATTGCCGTAACATGATCTTTGAAAGTTACAACTTTCTTGGATTCAGAAATATAGACCTTAATGGAACCGCTCTCATCTCCAACGGAAAACAATTTACTATCACTACTGACCCCAGCAACAAGCGGCACATTATCAACCGGCTCCGCATCATACACCAGATCAGGATCAGCCTGTTGCCATAGTTTAATATTTCTAAATCCCCCAGAAGCAAGTTGCCCATCACCATTAAAAGCCAAGCTCCCAACAATATCTACATGAGCCGATCCGCCTTTGCCCTTCAGTTCAGTATCAACTAATTCACCAAGACTCTTGCCCGTTGGCGTGTGATACATAAATATTCGATTCCCTCTACCAGCTGCAACATATTGATTGTCTGGTGAAACAGCCACAGAGTAAATTGCATTAACCTTCTCACTCATAGTAGCAAAGTTGACCTTTTTTTCTGCTGCGAGTGTATCATCATCTTTTGCTCCCTGATTGATCCACAACTTAAGCAAAGCAAGTTCCTTGGGACTCAAATTTGGCGCGTTAGATTTATTCTTGGGCGGCGGCATGAATTCCTCCTCCTGATGAGCAGCTTGAAGAAAAACCAAACTATCCTCAGCATTGCCAGGGACAATGACCTCTCCACTATCAGAGCCCTTCATCATTACTGAAACGTTCTCAAGGTTGAGCTTCGCTTTCGCTTTTGTTGCATTATGACAAGCGATGCAACTCTTCTTAAACACGGGCGCAATATCTTTTGCGTAACTGACTGGCTCTTTTTGATCGATAGATGCAATAGGTAAGGGCTGAGCAAGAACTACATCGCACCAAACAAATAAAATACAGGATGAAAAGATAATAAATTTCACGAAAATTAATTTGCCGCGGGAGGTTCTTCTGGAGCCGCGGGAGGTTCAATGATTTTTATTGAAACATTGCCTTTAGTCTGTAGATCTATTCCATTGAATTTCAATTTAGCAATCAACTCCAACTCAATTAATCCAAGGTTCGCATCAGCCATAATTTCAACCGGAAGATCAATAGCTGACTGATCTTTATTTGCACTCACTTCGACAACTTTTACCCCTTTGGTTCCATCAGGTAATATTGCACTTAATGAAACGCTATCCGCAAAACCGTATAGCCTATCAAAATTTACTACAATTTTAGATTTAAGCCCTTTTCCTAATTCAACCGGAGTTTTGCTATCCTTGAATCTGATAGGGCACGCTTCGATTTTTACAGTTACCGGCTTCGAATAACTAACAAACTGAACATCTTTCGGCTTTGCTCTATCTGAGGCCCGCTTAAGTTTCTGGTCAGCACTTTTATTCTTCTCTTCAGCCTCTTTTAATTTCTTCTCAGCTTCCTTGAAAGACTCCTCTGCTGGTCCAACCTTAGATTCAGCTTCAGCGATTTTTTTCTTTTTTTCTTCTTCTGTTTCTGCACCGCTAGATTTTGCCTCGTTCACAGATTTCCTTACAGACTCAAGCTCTTTCTTAAGCGTCTCTAGTGTTTTCTTTGCCGCCTCCAAAATCTTGGTCGTATTCTTCTTTTGCTCTTCTGCAGCTTGGAAAACCTGTAAATCACGCCTATATCCTAATTTAGTCGACGCCCTCAGAACAAATTGATGAGTACCTTCCTTATACTTATTGTTATCCTTATTGTTCAACAAAGGTATTACGAGCTTATGAGAGTCCTTAGTCTTACCCTTATCGACCTGAATCTGAGGGGCTTTGCCCATTCCAGGAAAATCAACAGGAACAATAGTAACCTTATCCTTAATCTCAGAAGTCGTTATAAATTTGATTGGAATTTCTAGATTTCCACCTAGCGAGCTTTCCCAGACCTTATCTTCGGCGGGAACGACTTTCATCGGCGTTTGCTCCTCAATCGAAGCCACAGTAATGCCTGAGCTTGTTCTTGAAATAACACGTTCCTGGTCAGCATCATTTACTGTCCAGTTAACCGTTAGGCTCTCAGCTTCTTTTTGAACCTTTATTCCCTGCACTTCTGCCTCACCAACAATCTTTACTTTACCTGCCCAGGCCGGTGCCTCCTCATCGTTATAAAATGACAAAGAACAGTGATTTTTTCCTTTCTCTAATTTTGTACTTTTGACTTTAAAACTTTCTGGAAAACCTTCTGCTTTTAATTCGATTTCACCATCAAAGCCATCTCTACGAAGAACGTACACGTCTAAATTTCCAACCTGCCCTCGTCTAATCGCAATTCCTTCTCTGACAATTTTTTTTCCTTTGTTATTATCCCCTGCTGGAGCTGAAGCTGAAACCAACAGGTCAAAATCAGGGCTAGGTTCTCGAACAATCATTCTGAAAGGCGCTTTAGTAGCAAAATTATCACTAAGAGCCACACGTATCTTACAATCAATATCAGCCTTAAATCTATATATTGGATCACGTGTATTGGTAGGATAACGCCGCCCTCCCACATTAGCCTCTTGATCATCAGCCTTTCCAAGAATGGACGACTTCTCTTTTCCCTCCCCATCAATAATCACTTTTTCCACCACAATCGATGGGTCGCAATAACTTACCAATCGATGAGCAATTACCTCAATTACATATTCCTTATCCTTCTCGACATTGAATGAAAACCAAGACTTTTTGCCTGGATAAAATCGCCCGCTAAGTTCAGAAGGAAAAGGAATTTCTTGTGCATCCTCTGGAGAAGAATTTGATCCTCCATCAATCACTGGTGAAAAATTAGATTTTGCTATGAATATCGAATTTGAAATGTTATTGCCTTCGCCCAGCGCATAATGAAAACCTCTGACTCCTGCTCCCGAAGGTTTCACTG
This sequence comes from Verrucomicrobiales bacterium, assembly GCA_030747955.1. Classification (GTDB taxonomy): domain Bacteria; phylum Verrucomicrobiota; class Verrucomicrobiia; order Verrucomicrobiales; family DEV007; genus EC70. The sequence continues at coordinate 5,053 of JASLJT010000115.1, read as the reverse complement.
GCATTGTTTTCCTTCTTTCCATTTCTGTTGGAACATCAACATTAACCTCTATCCTTTCAAGACCATCATCCCCAGAAGGCACTCCGCCAGGAAGATTTTTCCCAAAGATTTGAAAAGATTGCGTTTTACCTGGCTGTGCAGATAGAGGCAAAACAAAATCTATTTGAGGACCTTGCCGGAATTGAATTCTATAATTATATCCAGCTCCTCCACGGGCAAGAAAATCGGAAACTCTTAAGAGATATTCTCCGTCAGAAGTTGAAGTAAATTCAATTAAAGGATCCCCGCCAATCGATTCTCTTGACCTCGCCAATTCAATCCCGGACTGGTCAGTCAGGACTAATAGTGCGTCAGCCCTAGAATCAATTCTCTCAGCAAAACAATCAATAAAGTAATGACCTCCGTTCTTGACCGGAATTCTGTAATAATGCGCCTTACCTTGATCTATCACTCCATTCATCACCATATTATCTGCAAGAAGAGCCGCCTTCGTTCTATCCGACACTTCATTAGGAGCAACCTTTTCTTCCCTGTTACTTACTGCAAAACTAATAGGGTATGTCGTTCCGTCCTTACCTCCAAACCTTAAATCGTAACTGCCAGAATTCACTGATTCTGCAATATTAACCTTGAAAACTCCTCCCCCTAAAGACTCACTAGTAATGCCTGAAACATTAAAAAACAACTGGCCTCCAGTAGTTAAGTCAGCCCCTTTTAAAGTAATATCCACAGATCCGCCTGCCTTCCCCCCCATAGGAAAAATTGAATCTAAACGTGGAGCAGGCAACTGCGCCTCACCTGAATTTCCCAATATAAAAATCAAGCACAACCATGAAATTATGTAACCAGCTCCTCGCATAGAAATATTATAGAAACGCAATGCTTAATGGTTAAATAAAAATTCTTTTGTATTCAAAAGAGCCCAAACGAGATCCTCGTAGGCCATTTTATTTGCTTCCTTAATTTTTTCTCCAGCCTGTTGAGTCTTTTTATTAATGTAGGCAATGGCTGTCTTCATCTCATCGTCTTTAGGTTCACGAGAAAATGCTCTCTTATACAACTCAACAATCTTATCCTCATTAGCCCTGTCTCCTTGAGCAGAAAGCTTATCTGCACTCCCCCCTGCACCTGCTAACTTGTCTTGAATGTTTTTTGAATTCAGTAAATGTAGAGTTTGCGCTAAACTAGCACCTTGAGCCCTTTCACATTCGCACGCGCTATCCATTTCTGGACGACCAAAGACCGTAAGAAAGTAAGAGCTAGAATTGTAACTGTCATCAGGTAAAGAAACGGCTCTAGTCCCAGCCAATTGTCCCGAAAAGGCTGTCGATGATCCTGTAATTCCATCGATCGAATCTAATAACACTTCAGCTGTCAGGCGTTTAGGGAAATATCGAGAATAATTTTGCCGGTCTCCCGCATTATGATCATTGGGAATCGCGCTCAATTGATAGGTTGTTGAATTACAAATTGTTCGAATCAAATCCTTTATATCATAATTAGATTTAACAAAGTGATCTGCTAACGAATCCAATAAATCAGGATTGGTCGGAGGATTAGTAACCCTCATATCGTCCTCTGGTTCCACGATTGCACGATTGAAAAAATGCTTCCAATAACGGTTAACTAACATTTTGGCGAAGAACGGATTACTTTCTGAGGTCATCCAGGAAGCCAAATCCAATCTAGGATCATCCTCTGGATTTATAGTAAGCTGCTCCCCTCCCAAAGGTTTAGGCTTAACATTTTCTCCAGACTTAGGGTTCTTTGCGGTAGCTAATCCCACATTGTGGAAAACCGCCTCTTCTCCTGGAACGTCAGTCTTCTTCTTGCCTACCCGAGAAAAGAATGCTGAAAAACCATAGTAATCTTGCTGACTCCACTTCTCGTATGGATGATGATGACATTCAGCACATTGAAGCCTCACTCCAAGCAACACTTGAGCAGTGTCCTGTAGCCTTTCCTTTTGATCAGTCACATTCCTGAACCAAGCAGATGCTGGGTTATGAGATATTTCTCCACGCGCTGTAACTAATTCAGTAATCAGTTGATTATATGGCTTATTCGCATGCAGGCTCCCCATCAGCCATTCATGGAATGCTTGAGTGCCTCTTGTGTATGTATTGCCTTTCCTCTTATTACGTAAAATAGCAGACCATTTATTTGCAAAATATTCAGCATAATCAGTCGTAGAAAGTAGACTTTCTATCCACTGCGATCTCTTTTCAGGATCATTATTGGATAAAAAACCTTCTACCTCTTGGAGAGAAGGTAATCTACCCGCGATATCAATCGCAGTTCGACGAATGAAGGTCGTATCATCACAAATTTCAGAGGAAGGCAAGCCGAGCGTCTTTAATTTATTAAAGACCTTCTCATCAATAAAATTCTTAGCGACAGGAAAATTGTCAGTTGGAGCCCCTAACGGTATCGTGGCTCGAAAAACAGATACCTGTTCCTGAAAACGAATCATTACCGCCATATCACCGGTCTGATCCTTCAGCATTGTAACTAACCCAGATTGATTAACTTCACCCATTTCTTTTTGATTGGATTCATAACTAACAATGCCAGTGACATCCCGAACTGACCCATCTGTATACAATGCCTCCACAGCTAGCTGCTGCTCCGTTCCCGGCTCAACGATACGTGAACTTGGATAAACTGATATACTCTCTAGCTTTGGATCTTCAGGACTACCATAAGGCATCCCTTGCTCCATCCACCTAACAATGGCCTTGTAATCCCATGAGTCATGCTCGAATCGAGCACCTCCTCCATGCGGCAAATCACCTGCTCCCTTCCTCAATAAAAGACTATGTTGGGGAGCTGCAGGAAATAGCCTCCTTCCCCTACCTTCTTTAACTAAATATTCAAAATCCTCGGTCGGCTCAAAACCAAGTAACGAAAGTTTAAATCCATTTTGACCCTCAGACTTGCCATGACAGCCTCCTCCATTACATCCATGTTTTGTAAACAATGGAACAATTTCATTCGGAAAATTGATTGGTTGCGGAGTTTCAAAGTGTTCTACCGTCAATTCTATCTGAGCTGACAATCCTTCATCAGTCTTTGCTGTGACCTTAACTGAACCATTAGCAAGAGGCGTTACATGGCCGGTATTAGAAACGCTAACTATGGAAGATGGATCAGCCTCGTAACTCACTGATCGAGTCATATCAGAAATGTTTTCCCCAGTAACTACGAGCTGAAGATTAGCATCTGGACCAATTAATTTGACCTCCTCATTTGGTTTTGAAATGGCATAGATATTTAATTCCTCGGCTATTAGATTTGTTGCCGCTAACGACAAAATAATTATGTGATAAAGTCCAATTCTCATAGGTATTCTTACTAGCAAATATTAAATTAATTCCTTAATGGGATCATATCCTTCTACTAAATATCTAGGCCTTCCTCCTAAATCAGTTACGGTAGTTTGTGACGCATCAATTCCCATATTTTTATATAGTGTGGCAAAAATCTCAGCAAAATGCACGGGTCTTTCTACTGCCTCACCGCCTAATCGATCAGTCTTTCCTATAGCCCCTCCTACCTGCATTCCTCCCCCTGAAAGCAATGCACATGACACATTTGGCCAATGGTCCCTCCCTGCATTTTTGTTAATTTTAGGCGTTCTGCCAAACTCACCCCATGCAATGACCGTCACATCGTCAAGCATCCCTCGGTTCTCAAGATCTTGTATAAGAGCATAATAAGCTTGGTCGAAATCAGGTAAATTGTCTTTAGCCCTTTTAAAATTCGATCCGTGCCAATCCCAGAAACTATAACTTAAAGTCACAACCCTAGCTCCAGCTTCGACTAAACGTCGCGCTGTAAGAAATTGAGAATTCAACCGAGGAGCTGCGTCTCCTTGCACTTTTTCAGTTCCGCTTCCATAAAGTTCACGAACCTTAGGATCTTCTCTTTCCATATCCAAAGCCTCCGCGAGCTTAGTTGAGCTAAGAATTTCAAATGCCTGCTGATTAAGGCCGTCCATTCCAGCAACCGATCCAAAAGAATCGATATCACGCCTCAATTTATCAAATTTTTGTAAGAGATTTTTCCTCTCCCCTAACCGATTCAAGGTAATCTCTTCTAACGTCATATCCGACAAACAATCTCCATTCGGACGGAATGGTTTGCATGACACACCCAAAAAACTCGAATGCCCAAAATTATATGGCGTATGTTTCATTTTTGGAGACAAATTTATATAGGTCGGCGTATGAGCCTTGTGCACTGATCGTGAATCCAATTCCGATATCACTGAACCTATTTCAGGCCAACCTCCGGCCGGAGAATTATCGTTATGCCTACCAGTCATGCATTGATAACTATAATGCCTGTCCTTAGCTCCAACCACAGAACGAATGAAAACGCATTTGTCTGCTATGCTTGCGATTTTTGGCAAGTGCTCACATATCTGAACTCCTGGCACTTTAGTCGAAATAGGACGAAACTCTCCCCTGACCTCAGATGGAGCATCCGTTTTGATTTCAAACATGTCCTGATGAGGAGGCCCCCCAGGCATATAAATCATGATTATTGATTTATTGGAGCTTCCGGTCCCACTATCACTTTCAGCCTGTAACAATTGAGACAACCCGATCCCACCCATGGCTAGCCCTCCAATTTGAAGGAAATTCCTCCGAGTTATACCATCGCAAAAATTACCAGATCTGTGGTCTCCAAAAACTGTTATCATTAGCAACTTAAAGATCAGGAACTACACCATTTAATATTAATTGTTATACCAACTCAGGCATTGGTTTATACCTTTGATCGACTAAATAACGAGGCCTTCCATTTAAATCATTTACAGTGGCGCTACTAACATCAATCCCGACGCTATGATACAAAGTGGCAAATACTTCTTGGAAAGTAACAGGCCTATCATCTGCTTCTCCTCCATCTCTAGTAGTAGAGCCTATTATTTGTCCCGTTCTCATTCCTCCTCCAGCAATTAATGCGTTAGAAACCTTTGGCCAGTGATCTCTCCCTGCATTTTTATTTATTACAGGAGTACGCCCGAACTCACCCCAAACTATAA
>JASLJT010000114.1:0-17336 GCA_030747955.1 Verrucomicrobiales bacterium | reverse complement strand
AGAAACGGGCGAATCCGTAAGTATTCCTGAATTGAAAGATTTCGCTACCACCTTAACTTCAAATTCATCCCTCTCCCCCCAATCATCGAGCGTATAGCCCAATTCAGTTCCGGAAAATCCACCAGAAAACCGCTGATCAATGTTATCTATTACTGCTAACGGATCCGACCCATCAAATGACCACGCAATTTTAAAATGATCAGAGTTTTGGTACCGGTTAGGTATGTTCTCAGAATTCAATAATGATACAAGCACCGGAGATCCTGTAGCCGCATCATTTTTTGAGGAGACCATTCTTCCACCCAACTGTTCATAATTTATAGGATTATGAAAGGCGCTCAATCCAATCTCTAGTTGCACAGGATCCGCATTATACGCATTGAGAATCACGCCACTGTCGGCCCATGATCCAGGCTTGAGACTAGCTGCCATCGCAGCAACTCTATCGCCAGGGTTAATTTCAAAATTTTGCCCAGAATAAAGAGTCCAATTATTACCATCCAAACTATAAAATATACGTGAAGAGCCTTCTGGGTTTGGATTACTAAGCGAAACCCTAAAAGCTTCAAAATTATACAGCTCGTAATTCCCCCCAGCGGATGAAAATGATGGCGCGTTAAGATTTAGGGGACCAGTGTAATTTGCAGATGACGCCAAGGGAAGAGAATCTCCTTGATCTAGATTAATCGGAATGACCAACCCGCTCTTAATTACATTCTTATCATCATAATCCCAAACCCAGTTACTCTTTTTAGCAAGCCTCAGAGTAGACTCACGATCCTCAACTAAAGATTGGCTCCTTCCCAATCCTTCATTCATGCGGAAAGATTCAATACCCAAATCTCCACCCCTTGCAACAATGAACCTTTTCGTATGCAGATCCCATAAAGCTCTTGGCTTTCTGGTTGAAGCTTCAGCCTTGGACTGCATAACAAGCTCTAATCGAGAATCTATCATTGATTCTCTAAGGCCTATGATTTCCCTATGAGTATTTTCAGAGGCAACGGTTTTTAATTTTTGGATAATTTCCTTGGGTGCTAAATTTGCATCCAATTGACCACCATGAGCTTCATATACCCTTAGCGCTTTATTAATGACCGCTATGTCTTGTTCAAGTTTAGTCGCTTTTGTAGCAGCCTTTATTTCAATGAACCCTACATACCCAACCGAAGCGATGCCAGAGATCACAGTGATCGCAAGCATCGATTCCAGCAAAGTGAACGCTTTCGAGAATGATTGTTTAAACATTTTCTGTGTTGTTGCTTAGTTTTTTATTACTCCTTGCAACTTGTGGGTAATATAGATTCTATGGTAATTATATTTTTATGCAATAATAAATTATGGTTTTTATATCAGTGAAAGGAAAAACCATGCCGAAGTTTACACTACTCCTTGTTTGTTAGGGAGTTATGATTTTTCTGGGGGCTATCCCAACTCAAAAGGATATTCCCCTGACTGAATCAATGAGCTTATTGATTGCTGAACAAAATCCTTATCTTCCTGATATGTAACACCAAACCAATTACTGGAAGTTCGAAGCACATCAACGCAAGCATTTCTTGCGTTAATCATAGAGTCTATAGCAAAAGGAATATAAAATTCTGAAGTTAAATTCTCCAAGTTTTGCTCTAAAAATTTCGAAAATAGCTCCTCTAAATGGGAGAAAATATCCGGAGTGAACCCCCACATATTCATGGAAACAATTTCAGAGCCATCCAAAAACACACTATCACCATCCTCACTCATATTAACTGGTCCCGATTCAGTTTTAACAATTTTCGTTAATTCCTTAACTGATTCAAGTTGCCCTAAATCATTAATAGAACAAAGCCCCCGTGAGACACTTCCATTCTCAGACAATGTATTCCGTAACGAATACCCCACCATACAATAAGTCTTCTGCTCATTATTATCCCCAGCTCTGGTTAAATAATTACATATTCTTGAATAGGCATCCATACCATAAAAGTCATCCGCATTAATCACAGCAAATGGCTCATTAACTACTCCAGATGCAGCCAAAATTGCATGCCCTGTTCCCCATGGCTTGATTCTTTGCTCTGGAACATTAAATCCATCAGGCAATTCATTAATGTTCTGATAAACATATTCAACCTCAATCTTATCAACAAATCTACCCCCAACGCTTGTCGCAAATTCCTCAGAAAATTCCTCGCGTATAACAAAAACAACCTTATTAAATCCTGCTCTGATAGCATCAAAGACAGAATAATCGATAACCGTTTCTCCATTCGGCCCCACAGGATCCAATTGCTTCAATCCTCCGTATCGGCTTCCCATACCCGCAGCTAAAACTAGAAGAGTAACTTGATTCATTAATGTTTATTTTAGAAAGATTTAAACTATTTTCCTAAGAAGCAAAGTCAAGCACGCTAGGACCTTAAATAAGTAAGAAAAATACACTACTAGTAACGCTAATATAATTAAGTGTTATCTATTAACTCTACACATGACAGACGAATCTTTGGCAGAATCATGGAAAGAGTGGTTCCATTTAAATGGGACTCGCTTACTCCTATTTGCTAGAGGCAAAACAAAATCAGAAGCAGATGCGCAAGATGTTCTGCAAGACGCGATACTTCGTTTATGGAAATCATATTCTTCCCCAATAGATGGCCACTTTGAGCCACCACCTCTGGCCTTGGCATACACGGCTCTCAGGAACACCGCTATTGACCATGCAAGGCGAACCAATAGGAGGGCTCAAAGGGAACAAAAATCTGATTTCATTGTAAGAGACAAGGATCAAGTTGAGAATTGGTTTGAAACTTCATCTCTAGAGCAATCCGAGCAAGCCCAAATCATCCAAGAAGCACTTCAACAAATTCCTGAAAAATTCCAAGAAGTGCTCACTCTGAAAATCTGGGGCGAACTGACTTTTGCAGAAATAGCAGAAAACCTTGACATCCCAGCAAATACCGCTGCCTCAAGGTACAGGTACGCTTTGGATGCACTAAGAAAAATTCTTAAACCAAATTCGATTTGACCGTCGCTTTAATAAATGACTAATAAAATGAAAACTGATCTCAAAGAAATTGAGCGAAATCTTCAAGCGCTCAATCCAGCAAAGTTACCAGATGACTTGAATGCCAAAATAGAGAACATATTTGAAAACAGCCTTCACCTCCCAAATGAGCATAATACACATGGTAAAATAATTTGGTTACCAAAGATACAGAAACTTTCCGCTGCAGCTGCCCTGCTCATTGCTTCTATTGGTGTATTTTTTGCCACACTAAACGATCAGAACTCCAGCAATGAAGCAACCACATCCAAAAACTCAGTAGAAGAGCCTATAAAAGGAAATCAATTCATCCCCATAAATGCAAAGAAGGTATTTGAAGGGGTAAAGGACGACGGATTTTTCTTATCGAAAGACAAGACTCCCTATCACGGCCTACGCTATCAGTTCTCAGATTCGTTTCTTTGGGAGAACGAAGAAGATGGCTCATCGATCGAGATGAAAGTCCCTAGTCAACGCTTGTTTTTTGTACCCATAAAAACTGATTAGATCAGATTTGACCAATTCATTTAATTAACTCGCTCAATCCACAATAAAAACATGAAAAGCTACAAACAAAACCGCGTTAATTGCACGCTACTACTACCCTTTAGTGTTACTATGCTATTTTGTGCTAATGCATTAGCATTCACAGAGACAGAGCAATTTGAAAAAGCATGGCTTGGGATTGCTACTGCAAAAGTTGAGGATGTTTTAGCCACTCAATTAGACTTGCCTGAAGGTATAGGAGCTGCTGTTAAATTGATCATTCCTGATAGTCCTGCAGAAAAATCAGGAATCAAAAAGCATGACATTATATTCGAAATCGATGGGGAACCCATTAAGTCTCCCGATCATTTAAGTGAACTCATTAGCTCACGCAAGGCGGGAACAAATGCAGAGCTTTCTGTTATCCAGCGAGGCGCAAAAAAAACCATTACCGTTAATTTTGTAAAGCGGCCCGACCATCTAAAAACCGAAGAAAAATTTGCCGGTCTGGAAGGTTTGAATTTTGACATTCTTCCTTTCGAAGCAGACCAAGACATTCAAAAGAAAATCCAAAAAATGCAAGAACAGATGAGAAAACATCTGAAAGGAATGTTTGATCTCCAAGACTTTGATAAATTGCCGGGTCGAGGTGAGATCTTTGGATCAATTAGTCAAACAATGATGTTCAGCGATGATCAAGGGACCATCGAAATTCGTAAGAATGCTGATAACACCAATGTCATCATCAAGGACCTCAATGGAAAAATCACCTTCGAAGGACCAGCCAATACTGATGATGAAAAAGAAAAATTACCCCAAAGAGCAAAGAATCAACTCAACCGGCTCGATAGGTCAGGCCTCAGCTTCGAGGGATTCAATTTTGAAAATCAGGGAATAAAGATCCCAAAATTAAAGCCCGGTAACAAAGTCAAGCCGCTCGAAGATGCTATTCCTCCTGCCAAAAAGAACGGAAAAAAAATACAACTCTAATGAGGAACGTCGTTTCCCATTACTGATTAGCACTTACTTCCCCGTTCCCTAATTGCTTCCGGTTTCGTATAAGTCCGAAAGATCTGATTGCGCAAGCTCTATGTAAAAACTTGCTAGTTTTTTAGATAGCGCATCGATCAGCTCTTTCCCTTTCTCTGCCGTGGCCTTGGCCGGATCTCCTGAACCCGTATCATTAGTTGCCTTGAGCCAATCCCTTTGCGCCCAGGCCCACCCTTCTCTAATTGCCTTAATTCGCGATTGGTTCGTTGATCCATCGCCAGCTCTCTCAAGACCAGCAACTAAATCTGGCGCTATTTGCATCATCAGACTAGTCTCAACTTCGTCTGCATGATCACCGGGGTCGTCAAATATTTCATTAGGGTCAATCACTCCGAACCAATCCACAGTGCAAAGAAACACATCAGAAAATCTGGCTTGTAGCTCTCTCAATTGCTGACGAAAATTATTCCCACCGTGACCATTTAACACAATTAGCTTAGATATTCCTTGTCCGGACAAAGACTCAATCACATCAGCCAAAACTGCCGTTTGAGTTGTGGTGTTCATATTGATACAAAAAGGAATATCTAACTGACCTGTATTTACACCAAATGGCACGCATGGAAGCACTCCTATCTTTGCTCCCTCATCCCATGCAATTCGAGCAGATTCTGCAGCTATGCAGTTTAGCTGTATATTATCAGTTTCATACGGAAGATGATAATTATGAGCTTCGGTCGCTCCCCAAGGTAATACGGCAACTTCATATTTAACTGAGCTGATCTGCTCCCAGTTCGTCTCACCAATAATATAGGGCCTCGGCTTGTTCATAGTGAATGATGGACTGAGAAATAAAAAAATACCAGAAAACCAGTTAATTAAATTTGCTCATATTAATCGTCATGCTTCTTGGAGTTTCTTTGCAAACTTCAGAGTGCCTGCATCTAGCGAAATACAAACTTCGTCACCTTCTTCAAATTCACCATTTAATATATTTATGCTCATAGGATCTAAAATATTTTTCTGAATAGCCCGTTTAAGAGGCCTAGCCCCGTAAACGGGATCAAAGCCCTCTGCCGCAAGATATCCCACCGCATCACTATCAAATTCTATACCTATATTTTGTTTTCTTAAGCGCTCTTCGACTAAATCCAATTGCAATCTAATTATATTAGATAAATCACCTTCCGACAGTCTATCGAAGATTATTTTTTCATCAATTCGGTTCAAGAATTCTGGCCTAAAAGACTCTCTTAAAACTTCATTAACTTTTGCTTCTCTCTGCTCAGGATTTTCCTCATTCAGTATTTCAACGCTGCCAATATTACTTGTCATAATGAGAACAGTATTTTTGAAATTGACTGTTCTTCCTTGCCCGTCAGTTATCCTGCCATCATCAAGGACCTGTAAGAGCACATTAAAAATGTCGGGATGTGCCTTCTCTACTTCATCAAGAAGCACTACAGAATATGGGCTCCTCCTCACTGCCTCACTCAATTGCCCACCCTCTTCATATCCCACGTACCCTGGTGGAGCTCCTATCAATCGAGCAACGCTATGCTTCTCCATATATTCACTCATATCGATCCGAGTCATAGCAGCCTCATCATCAAAAAGAAATTCAGCTAATGCTTTGCTTAATTCTGTCTTTCCTACCCCAGTTGGCCCAAGAAAAAGAAATGACCCTATGGGCTTACTTTCATCCCCAAGGCCTGCTCGGGCTCGCCGAACAGCATTTGAAACAGCGGTTATAGCATTTTCTTGACCAATGACGCGCTCCCCAAGACGAGTCTCTATATTCAATAGCTTTTCTTTTTCTCCCTCTTTGAGTCTGTTCACTGGTATTCCTGTCCATGCTGATACTACCGACGCAACGTCCTCTTCAGTTACTTCCTCCTTCAGTAATTTCCTACCCTGCCCCTGAATCTCACCTAGGCTTTCACCGAAGGCCTCAAATTCAGATTCGGCATTAGGCAATACACCATATTGAATCTCACTTGCTCTCGAAAGGTCCCCTTCTCTCTGCGCTCGTTCTAACTGATTTTTCAGGTCTTCTATTCGCACCTGCAATGAACGCGAGTCATCAATAATCTTTTTCTCATTCTGCCACTGCGTCCTAAGTGCTAATGCCTTTTCCTTCACTTCAGCCATCTGAGCTTCAACGCTTGCCAATCTTTGAGTGCTCATTTCATCATCTTCCTTCTCAAGGGCCTGCCTCTCCATTTCCAATTGGGCAATGGACCTTTCCAAATGATCAATCTCTATGGGCATCGAATCCAACTCAATCTTTAGCTTAGAAGCAGCTTCATCAACCAAATCGACGGCCTTGTCTGGTAAAAATCGCTGTGTGATATACCTGTCAGATAAAGTCGCAGCAGCAATTAATGCTGAGTCTTTTATTCTCACGCCATGATGAACTTCATACCGTTCTCTAAGGCCCCTTAAAATAGCAATAGTATCTTCAACGCTCGGCTCTTCGACCCGGACCGGTTGGAACCGCCTTTCCAAAGCTGAGTCTTTTTCGATGTATTCTCTATACTCTTCTAAAGTCGTAGCTCCAATTGTATGAAGTTCACCTCGGGCTAACTGCGGCTTTAGTAAATTAGATGCATCTACCGCACCTTCAGAAGCACCAGCTCCGACGATCGTATGAAGCTCATCAATAAAAAGAACAACCTCACCATCTGAATCAGTAACTTCCTTAAGGAAAGCCTTTAATCTTTCTTCGAACTCACCACGGTACTTCGCTCCAGCCAGCATCCCTCCAAGGTCCATAGAGATAAGTTTTTTATTCTTTAATGAGTCCGGAACATCTCCAGCAACAATGCGACGAGCGAGTCCTTCAACAATGGCCGTTTTACCAGTCCCAGGTTCCCCTATAAGGACAGGATTATTCTTGGTTCTTCTTGAAAGCACCTGCATGATTCTCCGTATCTCATCGTCACGTCCGATCACAGGGTCAATCTTACCTTTCCTTGCCAATTGAGTCAGGTCTTGTCCGTACTTCTCTAAGGTCTGATATTTAGACTCAGGATCTTCATCAGTTACGCGATGACTTCCGCGCACCTGCTGCAAAGCATCCAGCACATTATTTCGATTTATCCCTACCTCCTCAAAAATAACTTTAACAGGACCTTCGACTGAAGTCATAGCTAGGAACGCATGCTCAACACTTAAATAATCATCTCCCAATTCATTTCTTTCACCATCAGCTCTTTGTATTACGTCCCGTAAACCCTCACTCATGGCTGGAGAACTCGAGCCATTCGTCACTTTTACTTGGCCTGACAACGATTTTGAAGCTGCACTTTCTAAGTCTGCGACTTTATGACCGAGTCCTTCAATCAATGGCCGAGCAACACCTTCGGATTGGTGCAAAATACTAATAAATAAATGCAAAGCGCCAACTTCTTGATGCCGCTCATTGACTGCCATTTCTTGTGATGCAGCTAAGGATTCCTGCATTTTGATCGTTAATTTATTTAAATTCATCTATGTTTATACAACAAACATAACACACTAGTGTTCACTAAAAAAGAACAAAAATGTGATTCTTAGCAAGAGCTTCAATTACAGTGAGTTAAAAAGGTTTTTAGCAATGACTGCTGAAGAATTTACGATTTCATTAACTGACAGATTAACGACTCATTGCTGCCAATCAGGTTTATTATCATATACCTCTTTATAATAGCTAATATTCGAAAGTTTTGAAGCAGCTGCCTCATCCACTATCACCCTAACCTTAGGATGCAATTGTAAAGCACTAGCTGGCACCATGGCAGTCAGAGGTCCCTCAACTGCTTTTGCTATAACCTCTGCCTTGCCTTCACCGAATGCAAAGAGTATCAAAGATGCACTATCCATTATTGTACCAACCCCCATAGTAATACAATGCCTCGGAACTTGGTTAGGATCATCAAAAAACCTAGCGTTATCTTTAATAGTTTCACCAGTTAAAGTCTTGATACGGGTCCTCGAACCCAAAGACGATCCTGGCTCGTTAAAGCCAATGTGCCCATCCGATCCAATCCCTAGGACTTGCAGATCAATTCCACCGCTAGATCTAATGGCCTCCTCATATTGCAAACATTCGCTTTCAATGTCCTCCGCCTCACCATTGGGAATGTGAGCAGAGCCTGACCTCATATCAATCTTACCAAATAGTTCCTCATTCATGAAGAACTGGTATGAGCATGGATGATCTCCCGAAAGACCAATATATTCATCAAGATTAAAGGTCGTCACATCTGAAAAGCTGAGCCCCTCATCTTCATGCATTCTAACAAGCTCAGAATATAAAGGTATTGGCGTACTTCCCGTAGCCAAGCCAAGAACTGCGTTGGGTTTTTCTTTTATCAGATTGGCAATGATGCGGCCTCCTATTGATGCACATTCTTCTGGCGAAGGACGAATGATAATTTCCATGCTTTAGAAAAAGTACTGTTAATAGTTAAAACCTAAAAATATTGACTCAAATTATTATGAACATCATCCCGAAATTTATCCAAGTAATTCATAACATAATCAATAAAGTTAATAGAATCATCATTAACTACCGGCGTTAAGTCCATTGCAAATGTTAGCTGCTCTGATTTATCTTTTCCTTCAGCATAAAAAAATGTGGCATTAGCATAGCGTCTACCAACTGCGGCCCTGTCATAGCGCTTACCTCCAGTAATTTGGCTATCAAAGACACCCACCAAAGCACTCGCAAGGTTCTCTCTTTGACTCACATCTAGAGCCACCTTGTCCTGATCAGGCATCCAATCCAAATCGCGCCAAACTTCACATCCTAAAATTTGTTCAGGACGATCATCAACTGGCAACTCACGCATTGCACATATCGCAGCATAAAGAACCGCAATATGAGTATCGTGTTTGTCCGCTGGATTATGAGTATAAACTATACTTGGTTTCGTTTCTTTTAGAATAGATAACAGATCATCTTTAAGCCTTAATGATCCCTCTTCATTCATTACTTCATCACTGGTATAACCCAGTTGTAGCATTGCGCTGTACCTACCAACTACTGCTGCCTGCTTTTGCTCTTCTTTGCGAATCTTCGCCATTTCATCGTCGCTGCACTGCGAATAGAGACCAGCCCTCGAACTTCCTCTGCCATCTGTAGCCGTGACCCCAGTGAACCAATTCTTATCTGGCTGTTCTCCATGACCATAGCAATTAACAATTCCATGATATGCCATAATTTCCAGATCATCAGAATGGGCTCCAATAGCAAGATGAGTAGTGCGATTTAATGCACTCTCTATTGTCGCATCATCTGGTATGAAGATATCGGATGATTTATGATTAAATGATTCAATCAAGTGATAGCGGGGTTAACAAATCTTTTAAGGAACTATTAATTACTTAATAAATATAGCGCTAAACCGCTTAATTCCAGAAAAACATTTATAAAGAATTCTACCCTCTAGGTTTTATCTTTCTTGTTTTATCTTTTTTGTTTTCTTTATCCAATCAATAAACTCTGAACGCTGGCCATTCTTATCTTCACCTAATGCATCTTTGGCAAGTTGAAGAACCAAATCATATGTGGCCGAAGAGCCTTTTTCATGGCCTCCCAATAATAACCCATAACCTGCCACTGAAGCGGCAAACCGCATGTCCTCACTTGCCTCCTCCCATGCAACTGCCCTCTTATTTGAAATGCTCGAAATGAGGGAACGAGAATCCTTATTCTCTGGATCCGTATAATCTATTCTGACTGAAACGAGTTCAGAATTCACATTCTGGGTTGAGGGTTCCGAAAAATCAGCTCCCTCCATTGGTACAACTTCATAAAGAGCAGTCACTGTCTGACCCTCCAAAACAATTTGATCCGGTGAATTATTTACATTCAATTTCTTGTCATTATCCTCACCTATTAGCCGGTACCCAGCAACTCTGTCAGGATTAAATTCGACAGCCATACGAACTTCCCTAAGAAGTTGAATGTCCTTTCCCTTATTCTTGTTAATATCGGCTACACGAACACCTATATGAATGAGCCAGCGCTCTGAATCCCAGGGACAATTAGCCACCTCGGCATTGACCGCAAAATTTTCACCTGAATTCGGATACTCATAATCATATTCAAATGAATTAATCAAAGACCCTACATGGATATTTTTCCCATCAGGAACATCCCCAACCAACATAAATTCCCGTAAGAGATCATAGGACTTTGAACTGACATTCGAAGGAAATACTGACCACCTCTGCCCCTCCATTGCTGGGTTCCTAAAAGATTCACCATCTAGAAATACCAGACCTTTAGATATTTCATTTAATGGTTTCGGTTGACCGTAACGGTAAATAACCGGGAACTTGACGGGGCCGACTTCCATTTGCCGCTGAACCCAGCTAAGCTTATCCCTGCCTCTCACCTCAGCCGTGCCAGAATCGAGCACGGTAACAGAAAATGGATCTAAAGGCTCTTGCACGATCTTAGATTCGGAACCAGGCCCTATTTGCTGATGTTTCAACAAAACTACTGCCATACCAATGACAAGTGCAGCCGCACTAAAGCTAACCAGCATAGGAAAGGATTTCCTCCAAACATTAATTGCCTCCGCTTCAGTTTTCTCCTTACCGAAAGACTTCATTCCATCGCTAAAGGAAAGCATCTTGTCTGGTGCCGCGCCTGTCACCGCTACTATTTCCGAATCTTTCAAAATATCTTCTCTTTGTTGAGACGTCATTCGATGAGCTGGCTCCATATCATAAGCCTCTCGAATCATTGATTCACATTCCTTCGCCTTTCTCATGAGGGCATTTGAATCCTCCGATTCAGACAACTTCTTTTTTATTACTAACGCCTCATCGCAATCAAGCTCATCTAAGATATAGGCAGTTAACTTTGGATCGTCTTCAATATTCATAACTTATCACAATAAAAATATATTCTTATTTTCTTCTTCATTCTTGTGTTCAACTCATTGCTTCCCTTAATTTTTTGAAAGCGCTATGCACAATGAACCCAACGTTACCGGTAGTAATGCCTAAGGCCTCACCAATCTCTTTATAGCTTAGATCCGCTTGAAATTTCAAACGCATGACCTCTCGTTGTCGTCCAGGCAACTCGTCAATCATTGACAACAACTTCCTTAAATCTGAATTTAACTTTGCCCTATCCTCTGCCCTAGCCATTAATTGAGCAGGGTCATCGATCGTTGATGCCAACGCATGAACCTCATCATCCTCTAACCTCTTCATTCTCTTTTCTTTCTTTAAAATATCATAGCACCGGTTTCTACACACAGTAAAAATCCATGCCTTGAGCTTGTCTTCAACGCTCTTAGGTTCTTGTGCATAGAGTTTAATAAAAGTGTCCTGCACCGCATCTCTTGATCGTTCAATGTCTCCAAGTATGCTAACTGCATACCTAGTGAGCGGGACCTCAAATTCAGAGAGTGCCCGTCTCAAGAGAACGGCTGATGGATCTATGACCCTTGGGCTTACAGACATTGGATTATTTTCTTTTATCTCTTTCAAAACGCTGATAAGCCTAGATTATTAGGTCGCAATACAAAAAAAACTAACTAGAACTTACCTTTCCAAAAACAAAGAACCCTATAAAATCGAGTGGCAACAGTGCTCTGACCGATTATAATAGTAAAAAACACCTTCCCTGACCAATGCCTACACCAAATCTTCATCCTGATGAATCTTTATTAAAACGAAGAAATTTTTTCCGCAATGCAGGAACATTAGCCGGAGCCGCTTCTTTAAGTTTTCCCAATATCGCTGAATCTGCACCTAATAAGAGCCCCCTTAAGCTTGGCTTAATTGGATGCGGAGGAAGAGGAACAGGAGCCGCTAACCAAGCCCTATCGGCCGATAAAGATGTAACCCTAACTACTGTTGCAGATGTGTTTGAAGGTAACGCTAACGGTGCCATTAATAATCTAAAAAAGCGGCACCCTGATCAGGTAGGTTCTCCAGAAAAGTTCATTGGTGTAAATGCTTATAAAAAAGTAATCGCAGAATCGGACGTCGTCATCCTTACTACTCCCCCAGGATTTCGCCCAATGATGCTTCGAGCAGCAGTCGAAGCTGGGAAGCACGTTTTTTGTGAGAAGCCAGTAGCCGTTGATGCTACAGGTATTAGATCTGTCATTGAGTCAGCGAAGATTGCAAAAGAAAAACAACTGACTCTGGTTTGCGGTTTTTGTTGGCGTTACCACTATGCCCGCCGCGCACTCTTTGAAAAAATACATGGAGGCTCGATTGGTGACGTTACAAATATGTTTGCCACTTATTACACTGGCCCTGTTAAACCAATGCCCCCAAAGACCCGCAGACCAGATGGGATTAGCGATGTCGCCTGGCAAGTCCAGAACTGGTATAATTTCGGATGGCTCTCTGGGGACAGTCTAGTCGAGCAGGCAGTTCACAGCGTAGATAAAATCGGATGGGCAACTGGTGACATTGATCCAATCAGTGCAGTCGCTACCGGGGGTCGACAAATTCCATCAGAAGGTGGTAACATATATGATCACTTTCACGTTGTTTACGAATACCCAAACAACGTCATTTGCCACCTAGGATCTAGACAGCAAAGGGACTGCTACGGCGAGAACCATGACTATATTAATGGAACCAAAGGATCAGCCTTAATTGTAAGAGGAAATTGTATTATTAGAGGAAAAGAAAACTGGAGAGCTGGCCCAGACCTCAATAACGACATGTACCAGACTGAACATAACGAACTGTTCGAATCAATCCGCAAAGGATCAGCCAAGAATGATGGAGAATGGATGGCTCATAGTACTATGCTTGCCCTAATAGGAAGAATGGCCGCTTACACAGGTCAAAAAGTGAAGTGGGAAGATGCCATAAACTCTAAGGAAGATTTGGCTCCTGATGGGCTCAAGTGGGACGACCAGTTTGATCCTGGGGGAGTTCCAAAACCTGGACAAAATAAGCTCCTCTAGATAATTAATAACATTACTAGAAGCAGCCATGCTTCGGCAGGTCATCATTCTTATTCTCATCACATCGTCATGTGGTGCTAAGGTCGATTTTTCCAAGGATATTCTCCCTATCCTTGAAGGGCGTTGCTTCAAATGTCATCGCAAAGATTATAAAAAGTCAGATTATAAATTAGAAACGAGAGCTTTAGCTATTGCCGATGACATAATAGTCCCTGGTGACTCCAATAAAAGTATATTCATCGAACTGATTGAATTGGATGACTCAGATGAAGACGTTATGCCGCCATCAAAAGAAGAAAGGTTGACCAAAAAAGAAAAACAACTTCTAAGGAATTGGATTGATGAGGGGGCCATATGGCCAGAAGAGGTGGTACTCAAAATGCCTCCTGCCGTTGATTTTAAGAGGGACATCAATCCCATACTTCAAAAATTAACAGAACAAGAACGCGAAAAAATAAAATTATGGATCAAATCGGGTGCAGAATGGCCTCCGGATAACAATCAACAATCCATTAGTTTAACTAAAAGAATTCGAAACCTTATCATTTCAAAATCAAAAGAAAAAAAGGAATCAGAAATGAAGAATTATTCTTCAACTATTCCCCAATCTGGAAATACCTATCATATGGTTGCCGCCCCTAGTGGATCCTTCCACATGGGCTCTTCCGAAAAAGAATCTAATCACAAACCTCACGAAGGGCCAGTGCGAGAAGTTAAGATAGATGCTTTTTGGATTGGAAAATATGAAGTTAGCTGGAATGAATATGAGAAGTTCATGATCGACGGTGGCCGACGCAAGAAGGACGGATCAAAACAATTCCCAAGTCCAAATGATCCAGACATCGATCTGATCTCCCGTCCAACAAAACCTTATGTAGAAATGACATTCGGAATGGGCAAAGATGGGTACCCCGCGATTAGCATGACTCAACATGCAGCTCTCCAATATTGCAAATGGCTCAGCTCTCAGACCGGACACTTTTACCGCCTGCCTACAGAAGCCGAATGGGAATATGCATGCAGAGCCGGAACAAAAACAGCCTACTCATTCGGAGACAGCGAAAAAGACATCAATGACTATGGCTGGTTCATTGATAACGCTGATTTCAAATATCAAAAAATAGGTAAAAAGAAGCCAAATCCATGGGGCATCCACGACATGCATGGTAACGTCGCTGAATGGACAATGGATATCTTCTCAAAGAAAGGTTATGATCCAAAGAGTCTTGATAACCCATGGATCAGAGGGAGGAACCTTTATCCAAGGGTCGCCCGCGGAGGGTCCTGGAACGACTTCCCTGAATCATTGCGCAGCGCAGCTCGACTCCCTTCCTCAAAAACATGGAAACAACAGGACCCACAATTGCCTAAAAGCATTTGGTACCTAACTGATGCCCAATGGTTAGGGTTTCGAATCGTTCGCCCACTCAAAGTTCCTTCAGCAGAACAAATGGAAACAATCTGGAACACAGGGGTCAGCCATGACACCCTTGAATAACATTATTCTCACGCTGTATCTGATATTCAGTGCTATCTCTGAACTAAAGTCCAGTGAAGATGGAATTGAGAAATACACATTTTCTCAAGCCTGCATGGGAACAATGTTCAAAATTGTTGCCTACAGTCCATATTCTTATAGCAACACTGCCACCATCATTGAACAAGCTTATGATTTGGCTGAAGAAATGAACAACATCTTTTCGGATTACATGGCAGACAGTGAAGTTGGCAAATTCAATCAGTGCGAACCAAATAAACCTCATCGGGCAAGTCCTCACTTAATCGGCCTATTGAAATCATCAAAAGAAATAAGCTTCCGAACACAAGGAAAATTCGATCCGACTTGCGGATCACTGAGTAGATTATGGAGACTATCAAGACGCACCAATAAATTACCTTCTCCAAAAGAACTCGAAACAGCAAAAGCCGCATGTGGGTTTTCCAACTTAAAAATCGAACATGGCTCGGCACTAATTACCAAACTTAATCCTGATACACGTCTCGATTTTGGGGCAATTGCCAAAGGTTATGCTGCGGACAAAATGTTGGAACTACTAAAGAATAAAGGCCTCTCGTCATCAAGTATATCTGCAGGAGGAGATATTGTATTAGGCGACCCGCCACCCGGAAAAGATGGCTGGAGAGTTAAAATAATACCTTATCGTAATAAGAACCTAAAACCCACGATAATAAAAATATCAAATGCCGCGGTGTCAACTTCCGGAAACACTGAACAATCAATTACAATCAAGGGTCAGCGTTACTCACATATCCTTAATCCTATCAGCGGCCTCGGATTAATTCATGAAAATGCTGCCACAGTCATTGCTCCTTCAGGCACCTACAGCGACCCACTAGCCACTGCACTGTGCATCATGGGAAAAGGAGCAATCAAAATTATAAATGAATCCCCTCATACAGAAGCAATCCTTTTCCTCAAAAAGAATCAAATCACAAAACAGATTCCCAGTGCAGAATTTAGCAAATTTGTCGAATGACAGACACTAAGTCTAGCAATCCATTAATCTTCTATTTACAATAAACAAGGTAAGGTTGAAAAGCACGATGCCCTCACAGATAAATTGGAAAGCATTGATTCCATCTCTTCTCTTTTTCTTTATATTAGATAAAGGAAAAGGAAATGAAGTTTCATACACCTCCCGTTCTCCTGGAGGATTAATTCAACTTCACTTTAATTTAAGCGCGGATGAGTACGCTGTTCTGCATCGTGATGACAGTCTCGCGGGAATAAAAAGAGCAATTCACATCGTCCAAGGGCATGGTGAGATTTCAATCGCAAAGGACCCCGCCCCCATTCCTAGAAAGGGATTTTTGCGCCTCCAAATACACAAAAATTCTCAACAAAAAGACACGGACGGTGATGGTCTATCTGATCTGACTGAAATGAATTCACTGGGATTAATGAATCCCCTTAATCCAGCCCCAACCATTGGCACATCTAAAGGTAAAGTTTATATCCCTGACAGACAAACCTATGACTCCCTCTCACATCGAGACAACTTTCCCGGGTCCGCAAACATCAGCGAAGTTAAATTCGTTATCTACGACATACATACCTCATCACCAAAGCTATATTTCATAAACAGCAAACGATACCAGTACCATTACACTTTCAGCCGAGACGCGGTTAATAGATACAACAGTAATTCGCTATTTAATAGCCACACATATTTCACCAACTCAAGGCGACGAAACACTGCAGGCAGTATCGTTTATCACCCCAACTATGTAAGCCCTTCCGGACAGACTGGAATTTACACTGTCGAATTTTGGCCTTCGGACCCTGTCGCATTCAAATTTGTTGAAACATCATTCGAAATGATAGCCTCTTCCATGCCCTACCTTGATGGCCGAATAGCATATCACCCCTCAAGTGAAACCCAAAGAACCCTTCACCAATCAGAAATAAGCCAATACGAAAGATCTCATATTGCAGTCATTGACTCAGAGGATCTATTCGGCAATTCGACTTATACCGCTCTAAATACTGGAGAATGTTTTGGCAAGCTCAGATTCATTACAGGGGCACAAACCATGTCATCAAGAGACATCGTCATACTCCGCAACATCCCTAATGATATAACTCACGTATCAGGAATTATCACTGAACAGAACCAAACTCCCCTTTCACATATTAATCTTAAGGCTAAGCAAAATGGAACTCCTAACGCCTACCTTAAAGATGCATCCACTGACCCAAGAATTACTCCACTAATTGGGCAAAACGTTAAACTAATTATAAGCCCAGACGGGATCGATATTCGTCCTGCCAGCCAAGAAGAAACAGAAGCTTATTTTGAAAAAATACGCCCCTCAAAAACTAGTTTTCCAGAACGCAATCTGAGTTACGATCAAATCACACAACTCTCAAATCTCGA
>JASLJT010000113.1:0-4652 GCA_030747955.1 Verrucomicrobiales bacterium | reverse complement strand
CAGGCCGTCTTCTTACTCGAATTGCAGAATTATTACAAAAACCTAGCGATCTTTAATTATAAAGCACTCCTGTCAATTCGGTTAACCCTCAAGACTATCAATTCTTGTAGCCACTTCGAAATCACTTTCAGTTAGGCCTCCTTTAGAATGAGTAGTCAGAACTAATGTTACGCTAGTATAATTGATTAATATCTCTGGGTGGTGTTGGGCTTCTTCAGCAATCTCTGCAACGGTATTTACAAAATCGATGGCAGGTAAATACTCATCAAACTCAAAACTACGCGATATAGAATCTACGTTTAATTCCCATTCTGGGATTTTTTTGATCCTTTCCTGAATAATTTCAGGCATTAGGGTATTTGTCATAATTAGTGTGGGGTACTAAATTTAAAGGTTAAAAAGACTCATATGAATTTAAGATAGCCTATTTATCATATTTTTTTAATTACAACCAATTTTTCTTCGCATTTCTCCATTTCTCTTTGCAAACCTAATAAGAACAATTTAATAATCTTTGTTCGGGAAGATCTTCCCAAATTTATTAAATTACAAAGCTGTTACAGAATGGGCACTCTATATAATAACATCGTAGAAACTATTGGAAGAACTCCTCTAGTAAAACTAAACAAAGTCACAGATGGCATTGATGCGACGATTGCCTTGAAATGCGAATTTTTCAATCCCCTGGGATCTGTTAAAGACCGCATCGGGATGGCCATGATCGAATCAGCAGAGGCCAAAGGGTTAATTAATTCAGACACAACAATAGTTGAACCTACTAGCGGCAACACTGGCATTGCACTGGCTTTTGTATGTGCTTCACGAGGATATAAGCTTACTCTCACAATGCCTGAAACAATGAGCCTTGAAAGAAGAACTCTGTTGTCACTGCTAGGAGCAAACCTTGTACTCACTCCAGGCCCACAAGGCATGAAGGGCGCGATTGAAAAAGCAACGGAAATTCTAGAAAGTACTGAGAACGCATGGATGCCACAACAATTTGAGAATGAGGCCAACCCAGCAATTCACCGTGAAACAACTGCAGCCGAAATCTGGGAAGACAGTGATGGCCAAGTAGATATCCTCATATCTGCTGTAGGCACAGGCGGCACTATTTCCGGATGCTGTGAAGTAATAAAAAATAAAAAACCTGAGTTCCAAGCAATAGCAGTCGAACCTGAAGATTCACCCGTAATATCCCAACAATTAGCAGGTGAAGAACTCACCCCTGGGCCTCATAAGATTCAAGGAACAGGAGCCGGCTTCATACCTGGAAACCTTCATCTTAAAGAACCCGAAAGCGGAGAAGATCAAATCACAGAGTGCATCAAAGTTTCGAATGATGAAGCATTTGCAATGGCAAGACGAATTGCCGCAGAAGAAGGGATCCTTGTTGGCATTAGCACAGGAGCAAATGTGTGCGCCGCAATAAAGGTCGGTTCAAGACCTGAAAATAAAGGGAAGTTTATAGTCACAATTGGATGCTCTACAGGAGAACGATACCTCAGCACCCCATTAGCAGATGATGCTAGAGCCGCAGTAGGGGCATAAAACCCATATTAACTTTATAAATCAGACACTTAGCAGATGGAACCTAATACTGAAATAAATACCGAACTACCTTCCGTTAATCCTCTCGAAGCTTTCTTTGAAAAGAATTGGAAAACAGTAACCTGCGTAATACTCGCTCTAATTATTATCCTAGGGTTCCTCTTCTTCAGCAAAGCTCTAAAACAAACTAATCTTCAAAAGGATGGGGAAGAACTAGTGTCTGCTTCTCTAAGCAATGATTCTCCAATCACCCAGCTAGACAAAATATCCAAGGATAAAGAAAAAACAATAACTGGTGGGAATGCCCTCTTACTACTAGCTAATAAACACTTAGAAAATATTCCTCCTAATCTTGAGGGAGCAAAAACCGCCCTCACACAATTCACCTCCTTATACAAAGACAGCCCACTTTATAATGACGGTCTGTTTGCTCTAGCCACATTACACGAAGAACTTGGAGATAGTGAAAAAGCTGCAGAGCTATATAGAGAAATAAACAAACCAGATAATTCATCTTCACCTGCTTCGGCCATTCGTCTTGCTGATTTGTTATATAAAGAAGGAAAGTATAATGACGCGAGTGAAGCATATGTATCCGCCGGAATTACAAGCGGCTTTGCATCAGTCTTTAGTAAAATCGCAAGCTCAAAACTATCATCAACCAAAGAAACAATTGCTCTCATAGAAAATCCTCCGCCTTCACCTGAGCCTGAGCCTAAGGTTGAAGAGCCAGCGCCTAAGGTTGAAGAGCCAGCGCCTAAGACTGAAGAGCCAGCACCTAAGGTTGAAGAGCCAGCACCTAAGACTGAAGAGCCAAATTCTGATCAACCAACTGAGGCTCCCTAAATAGAAATATTTACACCTCAGTTAAATGAGTAAGTGGCACGAAAGCCGCCACTCGTCCCACTAAGTTGCAGATCAAAATTTGATGGGCCTGCTTCCGCTTTTAAAGCAGATGCCCAGTCACGTCTGACAAAAACAGAAAAACTAAGAGCTTCAGAGATTTGCATTCCTGTAGCTGCATGTAAAAAGGCCCCAAAAAGGAGATCGTTACCTGAAGAAACTGATTCCCATGAATTGATTTCTTGCCCCTTCGCTCCATCATTCAATTCGTTTAACGACTCTTTGAAACGAGCCTCCCAGTTAATGATATTAAGAGAAAGTCCTAATCCAAAATCAAAATAATATTTCTCCCTTATTATGCTCGCTGATATTCCAGGAGACAATGTAACCAAAGAGAAATCTAGGGATTCTTTTATATGATTAGCAAAATTAAAGGTTTCATTAGAAAAATCCTGAACTATCACAGATCTATCTGATGGAATCGAATTAATCAGCGGTCCCGGATCTGCGAATGTTCCTACGTGAGGCGGTTCAGGCGGCACAGTTCCCCCTAAGCCAAATGTATCCTGAACTATGGTTTGCGAGGTATTTGAAATGCGCTGAGCTGCAAACGTTGAAGAATTCTTTGCTCGATAAACATCCACAAAAGAAAGCTCCATTGAGGCCGCTATCTTTAGAGAGCGCCAATCTTCAACATCGTACGAAACCTGAAGCAAAGGCCCACCACCATTCAAACCGTCAGCCCACTGGTATTGATCAAATGAATCAGAATAATCATGACTCACATCTCGACCTGAACTATCTGTAAATCGAATAAAATTACCATCCACCTGAAGTGAATCTTCATAAGACCAGTTCCATGTAACTTCGCCAAATGAATCAGTCGCATCAATTTTCACAAATCCATCATCATAATTTCGATCAATCGAGCCAGCAATAGCTCCAGCAGCAGATGCTACAGAAAAAGGCTCACCAGTCAGTTCTACTGTCGAAAAGTCCTGTGAATAAGAACCCGTTGAAAATCGCAAATCACTAAACGAACGAGAAACATAACCAACGGAAAATTTTAATCCTGATAATCTAGATCGCTCAGTATCCGTGTCCTCTCCTCCATAGATAGAAGCATTGAGAACACTTAAAGTTATAATTAGTACTTGCCACTTTTTCATAAACAGGGGAACCAATTGAATAGTAGCATGATAACATTTGCAACCAGAATTAGATGTTAACACTAATGGGCTGTAAAATGCTTAAACTTATTAATTTTACTATTTATTAAGCCATTTGCCAGTTATTATCTTCTCCAAAGTAAATAATCTACTTCCATATTTTCATCATTAATCATCCATAATCATATGATAAGGATCATTCTAATACTCTTCTCTTTGTCCGGCATCTTACTCGGAGCCAAACCTAATTTAGTCTTAGTACTCAGTGATGACCATCGTCACGATTTAATGGGATTTCACCCAGACTCACCAAAATGGCTGGAAACACCAACGATGGATAAATTGGCTTCAGAAGGAGCGCACCTGAAAAATGCCTTTGTAAGCACATCACTATGTTCCCCTAGCAGAGCCTCAATCTTAACTGGACAGTACATGCATCGGCACCGTGTAGTTGACAATCAAAGAGAAGTCCCGGAAGGGACAGTTTTTTTTCCTAAACACCTCCAAAAAGAAGGATATCACACTGCGTTCATTGGCAAATGGCACATGGGGCATGAGAACGATACTCCGAGACCTGGTTTTGATCATTGGGTAAGCTTTCGCGGGCAAGGTGAATATTTCAATCCCGTACTAAACATCAATGGGAATCGTAAAAAATTTGAAGGCTATATGACTGACATCCTGACTGATCAGGCCATCGATTGGTATAATAATTTCAGACCAAAGGATAAGCCCTTTCTCTTATATGTATCATACAAGGCAGTCCATTACCCATTCACACCCGCCCCTCGCCATCATGGAAAATATCAAGGGAAGCCTATTCCATATCCAGAAACAATGGCAAACACCGAAGAAAACTATTCATCTCAATCATTATGGATCAAAGAAAGAAGGTACGGGATTCACGGGATCGATCACATGGAAACTGGAAAGTTTGATAAAGATCCAGTCCCCTCTTTCGATGATCTTTATTGGAGATTTTGTGAAACCGTGCACGGGCTTGATGAAAACATTGGCCGATTAGTCGATACTCTGTCTCCGAACTCTAAAGATACTAGGCTTTTATATATGGGAGACAATGGATATGCC
>JASLJT010000112.1:0-11136 GCA_030747955.1 Verrucomicrobiales bacterium | reverse complement strand
CTTCTTGCCAACAAAGGTCGAATAATTATGAAAATATACGGCTGCGCCAACGATTTGGTTGTCTAGTTCAGCAACGATTGCCTCGGCAGAAGGACTGTCACCAAATAGAGCAGCATGGGTAGCTTCTTTAGTTGCCTCTACCGTATGTTCTATTTTTTCAAAAGTTGCTAAATCCATTAGCAATTGATGGATCTTGTCACTGTCAGATTCTATAGCTTGTCTTATAGTTAAATTGGTCACTTTATTGATCTTTATTTCTTATGCCTAATTGTTCAAGTAAGTAACAAATCCGAGTGGAATAAGAATGTTGCTGTGCCATAATGAAGGTAATTTTTATAATGGCTGAAAATAGCGACATTAACGAATCTTCTGATTTCATCAGGGACATCATTCGGGAGGACTTAGATGCTGGAAAGCACGCAACTACAGTTACTAGGTTTCCTCCAGAACCGAATGGCTATTTGCACCTTGGTCATGCAAAGTCAATTTGTCTTAATTTTGGAATTGCAGAAGAAAACGCATCATCTGGATCGCGATGTCACTTACGATTCGATGATACTAACCCTACTAAGGAAGAGACTGAATACGTTGACTCCATTAAAGAAGACATCAAGTGGCTAGGTTTCGACTGGGGTGATTATTTGTATTTTGCATCTGACAATTTCGAGCAACTGTACGAATGGGCTCAACACCTAATTAATGAAGGTAAGGCGTACGTTGACGAGTTAACGGCTGACCAAATACGCGAATATCGAGGCACATTAACGGAGCCAGGAAAAGACAGTCCATTCCGGGACCGGCCAGTCGAAGAGAGCCTAGAGATCTTTTCAAAAATGAGGAATGGAAACTTTAAGGATGGCGAAAGAGTTTTAAGAGCAAGAATTGATATGGCTGACCCGAATATTAATCTTAGGGACCCAGTCATCTATAGAATACTCCATGCTGATCATCACAGAACAGGAACAGATTGGTGCATTTACCCTAGTTATGACTTTGCTCATGGCCAATGCGATGCAATAGAAGCAATTACGCATTCATTATGCACTCTTGAATTCGAGCAGCACAGGCCTTTGTATGATTGGTTCATTAACAACTTGCCTGTTCCTCACAAGCCTCGCCAAATTGAGTTTTCAAAGCTTCAACCTACCTACACTCTTATGAGCAAGAGGCGCTTGATTGAAATGGTAGAAGAAGGTCACGTCGATGCTTGGGACGATCCTCGAATGTCTACAATTTCCGGAATGCGACGTAGAGGCTATCCGCCAGAAGCTTTAAGATCATTTTGTAAAACTGTTGGAGTCACGAAGTTCAGCGGAATCACTGACATTGCCTTGCTCGAACATGCAATAAGGGAGCAGTTAAATCGTGAAGCTTTAAGAAAGATGGTCGTACTAGATCCAATAAAAGTTAGCATCACTAATTGGCCAGGCGATGAACATACTGAAGAAATGAATGCAATTAACAACCCTGGTGATGACTCTCTTGGGACTCGAGTAATACCTCTTTCAGGCACTGTCTACATTGAAAGGGATGATTTTATGGAGGATCCACCCAAGAAGTTTTACAGATTGAGCCCCGGATCAGAAGTCAGGTTGCGTTATTCCTATTGCATCACATGTGATGAAGTTATTAAAGACTCTGAAGGTAACGTAATGGAGTTAAAATGCACCTATGACCCTTTGACTTTAGGAAAGAATCCAGAAGGTCGTAAAGTCAGGGCAGCCATTCACTGGGTCCCTTTTAATGAATCTCTCAGCGCAGAAATAAGACTATATGAACGTACTTTTACTGTTGATGAGCCTGGAGCCGAAGAGGATTGGAGGAATGTAATAAATCCAGAAGCATTGGCTGTTCTAAAAAATAGTAAACTAGAACCATCCCTATCTAAAGCAATTGTAGGAACAAGTTATCAATTTGAAAGGAAGGGTTATTTCTGCGTCGATTCCAAAAACTCATCCGAAGACTCTCTAGTATTTAACCGGACCATTGCTCTTCGAGACAGTTGGGCCAAAATGAATAAAAAATGAAATCACTCTGGAACGAAAAAGAAGCTAAGAAGTTTGGTCGCAATCTTTTGGCTCAGCGAGTCTATACCTCAAGATTACTTGGGGCCGACTCTGATCTTGTCCTTCATGGCGGTGGAAACACATCAGTTAAAGTAAAGAAAAAGGACTTTTATGGTAACCAGAAAGATATACTTTATGTTAAGGGCAGCGGCTGTGATCTTGAAACTATTGAAAAGAATAACTTTTCCCCATGCTGCTTAAAAACACTTCTCAAGTTGTCTGAATTTGATCACTTGTCTGACACTGACATGGTCCGAGAATGCAGATCCTCAATGGAAGATCCGAATTGTTCGACCCCTTCAATTGAGGCCATCGTACATGCCGTCATACCTCACCGTTTCGTAGACCACACACATGCTGATGCTGTTCTTTCATTAACAAACTCGCCTAATTCAAAATCAATAATTGAAGAAGTTTATGGAAGTAGGGCTCTAGTGATTCCTTATGTCATGCCTGGATTTATCTTGGCTAAGACAATATTGAAAAAACTCAAATCGGCGGATCTGTCTAAGATTGATGCATTAATTTTAATGAATCATGGTATATTTACTTTTCACAATGACGCTCGGAAAAGTTATGAATTAATGATTGAGTTCGTTTCAAAAGCTGAAAGAAACATCAACAAATCATTCAAAGGAAACGCACTCGCTACTTCCAAACCCAAACCAATTGATCATTTAACGCTGTCTTCCATTAGGCAGATAGTCTCTGAATGGTCGCAATCGCCTGTCATTGCCACTTTAGATGATTCGGCTCTTGCTTGTGGATATTCCAATATAAAAAACATTAAGCACCTAGCGTGTAGGGGCCCTTTAACGCCCGATCACGTCATCAGAACTAAACGGATTCCTGCAGTCATTGACTCCGATCCACAAAAAGTAATCGATAAATACGCTCAAAGATACTCCTCATATTTCAATAAGTATTCTGACCCATCAATGACGATGCTTGATCCTGCTCCGCGTTGGGCAGTATGGCCTGGGCATGGGATCATATCTTTTGGCAAAACTCTTAAAGAAACCCAAATTGTGTCGGACATTGTGAAGCACACAATAAAGAGCATACAGCATTCAGAGTATGGACTAGGGGGGTGGAAAGCATTGTCAGCGCAGAAACTATTTGATATCGAGTATTGGGAACTCGAACAGGCCAAACTCAATAATAAATCGGCAACAACACTTAATACGCACCAAGGTAAGGTTGCTGTTGTCACCGGCTCTGCTGCCGGAATTGGTTTTGCATGCGCTCATGCATTAGCTAATGATGGGGCAGTTGTAATCGGATTAGATCTTAATCCCGAAATTGAAACCCAAATGTCTAAGATAGGTGCTCATGGGCAAGTAATAAACCTCACTAATGAGAAAAAAGTTAAATCAGTCATAGATGACATAATTAAAAAGTTTGGCGGACTTGATTTACTGGTCAGTAACGCAGGGATATTTACAGCGGGCGCTTATCTGGACAAAATGAACCAAGACAATTGGAACAAATCTATGGCCGTTAATCTCACGAGCCACCAGGTCCTTCTCAAACACGCAATTCCTCATATCAAACAGGCAATTGATGGTTCAATTGTTTTAGTAGGTTCAAGAAATGTCATGGCCCCTGGTGCCGGAGCTGGAAGCTATTCATGTGCTAAGGCTGGGCTCACTCAATTGTGTAGAGTAGCTGCTCTAGAATTGGCTCCCTATGGTGTTCGATGTAACATCATTCATCCTGATGCCGTATTTGATACAAAGTTATGGACTCCAGAAGCCCTTGCACGTTCAGCTCAACGTTACGGCATCACTATTGACGAGTATAAAACTAGAAATCTAATGAAGACTGAGATTCGATCCGCAGACGTCGGATCGATGGTTTCAACTATGTGTGGGCCAGTATTTTCTAAAACTACAGGCTCACAGATTACTTTAGATGGCGGTAATGACCGAGTCATTTAAAGGATCACAAGTAATGTTTTAGAAACTTACCCGTTACGCTGTTCTTACTCTTTGCGATTGTCTCAGGAGACCCTTCAGCAACAACCGTTCCTCCATCTGGGCCTCCTCCAGGTCCCATGTCGATAATCCAGTCGGCGCACTTTAACACATCAATGTTATGCTCAATTACAATCAATGTGTTGCCTGCATCTCTGAGTTTCATCAAAACCTTCAGCAAGGTGTCAATGTCAGATAAGTGAAGACCAGTCGTCGGTTCATCGAGTAAATATATTGTGTCACCAGTTGATTTTTTTGAAAGCTCTGATGCTAGCTTTAATCGTTGCGCTTCACCACCTGAGAGTGTATTTGCGGCCTGACCAAGCTTTATGTAACCCAGTCCAACTTCGCTCATTGTTCGTAACTTCGAGTGAATTTGTGGTATTCGGACAAAAAATTGTGACGCTTCATCTATAGTCATTTCCAATACTTCAGATATATTTTTACCTTTGTATGTAATGTCGAGTGTGTCCTGATTATATCTACTACCATTGCAAACTTCACATCTGACATAAACGTCACTCAAGAAGTGCATGTCAATCTTCAGAGAACCGTCACCGCGGCAATGCTCACAACGGCCACCCTTTACATTGAAACTGAACCGTCCTAACCCGTAACCTCTGATCTTTGACGTTGGCAATTGAGCGAATAATTTACGAATCTCAGTAAATGCACCACTATAAGTTACAGGATTCGATCTTGGGCTCCTTCCTATTGGAGATTGATCAATGACTACTGCCTTATCTATCTGATTTAGGCCAGTAATCCGTTCATGCTTTCCTGGGATTTCCTTAGACTGATGAAACTTCCTGAAGAGCGCCTTTCTTAATATGTCGTCAACTAGTGTAGATTTTCCGCTGCCTGATATGCCACTCACGCATGTTACACATCCTACAGGGAATGACGCATCAATGTTTTGAAGGTTATTCTCCGAGCCACTCTCAATAGTGATCCATCCGCAGTCGAACGAATCGTCACCTATGATCTTCGTTGGAGGAACTATTCTTGATTTGGGTATGTTTATTTTAAGTTCACCACTCAAATATCTTCCTGTGATGGATTTATCATTGGATTTAATTTGTTGTGGAGTTCCTTCAGCAATTATCTGTCCTCCACGAGGGCCTGCACCTGGTCCAAGGTCAATTATAAAATCAGCTGCTTCTATAGTTTCAGTATCATGCTCTACAGCAATTACAGTGTTTCCTAGGTCTCTCAGTTCTTTGAACGCTTCTATGAGTTTTTTATTGTCTGATTGATGAAGCCCGATGCTTGGCTCGTCAAGAACGTACAAAACACCCGACAAGCCTGATCCTATTTGAGTGGCTAGCCTGATCCTTTGTGATTCACCACCAGAAAGAGTACCACTCTTCCGGTCCAAAGTAAGATAAGTTAGCCCGACAGTTTTAAGAAACTTAAGTCTCTTTGTAATTTCGTTGATGAGCTCAGTGCAAATTAAGTTGTCTTCTTTGCTCAAGTTCATCGAAGTAATAAATCGCAACGCCTCATTTACATTAAAAGCAGTAAATT
This sequence comes from Verrucomicrobiales bacterium, assembly GCA_030747955.1. GTDB lineage: Bacteria > Verrucomicrobiota > Verrucomicrobiia > Verrucomicrobiales > DEV007 > EC70. The sequence goes on along the minus strand of JASLJT010000112.1, from coordinate 5,567 downwards.
TGTCTATCGATGTGTGACCATCGTCAGGATGCTCTAAAGTCACAGAAAGAAACTCTGGCTTCAATCTCTTGCCATGGCATGCTGGGCATTCCTTTGGGTTCATGAACCTTCTAACGTTTTGTCTTGTGACCTCACTCTTACTCGTAACGTGGAGGCGTTGAGCCTGTTTAAGTAATCCTTCGTGCTTTATTCCTTCTGCTACTTGTTTGGCATTGGCCCCATTAAAAATCACCTCAATGAAATCTTCGCTCAAGTCACAGTACTTAGTATCAATCGATACATTCATTGATTCACAAAGCGATTTGATTTGCTTATCATGTATGGCTTTCAATTTCTTGTTTCTTGACCACCATGATTTTATTGCACCTTCAGCAATTGTCATTTGTTCATCAGTTATGAACAGGGCAGGGTCAGCTTGCAGTATTGACCCTAAGCCTTGGCAATTTACACATGCTCCTAAGTGGCTATTAAATGAAAAGTGCTTAGGCGTAAGTTCGGGCATGCAAAATCCTGTCTTTGGATTTTTAAATGTTGTTGTATAGCTCAAAGGATCCCAGTCTGAGCTGCCTTCTTTAAGGCAAAGCAATTCAATGTTCTGATCACCCCACCTGAGAGCAGTCTCGACTGATCCGAATAGCCTTGATCGAATATCTTCTTTAATGACGACTCTATCGATTACCGCTTCAATCGAGTTTTTCTTATGCCTAGAACAGGACGGCAGCTCGTCATCAAGCTCAATATCTTTACCATTGAGCCTGGCCCTAACAAAGCCATTACGCTTCAACCTTTCCAGAGAAGTTTTTATATCAGTTCCCTTAGGCGTTTGAATTGGTGCTAGTATGATGACTTTTGTATTTTTAGGCAGTTTTACGATTTTTTCGACAATCTCTCCTACAGTTAACCTCTTTATGATCTCTCCAGTTTCGGGATCATGAGGTGTACCTATAGATGAATATAGTATTCTCAAGTAATCATAGATTTCCGTTGATGTGGAAATCGTTGACCTTGGATTTAACGAGGAGCTTCTTTGCTCGATTGCAATTGCTGGCGAAAGACCCTCAATAGAGTCGACGTCGGGCTTCTCAAGTTGATCAAGAAACTGCCTAGCGTAAGTGGATAAACTTTCAACGTACTTTCTTTGCCCTTCAGCGTATAATGTATTAAAAGCTAGGGACGACTTCCCTGATCCGCTCATACCAGTAACAACAACAAAGCTTGATCTGGGAATATCAACACTAATGTTCTTTAAGTTATGCTGTCGAGCGCCTCGTATGGAAATTAATCCCTTACCATCTTGTTGTTTGTCTTGCACAGATAAGTCTTTGTAAGTAGATAAAAATAATTTACAGGTTAAACTAACAATTCATGAGCGCTAACGAATCAACAGAAAATACAGATTCATTTCGTGTTCTCGCCTCCCATCATGACACAGGAACTCTTAGACTCTTGCGTGATAGTGTGTCAAACCTCTTAAACATTGGCATAGATACTTCACCTAGCTCTGAATATGCCTATGAGATGGCAATTAAGCGCCCTTATTCTTTGTTTATTTTTGGTTACCATATGCCTAACCTTAATGGCGCATTACTTTATGACCTATTGTATAAAGTTTACCCATCTTTATACAGCGATATTCGTAAATGCCCCGCCGTTATCTTTATCGGAGAAGAAAATGACATCAAGGACAGTGATCAGATTAAACGTGACGCAAGAGTTAAAGATATCTTAATCCGGCCACTATCCATCGATAGAATCATCAGTGTCATTGAAGAGTCAATGGCACTAGCTAAAACAGAAGACACTAAGGAATGAAGCCAGACTTTGTACAAGGAAGTGAAGTAGGAATCAAAATATGTGGGATAAGATCTCTCGCTGATGCTATTACATCCGTTGACCTGGGAGCGAATTCATTAGGATTTAACTTTTGGAATAAATCCAAGCGGTTCATTACTCGTAGTCAAATCGAAGAATGGATTCCAAGCATAGATGATAATGTCGAGAGGGTAGGGGTATTCGTTAACGCTGATCCTGATGAAGTCATTTCCTTACTCGAGGACAACATCATTCACGTCGCTCAATTTCATGGCGATGAGACCGCTTCATATTGTGAATCCATATCTGAAAAATTTAAGGTTATTCGCGCGATAGGAGTCAAGGATGCTAAGTCACTCGATGAGCTTAGATCATCAAATATTGAGACAATACTCTTGGACGCCTATTGCCCAGACAGCTATGGTGGCACTGGTCGCTCATTTGAATGGAACCTTGGAAAATCGTATGTTAATTCCAATCCTCAAATTAATGTCATTTTAGCTGGAGGATTGAACCCCAAGAATGTTCTTGATGCTATTGATTCGGTCAGACCATCAGCAGTCGATGTTGCGAGCGGAGTAGAAAATGATGACGGATTTAAGGACCCGAATTTGATCAGCCAATTCATCTCGGCTATTAAAAGTTAATAACTGTAAAAAACCGATTTAAGAATCATTTAGTTTGTTGCAATGAACTAAACAATGATCGATTCTCTGCAACTCATGAGTAATAAAGAATATAAAGTTTCAGTCCTATCAGGTGACGGCATTGGTCCTGAGGTCATGGCCGAAGCAATTCGAGTAGTTGATACGGTGTCATCTAATTTTGATGTAAAATTCATTATTGATGAACAGCTCGTTGGAGGCATAGCAATTGATAAGACATCGTCACCTTTACCTCAAGAGACACTCAAGTCTTGTGAGGAATCTGACGCAATACTCTTTGGATCAGTTGGCGGACCAAAGTGGGAAACTTTACCACCAGATACTCAACCAGAGAGAGGCGCTTTACTACCTCTAAGAAAACATTTTGGCCTCTTTGCAAACTTACGTCCCAGCATTTGCTTTCCATCTCTCACGAACGCATCACCAATCAGACCTGACCTTGTAGACGGCGGTTTTGATGTATTGTGTGTACGCGAATTGACCGGGGGAATTTATTTTGGCGAACCAAAAGAAATCAGAAATGACGGAGAAGAAAAAGTTGCAATAGATACTATGGTTTATAAAGAATCTGAGATCGAGCGTATCGCATCAGTAGCTTTTGATGCTGCTATGGCTAGAAATAAGCGTGTAACATCAATAGATAAGGCTAACGTTTTGAGAAACGGTATATTGTGGAGGGAGACTGTCGAAAAGGTTTCCTCAAATTATCCAGAAGTTGAATTAGATCATCTCTATGTCGACAATGCAGCAATGCAATTAATAAAAAGACCAAGGGATTTTGATGTTGTATTAGCTCCAAATTTGTTCGGTGATATTTTGAGTGATGAAATGGCAATGATTGCTGGTTCACTAGGAATGCTTGCCAGCTCAAGTCTTGGCCAATCACTTGGAAATGGGCTCTATTTTGGAATGTACGAACCGAGCGGAGGCTCTGCACCAGACATTGCGGGTCAAGGCATTGCCAATCCTTGCGCACAGATATTATCAGCATCTCTAATGCTGCGCTATTCATTTGGTCTCACTAAGGCGGCTGACGCCATTGATCTTGCCGTTAGAAAAGCAATAGATGCAGGATTTAGGACGGGGGACATATTTACAAATGAGGAAGGGACTAAGATTGTTAATACACGAGAAATGGGAGATGCTATTTTAAGTAATCTATAACAATATAGCTTAAATGCTCTGACTGTTACAAAAGTTACCAGTTTGGTTAAAATCTAGACTAGATCCTATCGAGCTACTGTTTAGGATCATTTTAGGTGGAGTCTTTATTTATTCTGGCTTCTATAAAATAAGAGACCCACAGAGCCTGGAGCTTGTCATAAGGAACTATAAAATCCTAACTGACCCATTCATTGCAATCGTTGCGATGACTTTGCCTCCATTAGAAATAATTCTTGGTGCTTGCCTCCTCCTCAAAATTCTTTTTAATGGCGCCCTGACGCTTTGCGTCACACTCCTCATGGCATTCATCGCTTTGCTTAGTTCTTTGATTTTACGAAACATTGATATTGAATGTGGATGCCTTGGACTTAGGACCACCATTCAAATGCAGATCTTTATAGACTCACTGCTTCTTTTAAGTGCAATATACCTGCTCTATTCCTTACACAGAGCACGATTAGAGTCAGCATCAGGCACTAAGTGAAAGCATCTTTAGTATAGGCTCCTCAGCCCTTGCTCGTATCTCCTCTGGCATATTGATTTGAGGATCTAATGTATCAAGACAATCCCTTAGTTTTTCCAAAGTATTCATTTTCATAAAATGGCATTCAGAGCATGCACAGTTTTGTGTAGGAGCTGGGATAAAATTCTTTTCTGGAACTTCTTTTTTGAGTCGGTGTAACATTCCGCTCTCGGTCGCAATGATTAGATCTTTACTTTTGGAGCTTCGAGCATAATTAATCATTTTTTCAGTTGAGCACACCTCATCTGATAACATTCTTACAGCGTAGGTGCACTCCGGATGAGAAATGAGCTCAGCATCAGGGTACTCTTCCTTGATCCTTAAAATGCTTTCTCTAGTGTACTCGACATGAACATAGCAAGAACCTTGCCACAGATCCATTTTACGCCCAGTCCGCTCCATTACCCATGAGCCAAGGTTCTGGTCAGGCACAAATAAAATTGGCCTGTCTATTGGGGCAGATTCGACAATTTTAACTGCGTTGCCACTAGTGCATATACAATCGGACAATGCTTTTACATGTGCGCTGCAATTAATATAAGCGATCACATAATAATTCTTTTCAGAATTTTCCTTCAAAAAAGCATCTAACTTATCACCTTCGCAGGATTGTTCTAATGAGCAGCCTGCTTCCTTGTCAGGCAATACAACGGTCTTGTTAGGGTTGATAATCTTTGCCGTTTCGGCCATAAAGTGTACGCCACAAAAGGCTATAACATCAGCTTCAGCTCTTTTTGCATGATAAGATAATCCAAGTGAATCTCCTACGTAGTCGGCAATGTCTTGGATCTCTCCAACTTGATAATTGTGAACGAGGATAACGGCATTCCTTTTCTCTTTCAATTCAAGGATTTGATCCTTTATGTCGCTTGAGTGAAGGGTAGTAACCATCAATTGAATGTGCTCTATGTTGTATTCAATTTAGTCATTATTGTCTCACGATGCAACAATCAGAAATAAAAGAAAAGTCGGTTATCTTATTCAATTAGTTAGAAAAAATTAGATATTTAATCATCTTAAATCACCCACTAAATGGATGCTAAATTGGTAATATTACTATGCATTTGACCTGGTCCCTAGATCACATTACAAAGCAGGCTCGTATATGACTCCTTGTCAGCAAGTTACAGGTCTTTATACAGATAAATGAAACAATATTTTAACTCCTGAATATATTGATAAAAATAGGTTTTTGGAGTTATTATTAAAAGACGTAATAATCACTATTGAAGCCTTACTAATTTTCAAAAATTAAGATTTTCTAAATGTCCGAAGAAGAACCCGATTTACCTAACGATGAAGTAAAAAATACTACCGGAGGGCAAGATTACGATGCTGCGCAGATTGATAAGTTAGAAGGCTTAGAGGCTGTTCGAAAGAGACCCGGAATGTACATTGGTGAT
>JASLJT010000111.1:0-4079 GCA_030747955.1 Verrucomicrobiales bacterium | reverse complement strand
AGTGACTGCAACAGAAGATGATTCTTTCTTTGAGCCTGAAAAACTAAAAGAATTTGATGCTGTCATTTTTCTCAACACCACTGGAGAAGTATTCAGATCAAAAGAAGAGGGCCGTGAAGAGAGACTGAAAAAAAGCCTAGTCGATTTTGTTAAATCAGGAAAAGGCCTAATCGGAATGCATTCAGCGACAGATACATATAAGAAATGGAAAGACTTCAATGACATGATGGGTGGCGCATTCGCTGGGCACCCTTGGCACACTAAAATAAGAGTTAAAAATCTTGAGCCAAATCACCCACTTAATGCTGCCTTTTCTGGCAAAGACTTTGAGATCGCTGACGAAATTTATCAATTCCGTAAAGACACTGCTTCCGCTGATGAGCGACGCATGCTACTTAGCCTTTCTGGTGAAATCGTGGATAAGGGAAGAGGAAATAGTGGCAAGGAAGGATTGTATCCAATTGCTTGGCTCGATAAATATGGTGAAGGTAGAATATTCTATTGTTCACTTGGACACAGAGATGAAATCTACTGGAACCCTGATATTCTCAAACACTATCTTGCAGGAATACAATATGCCATAGGAGACCTTGATGCTGATGCTGCACCAAAAAAAGTTGCAGGAAATGGCTTCTTAAAAGGAACACAAAATCTAGTATCTAAATAATAAAAGCACAATCAATTACAACTTGAAGGGCCGGTCTCCTTGAAAAAAGGAACCGGCCCTTTGCTTTAAAATTATAACAAAATCTTCAATAAGGTGCTCGACATTTGATCCAAGAACCTAGTTAACTCTTATAATCAAAAATATAAAACAATGAGCATAATAAACACTGTCTTAACCGCTGCCTTTATTCTTATCACCTCCAGCATTATGTCTGCCGAGGAATCCAAAAAAACCTCACCAAAAGCTGAGCCTAAAATGACTTCGCCTAAAGGTGCTAAAGCATATATTATATTCCCTAAGGACGGCAAAACTGTAAAAACAAAATTCCTAGTCAGGTTCGGCCTAAAGAAAATGGGAATTGCTCCAGCAGGAATAAAGTTCCCCAACACTGGCCATCATCATTTGATAATCGATGGCGCGAAATTTGACATGAACCTTCCACTCCCCATGTCAGACACACTCAAACATTTCGGAGCAGGTCAGACAGAAACATTCCTTGAGCTTAAACCAGGAAAACACACTTTGAAGCTGGTCTTTGCTGATCACCTACATAGAGTTCATGAGCCTCCAGTAATTTCAGAAGAAATAACAATTACCGTTAAATAATAACTCTTCGAATTCATTGAATACAAGTTCGCTGCCGCGAACCTCTTTGTACTTTTCATGGCTTTAGCTGTAAACCTAAGAGAAGCCGGACTCACTAGTCTTGCCCTAGCAAAAATTGGCAATCCCCTCAAAGGTGAGCCGCTTCTTACCTCTAAGGAATTATGCAAATTTGATGAAGAAGAATCTGATCTTCTCACGAACTGCTTTCTAAATCCATTCAAGTCTCTGGACCCTCATCAATTGCAGGGAATCAAAACTGAAGAAGGAAACCCTCTTTTTGATTATGCTCATGCAACTTTCAATGACGATGACTCACTATTAGATTCAGCAAAAGCAATAGCACATCACCTCTATTCGAAATCATATCACCCAAACATCAAATCAGGAGATCTCTGTATTTCTCTGATTGAGGGAATTATCATTAAAGGAAAATCCGTGCCGGGAATATGTATTATAAAAAGCGAAAATAAGGTGCCTTTCCTACAAATTTCGGATAACAACGGAGACCTGACACTGACAACCCAACATGGAATTTACCCAGACAAAGTCGACAAGGGTTGCCTCATTCTAAATCACCAAAAAGAAAAAGGTTACGTCGTGTATCTCTTTGATAAATCTGGAAATACACAATTTTGGAACAAGGACTTCGTGGCAGCTGCCCCCATCAGAGATGAAGATTATCTGACAAAGAAATTTGGTGAACTCTGCATCAACTTCGCTAACAAAGGGATCAACTCTGAAGCAGATCAGAATACCCGAATGACAGTAGCTAACCGTGCCCTTAATTATCTAAATGAAAGTGAAGATTTTAAAATTGAGAATTTTGAAAAGGCCCTCGGTGAACCTGAGCTAGTAGACCAATTCACCTCATTCAAAAAACAATACGAAGAAAATGCCGGCAATAATATAAAGGACCAATTCTCAATATCTAAAAAAGAGGCAACCAAAGCTCAGAAGCGACTAAAAAAACGCATGAAACTTGATACCGGAGCAGACTTAACATTCACATCAAAGTTCTTAGATCAATCCGAAAGCTTATTAGAAGAGGGCTGGGATGAGAGCAAGGGTATGAACTATGTGAAAATATATTTTGGAGAAGAACTTTAAATTGTTAAGATTCCCAATAATCTTACGCCTACTTATAATTAAATACCTACACCGATTCAAATAGCTTAAAAGCACCAAAATTGATTAAAGAAAAACACCTCAATATCCTGAACATGAAAAGAAAAATTATCGCTAATCTTATTTCATTAACCATTATCCTTGGTCATGTTTTTGCAGAAGATCAAAAACCGAATCCAGAAAACGGTAACAATGCAAAGGAACAGCCAAAACCGACTCCTAGTGAACATACCGTCAAGACTGGACCATTCCATATTAAGATAGAACTTGATGCTTTCTTCAGTGCGGAAAAAGAGCACCAAATAAGTTTAAGCCCTGAAGCTTGGGCCGACATGACTTTGATCTCAGCTTTGTCGCATGGCACTAAAGTCAAAAAAGGGCAGAGCCTTCTAAGCCTAGAAACAAAAAAAATAAAAAAAGCTATAGAAGAAATAGAGATTGGAAGTCCGCCCGCCAAGTTAGCCCTAGAATTACTCGAGTCAGAGTTAGCATCTCTAGAAAAAAGCACCCCTCTTATCATTGAGAAAACTAAAAGAGAAAAGAATATCGCTGATGAAAATTTAAGTTACTATGAAAAGGTCGGACATCCAGAAGCTATTCGAGCCACAGAACTTAGTCTGCATTTTGCCAAGCAAAGCTACGATTATGCCAAAGAAGAATACGAGCAGTTACTGAAAATGTATGAAGCAGACGATCTGACAGAAGAGACTGAAGAGATCATCTTAAAACGTGCAAAGAACAGCTTCGAACGCGCTAGCGAAAATCTCCGCTTATCTAAAATGAGCATTGAACGCCAGTTAAAAATATCGCTACCACAACAACTAACTTCAAAAAAATCTACTGCCGCCATCGGCGAAATAACTTTCCAAGACAGCATGCTTGTTCTCCCCCGAACACTTGAACAAAAACGCCACGCTGTGCAAAAAGCAAAACGCGACCAAGTAAAAGCAGAAGAGAATCTCAAAAACCTAAAGACTGATCTTGCATCATTTTCGATAGTTTCACCAGCTAACGGAACCCTTTATTATGGACTAAGCAAAGACGGCAAATGGATCACCGCTCCAGCAATAGCTAAAAAACTTGTTCCAGGAGGAAAACTTGCACCTCATGAAGTTTTTATGACTATTGTTGAGTCTGGTTCCTTAGGACTAAAAGCCAGTGTACCTGAAGCAAAACTCACACATTTAAAAAATGGCCTAACCGCAACAATCATTCCGACATCTAATCCTTCACTAAAAATCAAAGGACAAGTAACTGATGTGAATCATATTCCAGGTTCTTTCTCCACGACCTTATCAGCGGAAACCAAAGACCCACTCCTCTTTCCAGGAATGACAGCAAAAGTAACTATTATCGCAGCAGAATATGATAAAGTTATCACCGTTCCAAATGGTTTACTTGATGATAACAATGTTTGGATCATGAACGGTGAAGAAAAAATCCAACGCCCAGTAAAGGTCGGACCAAGCAACGGCAAGGTCACGGTAATCCTCGAAGGATTAAATGAAGGAGAAAAAGTCGTTTCTAAATAATTTAAATTCTATCAATGATTAAATCACGATCAGGAATTGGCTTAATAATATCTAAAGCCCTTCTATTTTTAAGCTTGTTTTTGGTAACTCACCCTCAACTCATGATGGGTGACACTGGCATCCAAAAAGCTTCTCGACAGCCTCCGCCC
>JASLJT010000110.1:0-5379 GCA_030747955.1 Verrucomicrobiales bacterium | reverse complement strand
CTAGAGTTTTTATTTCGAGTGCTGATTTGATGGAGCGCAGCTTTGATCGGCGAGTCGAATCGATGGTTGAAATTAAGGATTCGAGTTCGAAAAAAAGAGTATTAGAAATACTTGAGGGAAGTTTCAGGGACAATTCCCATTCCTACGAGCTTGAATCTGATGGGACTTATGTCTTGCGTGATTTTGCAAAAGGAGAAAAACGATTTCGTGCGCAGAGCTATTTCCATGGCCAGTCAGTTAAGAGGGCAGGTAAAATCGCATTGTTGAAAGATGCGTCTTTTGCTCCTCACAAACCAAAAAAGAAAATGGATGAGGCGATTTAATGTCCTGAATACGATCCTCTTAGATGGCTAAAAAGATTTCAGTGGGAATAGATTTGGGAGGCACAAAAATCATGGCGGTGATTTTTGATAAGAACTTCAATGTGCTGGGATCAGAGCGCGTTCCAACGGAAGGCTATAAAGGATCGAAGGAAGGCTTGAAACGAATCTTAAATACAGTACATACGGCTCTCGAATCGGCTCATATAGATAAGGATGAAGTGATCGCTTGCGGCATTGGGTGTCCTGGTGTCGTTGATTTCAGTAGTGGGGTGCTCCGAGAGGCATCTAATCTGGGTTGGGAAAATGTTGAGGTTGGGCGTTATTTATCCAAAAAACTTGAAGCCGAAGTGGTCGTTTTAAATGATGTGGACGCTGGGACTTACGGTGAGTATTACTTGGGGGCGGCTCAAGGAGCTCATTCTGTCTTTGGTGTTTTTCCAGGCACTGGTGTAGGAGGAGGATTTGTCTATGATGGAAAAATCCTAAGAGGAAAAACTGCTTCATGCATGGAATTTGGTAAATACAGGATGATTGGATCAACTCTGGAAGGAGAACTCCATGAACCGGTCGCGCTTGAAACCCTTTGTGGAAGACTCGGAATCGCGTCTTCTTGTGTCATCGAAGCTTCGAGAGGTAATGCAGATTCAATCATGGAGATTGCCGGGACTGATATAAGAAAAATTAAAAGCGGGACCATTAAAAAGTCCATTGATGCAGGAGAAGAGAGAGTTCTTCAAATTATTAAGAGGAGCATTTATTATTTAGGCGTTGGAGTGACAAGTGTTGTTGAATTATTAGCTCCTGAAGTTGTCGTTCTGGGAGGAGGCCTAGCTGAAAAAATGCCCGAACTTTATCTCGAAGGTCTGAAAGAGGTTGTTCATAAATATGGATCTGAGCCGCTCGCTAATGCAGTGGATTTTCGCATTGCTAAGACTGGAGACCTTGCTGTCGCTATAGGAGCAGCTTCTTATGCATTAGAGCGTGTATAGAGGTTTTAACTTGATAAGGCATTGTTAAAGACGAGAAATTTAGTCTCAGTATTTACTTGCTTGTTTTTGTTCTGCACACATTATTGTGCATGGCAGAGGAGTTTTCTTTAGGTCTCAGTTTCGATGATGTTCTTCTTGTGCCTAAGAAGAGCTCTATTTTGCCTTCTGAATCAAATATTCAGTCATTACTGACTAATTCAATCAGTGTGAATATTCCCATACTGTCTTCGGCGATGGATACGGTCACTGAAGCGGAATTGGCGATTGCATTGGCCCGTGAGGGAGGAATGGGCGTCATTCATAGGAATTGTCCTATAGAGGAGCAGTCTTCTTATGTAAAAAAAGTAAAAAGATCAGAAAACACGGTAATTCATAAACCAATAACTGTAACTGAGGACACAACTTTAGGCCAGTTACATGAAGTAATGAATGAGCATGGAGTTTCAGGATTTCCTGTAATCGATGCGGACGGAACATTGGTCGGAATGGTCACGAATCGTGACATTTGGTATGTGGAAGATGAATCTACCTGTGTCAGCGAAATGATGACCCCTAAAGAAAGGCTAATCTCTGCTCCTAAAGATGTCTCGCAGGAAGAAGTGAGGCAAACTCTATACAAGAATCGTCTAGAGAAGCTTCCGTTAGTTGATGCTGAAGGAAAGTTAGCCGGTATGATTACGACTAAGGATATTGAGATTCGCCAGCGTTATACAAATGCTTCAAAGGATGAGAACGGACAGCTCCGTGTCGGAGCCGCGATTGGTGTTGGAGGTGATTCGAGGGAAAGGGCAAGTGCAATGGTTGAGTCAGGAGCTGATGCGTTATTCATTGATGCGGCCACTGGCCATACGACGAGAGTCCTAGAGGTGATTGCAGATCTTGTAAGTAGTCACCCTGAGACGCCCGTAGTCGCTGGGAACGTGGTCACCGCTGAAGGGGCTCATGATTTAGTCAGTGCCGGAGTAAGCGCAGTTAAAGTTGGAGTCGGGCCTGGATCCATCTGCACAACGAGAGTCATATCCGGAGTCGGTATGCCGCAATTCACAGCAGTAAAAAATGTAGCTGAAGTTTGTAGGCCAGAGGGAGTCACCGTCATAGCTGATGGCGGAATTCGTTATTCTGGCGACATCGTGAAGGCACTCGCTGCGGGGGCCGATCTTGTCATGTTGGGCTCATTATTAGCCGGGACTCGAGAATCTCCTGGTTCAATGGTCAATTGGCAGGGCAGAACATTTAAAGAGTACAGAGGAATGGGATCAGTCAAAGCGATGAGGAAAGGTTCCAGTGACAGGTATGGGCAAAATGCTTCAGGTAAATTAGTGGCCGAAGGTGTCGAAGCTAGGGTTCCTTATCGTGGAAGATTAGCAGATATGATCTTTCAGTTAGTCGGAGGATTACGTTCGGGAATGGGCTATGTCGGGGCATCCAGTCTGCAGGAACTCAGAGAAAAGGCTGAGTTTACGAGAATTACTTCTGGAGGCTTGAAGGAAAGTCATCCGCATGACATTGTTGTTACCGAAGAGCCAATCAATTATCAATCAATGGACTAATTGGTCCGAGTCCTGCGAATTTATTTAGTTTTATTATGGAAGTCCTTCCCCAGATCATCGTCGTTGACTTTGGGTCTCAGTACACTCAGTTAATAGTGAGACGGCTCAGAGAGTTGGGATACTATGCTAGGCTATATAATCCTGACCAATTAAAAGATCATCCCACACCTAAGGGTATAATTCTTTCAGGCGGGCCCAAGAGTGTATCAGACCCTGATGCTCCGGACGTTGATCTAGATTACTTGAAGAACTTAGATGTTCCGGTCCTCGGTATTTGCTATGGAATGCAATTGCTCAATAAGAAGCACGGAGGCGCTGTCGAGCCCGGGACCACTAGGGAATATGGGCCAGCGACTTTGAGCCCTGAAAATGGATCTGATTTATTTAAGGGGCTCAGTGAGTCTTCCCAGATATGGATGAGTCATTCCGACACATGTACCCAATTGCCTGATGGGGCTAAAATCATTGGAAGGAATGAGGACGATGTGCCGGTAGCGATTCAATTGTCTGATAAGTTCTATGGTATACAGTTCCACCCTGAAGTGACACATAGCCATGAGGGCCGCTCGGTCCTCGAGAACTTTCTTGAGATGGTTGACGATGATCCTGGATTTAAAATTGAAGCTTTCAGGGACCATTTGATAGAACAGGTCAGAGACGAAGTGGCCGGAAGGGAAGTGGTTTGCGGAGTCTCGGGAGGAGTCGATTCTACAGTATTAGCAGTGTTGTTACATGAGGCTGGGACTAAGCTCCGCGCCATTTATGTGGATAATGGTTTAATGAGAAAGGATGAGACTCCAGAAGTAGTCTCACAGTTTGAGGAGTTAGGAATAGACATCGAAGTCGTTGATGCGTCAGAAAGATTTCTTGAGGCCATTAATGGTGTTGATGAGCCAGAGGAAAAGCGTCGCCGCATTGGGGATCTTTTTGTCGATGTGTTCTTTGGTGCTGCGGACAATGTAGAGCTCTTAGCTCAAGGCACACTTTACCCCGATGTAATAGAAAGTGCTACGAGTGGATCAATTGCATCTACAATTAAGACACATCATAACCGAGTACAGAAAATTTTGGATTTGCAGGCCGAAGGTAAAGTCATTGAGCCGTTAGCAGAACTTTTTAAGGATGAGGTCAGAGCCTTGGGTGAGAGCTTTGGTATTCCACGGGAAATTCTATATAGGCATCCTTTCCCTGGTCCGGGATTGGGAGTCAGAGTCCCTGGTGAAGTGACAGAAGAAAAACTTAAAATTGTAAGAGAAGGGGATGCCATTTTCATGAGGCATTTGAAGGAGAGTGGCTGGTACGACAAGGTTTGGCAGGCATATTGCGGGCTCCTTCCAATCAAGACTGTAGGAGTAAAGGGAGATGAGCGTTCTTACGAATGGTCAGTGGCTCTGAGAGCGGTGATCAGTGAAGATGCGATGACGGCGGACTGGGTTGAGCTTCCTCCGGATCTTTTACGAAAAATATCGAATGAAATACTTAATAGTGTTGCCGGGATCAATAGAGTCTTCTATGACATTTCCACAAAGCCTCCGGCAAGCATTGAGCTAGAGTAAATAAAATGAGCGATGGAGAGGAAGAAGGAGTAGAAGATGATCCTGTGATCAGTCCTATCGCTTCAGCCCTTGGTTATTCTAGGAATAAGAAACGACTGGCGGATGAAGATGCTAATCCTATCGCAAGGCAAATAGGATCTAACGAACCTGATGAAGAGATTCTTGATGTGTCTTTGCTTCGAGAGTCCCAAGATTTTGAGGAGGAAAGTCAGCAAGAAGAAGAGCCGGCCAGTTATATTTTTGCGATAATTGTCATGGTCATTGCGATTGGGGCCGCTGCTGTCTTGGCTCATGTTTCCGGAAAAGCGGCCTGGCTCCAGTAGGTTCACAAAAGGTAAGTAAATATGGAATTGGTCGGAAATGTTTCTAGTCATCTTGGTGAAGGCCCTTTTTGGGACTCAGTTACTGAGAGGCTCCTTTGGGTTGATATTCTAGGAAAAAAGATACTGGAGCATGACTTTGAAAATGATGTGACAATGGACAGAGACGTTTCAGGGAATCCCGGGTGCGTTGTTCTCGCTGATGATGAGACTCTAGTCGCAGCAATTGATAATGGTATCTTTTCTATTAACCGTTCGGACTGGTCTTTTCAGAGTCTGGTCGAGGCAGATCCGATTCCTCGATTGCGATTCAACGATGGGAAGTGTGATGAGAAAGGAAGGCTCTGGGTAGGCACCATGGACAGAGAGGAGAAGGATCCTCTGGGGACGCTTTACTGCTGTTCAGCAGAAGGGGGCCTTAATCCTGTCCATGCAGGAGTGACGGTCTCTAATGGGATCGCGTGGTCAACTAATAATGATGAGCTCTATTATATTGATAGTCCTACCCGCTGCGTTTGTGCTTTCGATTTTGACCTGAGCTCAGGTCAAATTAAAGACAAGAGAGAGTTGATTAAATTTACGGAGGACGATGGCTTTCCTGATGGCATGACGACCGATTCGGAAGGTCGTTTATGGATTGC
>JASLJT010000109.1:0-2750 GCA_030747955.1 Verrucomicrobiales bacterium | reverse complement strand
TGTCATTCCTTCACGAGAGAGTCTATTAAGGTTCGGGGTCGGTATTTTTGATTTAGCGTTAAGAGCACCCACGTCACCGTATCCCATATCATCAGCCATGATGAAGATGATGTTTGGCTTCTGACTGGAATAGACCCGGCCAATAATGAAACAAATTATGAGAGAATTGAGTAAAATGGATCTCATGTTTCGATTAGTAGTCAGCGATTCGAGCACTTACAAGGTACTTTTTTTGGTACTTAAAAATATAAAAGATCAAAGCAACTGTACCTTTTCTTTTCCTTTATTTAATAGGTTCAAACAGAGGCATAAACAGCCCCTTCACGCCTTAACTCAAAAAACAATTTTATTAATCTCTAAAAACTATTAATATATTTTAAATAAAGTGTTTAAAAATTATAGTAATTATGGTGTTTACAATTGCTATATTTATTTGTAAAAAAATATCCTCATTTTTAAGCAATAAACCAATCTCTTTAAAAACTTACCATTCCTGGATCTATGAAAATTCACCAAATCCTCATCATCTTAGCATTGCTAATGCATACCATTTCCAATGCTGGAACCATTAACTTCAGTAACTTTTCGAGTGGGCTAGAAGTTCAATCCGATGGAACACCAATTAATGGTGGTTTCGTTGCCGTTGGAACGTCTTCGGATCCGAACAGCTTTTCGAATCCTCAACTCATAGAAGATTCATTTACCCAATTTGGTAACTCATCCACATTCGGCGGAACTTCAGCATTTAATCTTGATGGTTTCTTTAGTGGAGTCGCAAGCGGTGATGGAGGCTCATCTGAATTCTTAGGAAAGCGAATCTTCATCATTGGAGGAGAAGGACAAAGCATATCTGATTCTGAAACACTTTTCCTGATTGATACGGGTGTTAATTTTGCGGCAGATTCACCAATCTTTGCAGCATCAGTAGATCTCGACACCGGGACCGTCTTACTCGGAGAGCAGAGCGGCGATCCTGTGATCTCCGGCGCTTCCGGAGCATTTCAGACTCAGAGCTTTGGTGCCTTTTCATTATCCGATCAAAACTTTTCTATAATAGAAAATTCTGAAGAGGGAACTCTCATTGGTACCATCGTTAATTTAAACTCATCGAGTCAAACTTCTTATGAATTTATTCAGAATTATGATGCCGATAACGACGGCAACAATGCTTTTATCATAACCGACAACAAAGTCATCGTGAACGATCCTGAAGATCTCGACTATGAAGTAGAATCCACTATTAACCTCCCGTTCAAAGGCACCTCTTCGAACGGCGACTCGTCGGATGCAGTCATTCTTATCAGTATCAGCGATGATAGATCAGAGGACAGTGATGGGGACGGATTGGACCAGGAGACCGAAGAGCAGACCTATGGTACCAGTGACCTGACAGCGGACACTGATGATGATGGCTTTAATGATAGGATAGAAGTCACACTCGGAACCGACCCTACCAGTGAATCTAGTTTCCCTGGAATGAAAGAGGCGATAGGATACGCGGGTCAATTCAGCTCAAACTCACCCTCTGATTCTACATGGTTTTATCAGTCAGAGGTGACCCATGATGACGAAGGAGCGGCCCAGAGCGGTTCAATATCTGATTCAAAGACCACATCAGTGACACTTGAAATCGAGGGGCCCACGATCGCTGAATTCTGGTGGAAAGTCAGTTCCGAGGAGGATCACGATTATCTAAGCGTATCACTGGACGGAACAATTAAAAAACAGATTAGCGGTGATTCTGAATGGATGATTGAATCGGTTATCATACCGAAAGGATCACACTCACTCTCATGGTCATATTCTAAGGATGAGTCCGAATCGGATGGAGATGACGCTGGTTGGATAGATCAATTGAGCATCCTTCCTCTGAGTGGAACTTACGGAAATCTAAGCTTCCTAATTGATAATTTAGGAGCAGACGGGGCAACCATCACCCGTTGCGCTGTGTCCGCCGAAGGTACCATTAATATTCCTGACAGTATCGAAGGAATTCCTGTAACTAAGATAGCAGATAATGCATTTGAGAGCTGCACTAAAGTCACAAGAGTCATCGTGCCAAAGACAATACTAAGTGTTGGTAATAACGCATTTGAGGATTGTTCCGAACTGAGGCTTGTTGGGTTCGAGGGAAGATTGCCGGAGATAGGCACTGACGCTTTCATCGGAGCAGTCAACTCTTTCACCGTAACCAATTATGGCTTCCTTCAGGCAGAACTATTGGCAGAAAGGGAAGTAGGCAGGCAAGAAGTTCTCTCCTCCCCCGACCAGTTCGACCTGGTCGATGCATCAACGAACCAAGAAACCATTATAGAGTTACAAGAAGCTAATGACAATTTACTTGTCACATTGGACGAGAAATCCAATCAAATCATTTCATTTGAATCCACTCTGTCCGCCAAGCAATCTGAGTTGGATACTCTTGGGCAGATCATCGAAACACAAGACATCCAATTGTCCGATAATATTGCAGAAATTTCATTGCTTAATGATGAAGTCGAGTCCTTATCTGATTCATTACAAATTAAAGAAACTCAGATCATTTCTCTCCAAAATACTGTCATTTCAAAGGGAAACCAAATCGTATCCCTGAAAGGCGATATCAGTAATTTGAACGACTCTCTGGATCTGAAGAATTCTGAAATTCTATCCCTCAATGAGCAGGTAGGGTCATTATCTGATTCCCTCACAATGAAAGGTAATCAAATTGCTTCACTCGAGGAATCTGTTGCCACAAAAATGATTCAAAT
>JASLJT010000108.1:0-2299 GCA_030747955.1 Verrucomicrobiales bacterium | reverse complement strand
CCGCGATGATTCTAGGCAAATTAAAGGCTGATGCAGAGATGCGTTTGGGTGAAACGATTACTGAAGCGGTGATTACTGTGCCGGCTTACTACAATGATACTCAGAGACAGGCCACAAAGGATGCTGGAAAGATAGCTGGTTTGGACGTGCTTCGGATTATTAACGAACCAACAGCAGCTTCGCTAGCCTATGGATTGGACAAAAATGCTGAAGAAAATATAGCTGTTTATGATTTAGGAGGGGGCACGTTTGATATTTCTGTTTTAGAGATAGGAGATGGTGTCTTTGAGGTGAAAGCTACCAATGGGGATACTCATTTGGGAGGCGACGACTGGGATAACACTATTATTGATTGGATCGTCGATACATTTCATAAGGATAGCGGAATGGATATTCGCAATCAACCAGATGCTATGCAGCGTGTTAAAGAAGAAGCTGAGAAAGCAAAGATTTCGTTATCTAGCTCTCAAAGTTATGATATTAATTTACCATTCATTACGGCAGATGCCAGTGGGCCTAAGCATATCAATGCTCAACTTTCACGATCCAAACTAGAGCAAATTTGTGAAGATCTTTTTGAGCGTACAAGAGGTCCAGTTGAAGCGTGTTTGAGTGATGCAGAGGTCACTACTGGAGAAATTAATGAATTAGTTCTAGTGGGTGGAATGACTCGAATGCCTAAAGTGGTTGAAACTGCAGAAGCTATTTTGGGAAAAAAACCAAATCAGGGTGTAAATCCTGATGAGGTAGTTGCGGTAGGTGCAGGAATTCAGGGTGGTGTGCTTAAGGGAGATGTTAAAGATGTGTTATTATTGGATGTGACCCCATTATCATTAGGAATTGAAACAATGGGTGCGGTGATGACCAAGCTAATTGAGAGGAACACTACTATTCCAACAAAAAAATCTGAAGTCTTCTCTACAGCTGCAGATAATCAACCTGCAGTAGATATACATGTGCTTCAAGGTGAACGAGAATTTGCTAAGGATAACAAGAGTGTTGGTAAATTTCAGTTAACTGAAATTCCACCAGCCCCTCGTGGCACTCCACAAATTGAAGTAACATTTGACATAGATGCAAACGGTATTCTCAATGTAAGTGCGAAAGATTTGGGTACTGGTAAGGAACAAAAGATCACTATTACGGCTAGTAGCGGATTGTCTGAGGAGGATATCGAGAAAATGAAAAAAGATGCTGATGCTCATGCTGATGAAGATAAGAAACGACGTGAAGAAGTAGATATCCGTAATAATGCAGATAATTTGGCTTATCAGACTGAAAAGTTGTTGAAGGAAAATGCAGAGAAGATTCCGGCAGACAAAAAAAGTGCAGTTGAGTCTGCAAATGAGGAGTTAAAGGAGGCGTTAAAGGGAACAGCTGTGGATGCAATTAAGGCTACCACTGAGAAACTTCAACAGGTTGTGCAAGAGGCATCTCAGGAAATTTACAAAGCAGCACAGGCGGCAGGTGCTGAATCACCAGGAGATACTGATACACCTGATCCGGAGCCTGAGAATAAAGAAGAAGGTCCTATTATTGACGCAGAAGTTGTGGAGGAAAAGAAGGATTAAGCAATTTAGTTGCGTTGGCCAGGACCGAGTGGTCTTGATAACCCGCGTGGCAACCCTTTCCCGTTTTACGGGATTATAAAAACATCTAGTAAGAACAGATAAAAAAATGGCACTAAAAGTAAAACCGCTCGGTGACCGCGTAATTGTGGAAATGATCGAGGAAAAAGAACAGCAATCCGATGGAGGTATAATTATCCCGGACTCTGCTAAGGAAAAACCAAGCGAGGCAAAAGTTGTCTCATTGGGCACTGGTAAGACTGATGAGCAGGGCGGTAAAGTCCCGTTTGAAGTCAAAAAAGGAGATAAGGTACTTATCAGTAAGTACGGAGGTACAGAGATCAAGATTGACGGGAAGGAACTTAAGATTCTGAACTCGGATGATATTCTTGCAATCGTAGGCTAATAACAAATAACTAATTAGAAAGAATCTATATTATGTCAGCAAAACAACTCAAGTTTGATGAAAATGCGCGGAAGGCTCTTCTCGAAGGTGTGAGCACCTTAGCGAAAGCCGTCAAGGCAACACTCGGTCCAAAGGGTCGAAACGTGGTACTAGACAAGAAGTTCGGTTCTCCGACTGTAACTAAAGATGGGGTGACCGTGGCCAAGGAGATTGACCTCGAGGACCCATACGAAAACATGGGCGCTCAAATGGTTCGTGAGGTGTCCAGTAAGACAAGTGATGCGGCTGGTGATGGAACTACTACGGCTACAGTTTTGGCCGAAGC
>JASLJT010000107.1:0-3707 GCA_030747955.1 Verrucomicrobiales bacterium | reverse complement strand
AATTTCCACATAGACTGGATCATTTAATAACGTCAGAGCCTGCAAAGGAGTATTACTAGGTTCTCTCCTTACCTTGCACGCCCCCCTACTTGGAGCATCAAAATTGGCAAAACTTGGATAATGAGCTGAACGGCGCCAAATAGTATAAATCCCTCTACGGTAAAGATCTTCACTTTCCGACACGTAATATTTGTTATCCACCTCACCAATGACGCGCCAGAAATTTGCAGGCTGTACCGGCCTGACTGGTCTTCCATACATTTTAGTCGAAAGTAGTCCTGAAATATACAGGGCATTGTCTCTAATTAATTCTGCAGGCAAACGGAGACTCGGGCCCCTTGAATGAAAACTATTATTTGGATCCTTGTCCCTTTCTAATTTAGATACTTTGGAGCTTTGTAAATATACAGATGAAAGCACGATTCGTTTAATTGTTTTTTTCAATGACCAAGAATCCTCTGACTGAAAAGTCACCGCTAACCAATCAAGTAATTCAGGATGACTGGGAAACGCTCCATTCGTTCCAAAATCTTCTATACTTGTCACTATTCCCCGCCCAAAAAGTTCTGCCCATATCCTATTCACAGTAACTCTAGCCGTGAGAGGATTCTCTTTAGATACAAGCCATCGAGCCAACCCTAAACGGTTTCTCGGAAACTCGTCCCTGAAAAGATGTAATGATTCGGGAGTATCAGCTGTTACTTTTTCCCCAATATTTTTAAAGTCCCCTCGCAACATTATATGCGTGTCCCTCTTTTTTTCCATCTCTCTCATTACTCGAGAAGTATAACCGATCTGAAAAGTTCCACCCTTGGACCGATTCTTATTGTTACTAATCTGCTTCTGTAATGCATTAAGAGATTTTGAAGGATTTCCTTTCTTAAAAAGAGCCTTACTGATTTTCAATGCTTCCTTAAAATCTATTTTTGTTTTTCTAATCAAATTCACTTCTTTGGGATGCTTTTTAACCAGCTCATTTAAATGATCATCAGAAAATGACTCGCAAAGCTCCTCGACCTTACTTACATAAATCTTTTCTACCTCACGAGCCTTATGCGCAGCCTCATCTCTCTTGTTAAGCTCATCAGTTGGCACTGGAACATTAATATCAGAGCCCGAATAATTCATCGATGCATCATTACCCCCGGGCCTACGTTTACCCTCAATTGGAGTATTGTTAAAAAAAGCAAACATCGAATAATAATCATGAATCGAAAAAGGATCATGTTTATGGTCATGGCACTGGGCACATTCCATAGAAGTCCCTAGCCAGACCGTGGAAGTCGTATTGACGCGATCCACGACCTGTTTTACCCGATCCTCCTCAGGATCAGTTCCAGCCTCTAGGTTTAATATCGGTCCGCGATGAAATCCCGTAGCAATGATTTGAGCATTCGTAGCTTCAGGGAGTAAATCCCCAGCTAACTGTTCGATCGTAAACTGATCAAAAGGCATATCTGAGTTAAAGGCCCTTATGACCCAGTCCCTGTATGGCCAGACATTCCGAAATCCATCACGCTGATAGCCATCAGAATCGGCATACCTTGCAAGATCCAACCAACCTAGCGCCCATTTTTCACCAAAGTGATTTGAACTTAAAAGCTCATCGACAATTTGCTCTAAATGCTGATCAGAAGGATCTGACAAAAATGAATCAACTTTTTCTATTGGAGGAGGGATTCCTATAAGGTCTAAAAAGACTCGCCTAATCAACCGCGCAGACGATTCCCTTTCCTTAGGGGCATGACCCTGCGATTCCATTCTCGATAAACAGAAAAAATCAATTTCATTCCGTGCCCAATCAGCATGTTTTACTGATGGAAGGTCGGGTTTAGTTGGAAAAACATAGGCCCAATGCAAATCCTTGGCCTCTGCTGTCAAAACAGCAAATAGGACAAAGCAGAGGGATCTCATATAAAATTAAGTCATTATTTTGTGACCTTGAGCGTTCCAAACATCAACTGACCGTGCCCAGGATATGTGCATACGTATGGGTAATTTCCTGGCGTGGACGGCGCACTCATGTAAAGAACGTATTTGCGACCCGGTGCAACCTGAGGAGAAGAGGCCAACACCTCTGGTATATCCGGAACAAAGTTCTGCTCAATCGCTTTTGGTCCAATAGTTAGCGCAGATGCCACAACTTTTTGCCTGCTACCAGGGGCACAAACAGCAAGATTGTGCATAAGCCCAGTAGGATCATTATTAATGAATTCGATACCTATTTTTTCTCCGGCCTTCGCTTCAAGTGATTCAATATCAAATTTCATGCCCGGCTTTGCACCCACTTTAAGAATTCTAGCATCTTCAAACCCTTCCGGAATTAGTGCTATTGGCTTTTTGGTCAGGGAATCCATTTCAGCTTTAACTTTTGCATCTTTAATTTTATTCAAAGATTCGTTTCTGAAATTGTTGATGAAACCTTCAAAACTAGCACCTCCCTTAAAATTTCTAGATTTAGCAAACCAACCAAAGAATTGTTTTCTAAGATTCTCATTCCAGCCTTCTTCAACATTCTTTAGGGCATAAGCATACCATATCTGCTGTCTCTGTGGGTTGCTTGCCTTTTGACGCTGAAATGATCCGCCATACTGACCTGATCGAGCCAACAGTTTGTCATCAAATTCAATCTCTTCCAATCCAGCTGCTTCCTGATTCATTAAAGGAATAGTTTTGGCAAGAACATCATCTGCTTTCAAATAAACCAACATGGCCACTAACTCTCTATTCATAGCATCGGATGATGCAGGATAGAGTGGTGAAATGGCTTCGGCAATTTCTTGAGCTGTCTCCTCGTCTGGTCCTCCCATGCGAATAAAAGTCAGTCCCATTACCCTCAAAGCCTCGAGCTTCTGACTTTCAGTCATTTCTGAAACATTCAAAGTCGAAAGAGCATTAAGAATGTCCTCCTTCAAAGCTGCATCACCTTGACGTGAAAGGGCAAGGAGAGCAGAGAGCAATGTTTGAGGATCCTCTTCTTCGAGTGCTTTTTCTTGCCACTCAACAACAGGTTGATGTTCTAAAGCAACACGAGCCGCGTATCGAACAAAACGGTCTGCATGACTGAGTTTGGGCCATATCTTTTCAATTGCACCCTGAACTTCTTTACCATGAAAAACCTCAAGACTCCTTCGAGTTTCAATCACCTTTGTCTCAGAATTGACTCTGGATTTGATTGCCGCAGTAGAGTCAGAACCTGAATATTTAACACAATAAAGGGCAGACTGAGTTCCTCGACCTCCGACTGCAAAATACATATTCCCATCTTTCCCAATGACTCCATCCGTAACATTCAGAGGAACGCCGGTAACAAACTCTTCTTTCTTTGCTTTATATGAAGATCCGTCAGGGTCCAGATGAATCGCGTAAATTGTTCCATAGGTCCAATCAAAAGCATAAATAGCGTCCTGATATTTCGCCGGGAACTTTGACCCTAAACCAGATATCACACCAGTCGGGCAACCCGGGCCAATGTCCAGAGTCGGTGGCAATACATCCGGATACCACTCGGGGAATTTTCCAGTACCTGTTCGCCAGCCAAATTCAGAGCCACTAGTGACATGATAGATTCTTGTTGGACGATACCAAGGAGTACCACTGTCCCATTCCATGTCAGAATCATATGTGAACATTTCTCCATCTCTATTAAAAGCTATATCGTAATGGTTCCTAAATCCTGCAGAATAAAGATGGAATGCTTTACCTTC
>JASLJT010000106.1:0-10167 GCA_030747955.1 Verrucomicrobiales bacterium | reverse complement strand
AAGTTAGGCCTCTGGGTCCTGAGAGGCCCTCTTGAGAAAAAAGAAATCGTAATCTATAGAGGCATTACAACTACTGCAGTCGCTAGCGGAGCAAATTATCAGGAAGCAATCGCTCTGGTCCTCGAGGCCATGCTCCAGTCCCCACGTTTCATTTACCGTATTGAGGATAATAATTCCGGTGAGATTGTCAGTGACAATGAACTGGCGGTCCGACTCAGCTACTTCATTTGGGGATCTTCTCCAGACAAGGCTCTCTATGATGAAACCCAAAAAGGAACTCTCAGTGATCCGGAAAAAATAAAATCTCATGTGGACCGCATGCTGAGTGACCCGCGTGCCATTGATCAGTCCATCCGTTTTCTGAGGCAGTGGCTGAACCTTGATAGTCTTGCGAATCTCCGCCCAGACAAAAAACATTTTCCCGACTGGGAACCTCAATTAGCCAAGGACATGGACTCAGAAACGGTTGCTTTTTTTAAAGAAGTGATCTGGGAAAAGAAGCTTCCAATGTCTCAACTACTGAATGCTCAGTTCACTTACCTTACTCCCAAACTAGCAAAGCACTACGGCATAAGAGAAAAGGATAGCAACGAGTTGGCCCGCTATGATTTGAGTGAAGTCCCCTCCAGAGGCGGGCTCCTCACGCAGGGCAGCACACTCACAATTGGAGGCGATGAAGCTTCAATGGTAACGCGCGGTCTTTTCGTTTTACATGATCTTTTGAGGGGAGTCGTAAAGGATCCACCACCTTGCGTTGATACTACTCCAGTACCTATCAAGCTAGGCCTAAGTCAAAGAATCATCGCGGAAAAACGTATATCCAACAAAAATTGCGGGGGTTGTCACTCAAGATTTGAGCCTCTGGCCTTCGGACTCGAACGCTTTGATGGACTAGGCACTTATATGAAGAATGACAGCTTAGGTAATTTATTAAGGGAGGATGGAAAAATCCTTATTCCTGGAGAAGCTCAACCACTGAGCTATAAAAGTTCCGCAGAACTGATGGACTTACTTTCTCAAAGTGACCGTGTAAGTCACAGCTTAACGTGGAAAATAACGCAGTTTGCAATGGGCAGGCCTTTAGGCGCGAAAGATGTGAGCGAGGTTGACAAGATTCACCAAAGAGCAAAAAATAATGGAAGCACCTATCCTAGCATCATTCACGCTATAGCAACTAGTGATCTGATTCATACAAAGGAAGTACAAGAGAACAAATGAAGAAGAAACTTAACCGACGAGCGCTACTCAAAGGACTCGGCTCTGTTAGTATCGGCTTGCCGCTATTAGAGGAAATGATCACGGTAGATGCTCTCGGAGCAAGTGACGTTAAAATTCCTGTACGCGCATTCAATGTCTTCTTCGGCCTTGGCATTCCCTCTCCACTACAATCAGAAGGATTCAATGACGTGCTCGAACCTCTCAAACCGCTATCAGATAAGTTGCTTATTATGCGTAACGTTGATCATGTGCGTTGCGACGTGCGTGGCATAAATGCCCATTTTGATGGAGCCACTGCTTCTTTCACTGCGGAGCCGGCAGGAGGAGAAGCAAAAGCAGGAGGACCCTCAATTGATCAAGTCATTCGCCATTCAAATTACCCTGACGGCATGCCTGATGGAATGATCTCATCACTCGTTGCCGGTACCTTCTTCAGACGCAGTCGTGTCGGTCGATACCACCACAGCTATAATCTTGATGGAACAGTATCCGCAAGGATGCAGGAGAAGCCTCGAGACTTATTTGATCGTGTCTTTGGAAGCTTAAGTGACCAGGAAAATAATACCAAGCGCCTCAAGAAGAGTGTCCTTGACTCAGTCCTCGAGCAGTACCGGTTCTTTACCGGATCAAATTCCCCATTAGGGGCATCCTCAAAAGGACGCATTAAGGATCACCTTGACCGTGTACGTGAATTTGAACAGAGGGCCTTTTCCCTAGCTAATAAAAATAAAAAAGGACCACAGGCTCCTCCCCCATCCAATGTGCCTCATGGCGGTCCGGCTGACCCGGGCGGTGAGGGAATCGACATCACGCTAGAGGAACTCCAAACCGAATGGCGGCTCCTCGCGGATCTTTACGCCCTAGCAATCGAAATGGACAGGGCACGTTTCGGGTCAATCACATTCCTGGCAGCAGGTGAACGGATCCGACTCACTGGAGAATATAAATACAACGGTCGGACCCGGTACAGTTTCAATGATTCTTCGGAACATGGAAGGGGAGGCTCAGGAGGATGCAGTCACGAGTGGTGGCATAAGTTTGATGAAAAACGCGACAATAAGCAATTGCGTGCTCATGCGCATATGAAAATGAATGAGCTTGCCTATTTCATGAATCGCCTTGATCGGGTCAAAGAACCCAATGGTAAAAGCTTACTTGAAAATTCCCTACTCACCATATCCACCGAGTCCGGTGACGGCCGTCACAACAATGTCAAAAGAGAATTGTCTGGGGTCTTTCATGCAGTAACCAGCGGTAATGGTAGATTCAAGACAGGACAAATAATGGATGTGAAGGCTCAGGGAATCGACCTCTACAACACAATGCTCGGTGCAATGGGAGCAGATCCTCGACTAGGTCCAAAAGACTATAATCATAGCTCAATTGATAAAATCCTAGTTTAAAGGATTTGCATTAAATTACTGCTTCGCGGCCTTACGTATTGTTTCCAAATTCTGTTGGATTTGTACCGTGTTCTCGGCAGCTATCTTGTCGGCATCAGCAAGAGATTTGCCTTTTCTCATGGGCCGCTTGTGACCTATCTCGGTCAGCCAAGCGTCACGTTGGACCCGCATACGCTCACGAAGAAACATTAGCAAACGGCCATAGGAATTTGGTTGAGGATCATTGAGAGGTGCCTTCACTGCAAAAAAGTTGATTATCTGTTGAGCCATTAATTCATGCCCCTCTGTTCCGGGGTGGATCCCGTCACGAGAGTACTTGAAGTTCGGATCCTTGGTCCGCTTCATTGCTAGCTTCTTTTTCATGACCGCATGTAAATTGATTACTCTCCAACCGTCCTCACGCTTAGAGAGTAGCCACTCGGAATAAACTTTCATAACATCGTCATAATTAAATTTAGGGTTAGGCTTATCGTAAACCGGAGGCGTCATAAAAATAATCTTAGCTCCTTGAGCCTCGGCCTTTGCCTTCAGTCGCTGTAACCCGTCCTTGTAACTTTTAAAGCGATCCTCATCGAACGGCTTGTAGATACCGCAGTTAATACCATAGCAGGCAATGATTAGGTCTGGATCTAAAGCCTTCAATGCCCTGTCCAAGCGCTCGTGCAGGTCAGGTCGCGGGAAACCGTGCCTAAGGTGCCCCGGTTCGGACAAACCAGAGACTGTCTCGCTTGGTATGCCTTGATTGAGAATTTCTAAGCTGAGATCGGGATGATTCACAGTCAACCACCTCTCGAAAAACACTACATACTCTCCTCCATAAGTGATACTGTCCCCAAAAAATACCAGCTTCTTAGATTCTTTGAGAATCTCGAAGTTGTCATTTGCTTGAACGTTAGAACAGGTCAATGCAAAGGCACTTAACAGTATTCTCAGTAGAGGTTTTTTATATCGAATCTTGATCATCATTTGCAAAGGCTCTTACCACTAATTATACGCCATTACATTTTTTATGTAAATTTGTAATAGGTTAGCCTATAGACATATGTTAGTTTCACATCTTAAAGTAAATCATAGATTTATCTAGATAATGAAATTTCGTACCATATGTATTGCATTGCTGATTTTTTGTCTGCCCGAATCAGATGCCAATGACGAAGCAATTCAGTTAGGACTCAGGCAAGTTGATCTTAGTAGTAATCTGAATGGTTGGACACCAGTTACTCAATCTAAACAAATTAGATATGGCGAATGGAAAACAAACGCCCCGATTGATCAGGTCGGCGCTGGAGGAGGATGGGGAAATTGGGGCACTTCTGTCGTATGGGAAGATTATAAGACTGTCACATCCAATGAATTCGAAAGAGCTTCACTAAATAACGGTGAGAACGGTTTTCGCATCCAATCCATTGAACCCTTCGTTCCGAGCAACGCGACTAAGTATTATCAAGAAGAGCTTGGTAGCTTCATTGTTAGTCCGAGAATTGACTTATCAAGAAGTGATCAGGACCATTTATTTTTTCAGTACAAAAGTAACACCAAAATGAAATTAGAAGTATGGATTAGTAAGGACCAAGATTCATACTGGGGAATTTGGGAAGAAAATCCGAACCGCTATAGAAATCATATAACTGCTATCGCTACAGGAAACGCGTTCACCCAAATAAAAATAAATCTACATGATCTATTAATAGAAATGGGGCAGCTATTAACTAATAATGATCGCGCTGATGCGGTTATAGAGCCTGAAACTGAAGAGGCTTACATCGTGTTTGTTGCTTATGACAATGCAGAGAGGCGATTAGGCTCTAATCCTGAAATGATCGAGATTAAATCAATCTGGACTCCGAGTTATTATGGCGATGATCAACTCCAGCCAACACCCATTGATCCCATTATCAGTTTTGACCATAAATCCAGTAGAGTCACTGTCTCAGGTAGAATCGGAGAAACTTACGAATTACAGACAAGTGCCAATCTTGAGAACTGGAAGACATCTCATTCATTCACCCTCAGAACCTATTCTGAAACTTATTCAATTTCCGATTTTCAGGACAACGCAATGAGAACAATGTTCTTTCGTTTGAAACATAATCCATAATTCATTATTAAATGAATGACTCACTTTCCATTAATCATTGCCCGCAGAAATTGTTAGTATAAATTTAATGATGCATCGTTCAATTATCCTAAGTGTCATATGCTTTATTTTTGCTACGCTGCCAACATCCTTAGCCGATTCCTATGTATTAAATACGAACGGTAAGCAGCTCTATAAATGGGATGGTACCTACCTCAGAACCACTTCAGGAAAGCAGCTCTACAAGTGGGATGGGACTTATATCAGGACCACTTCAGGCAAGCAGCTCTACAAGTGGGACGGGACTTACATCAGAACCCCCTCAGGCAAGCAACTATTTAAGACTAGAGGGATTATAAGTATTGCTATTCTCATTGCCCTAGTTACCGGCAATCTTTAATTCCAATTAAATTGTTTCTTAGCCAACACTTAAGGAAAGAATTCCTTAATTAAGTTCTAAGTTATCTGCCCCCAAAAGGGGGTTAACAATTGAATGGGTTTTAAATGAATCCTGAAGATCGCTGGATTAAATTTTAGATTCACATCGGGATCATTCGATGACATACCAGAAGGAGTGACATTCATGAAAATAAAAAAGGGTATTACCATTTCGTTAGTACCTTGGTTCTTAGCACTGGGTCTCTATTACTCTTTAGCGATCCATATGCACCAGAGCCTTGGAGGTTGGCCCGAAACAATTGGAACGGAAGGCTTTTCACCGGCATTGCTCATTCATGATAAAATTCATGGGTTTTACATTAGTTTTTTATTACTTTTCACCATATTCGTCGTGCCGGTAATTTTTCTTCTATGCCTGTTCGTTCCGCGGTGGCAAACCCTGGTCATTTATCCCTCATTGCAGATATTGGGGATGCTGGTATTTTTCCTGCAAATGTTTTTCGCCCCTGACGGTTATACCTATTGGTGGTGGGACTAAAAAATCTAAAATAAATCTAAGACAATTTTATTCCGATACGTTATCTCACTAGAAAAATAAAAAGTCACAGAAAAATGAAAACCACACTTTTAACCTTCCTCACCTTCACTCTGAGCCTTTCCTGTTATGGATTGGATAGAGATTACGTGCCCCGCGCAATACTCACTAAGGATCAGGAAAAAGAAGTGATCGCTCTCGCTAAAAAATGCGGCATGGAGAAAGTGTCCAAGATCTCTACTCACAACATGTACCCAACTCCTTTTCGAGGCATACAGTTACAAGGGCCTGAACAGATCAAGGGCCGTGAAGTTTCCTATCAAATCCTAAGCATGAGTCATAGTGGATGGCTCGATCCGGAAGCAAAGCCCGGGAAAGGCGAAATCAAGATGGGTAAGTTCTGGGCAAGCAAACCCTATACACAGAAGAAAACCATCCTCAAGGTAGGCAAGAAGGATTTCCAAGTCGGATCCATTAATGAGATGAAACCCGAAGAATGCGAAACCATCTTAGCATTGTTATTAAGTGGAAAATATGAAATCGGGCCTGCCGTTAATAAAAAGACACTAGAACAAGTGGGTTGGAATACACCTAGTAACTTTTCCAAGCGAGGTGAATTCATATCAGTTGGCTTTCTACATAAGGCCAAAGACTCTGGATTCTTCGATCTTCAAATCAAAATGGTCGGCAATAAAATCACCATTGAACAAATGTTCCAAGCAATTCCTTAAGCCAAAACATAGCCTTAAAAAAACAATCATGACTCCCAAAACTAAATTCATCCAATCACTCACTGCCGCGACAACATTAACGGCCCTAACTTTTCCAGTCTTCGCTGAGGATAAAACCTTACCGGATCCAGACGGTAAGCCAGCCGATATGACAAAGAAGGTTAAGGTGTTCCTGATCATGGGCCAGTCAAACACGCTCGAGATGGGAAGAGTCAAAGGCGACAAGGAAGGTACGCTCGAATATGCGGTTAAGACCGAAAAGCTATACCCCTTCATGGTCGATGAAGAGGGAAACTGGACCAAGCGTCAAGACGTGCGCAATGTCCACACGCAGGGCAGCGGCGGGCCAAACGGACGGGGCGGAGTTCGGCGCAATGATTGGCTAACTGTTTCCGGGGGAAAAATTGGTATCGAGATTGGCATCGGCCATCACTTGGGCAACGCCCTAGATGAACCCGTACTGATTCTCAAGAGCTCGATCGGTAACCGTAGCCTCGGCTGGGATCTACTGCCTCCGGGCAGTCCTCGTCACGAGGTCGAGACAACCGAAAAGAAGACTGGAAAGAAGATTACCCTAGTTACCCCGGCCTATAATGACAAAGTTCGTTATCCGAGCTGGACCAAGGGCGAAGTGCCCGAGCCTCCCAAGCATAACTGGCATGCGGGTTTGCAATACGAGGGCGACGTGGCTCGAGCCAAAGCAGTACTCAAGGATCTCGATAAGCATTATCCTGGGGGTAAGGGCTACGAAGTGGCCGGATTTTTATGGTGGCAGGGAGATAAGGACCGCTACAACGCCGCTCATTCGACCATGTATGGAAAAAATCTCGTGCAACTCTTCAAGGCTCTCCGCAAGGAATTCAATGCCCCCAAAGCCAAGATGGTCGTCGCCACCCTCGGCCAGACCAATAAGGACAGCGCAACAGGTAATGAAAAAATGATCATCGATGGCATGTTTGCCTTTGCTAAAGCCCACAAGGGTGACGCCACCACAGTTTACACAAACCCGTTGAGCATGGGATCTGCCTCTAATGCCCACTACGGCGGCAATGCCAAGACCTATATGAACGTCGGTGAAGCGATGGGAGAAGCTATGGCCAAGCTCCTAGCATCTGAGTAAAAAATAATCTGACAGGGTCGAAACCGGAAGTAGAAATGAATAAATTAAAACAAATCTCAATAATCATTAATCTTAAAACGATTATCATAATTGTTTTGGCGGTCCTTTCTACATATCTGTGCCGCAAGTTTGATTTAACTGCCGCATTTCCAATGACGCTCATCGCTACGGCGGTCGTTTTTCCAATCGTGTTTTCAATCGGCGGAGCCTACAAGAGGCGAGAGAACGCATTGGCAAAGTACAGTTCAATTAAGGCTCATGGCCGAGCCATTTACTTTGCTTCGCGGGACTGGCTTGAAAACACAGATGACCAGATACTGGATAAGGGGAGGCGACTGCTCGGAGAATTACTGAATGGTTGCCGGACACTATTTCTTCATCCGATCTCTGAGATGGCGAAATATGAGGAGAACGTATACAAAAAATTCTCGGAACTTTCAGCTTTCATTAAAGATGATTTGCGGGGCAATGGTCTTCCCTCAGGTGAGACGTCACGCTGTAACCAATTCCTCAGTAAAATGATCGTTGCTTTTGAGGATGTTAAGCACATCTATCAATACAGGACTCCTCGTACGTTGAGTGCATTCAGTGACCTCTTTGTAACGATATTGCCAGTCCTGTATGGTCCATACTTTGCCGCCGTTTCGGCCGATTACGCTCCTAGCCTAGTCTACGTTTTGCCTGTCATGTTTACGATGATCTTAGTGAGCCTAGATAATATCCAGGAACATCTGGAGAATCCTTTTGATCAGATCGGTGCAGATGATATTTACATCAATGCGGAGAAATATGTCGAACAGCTCGGATTGGAGTAATTATATTAATCACTCATTGCATCATAGATGAGGGTCTTGAGTTCTTTCTCGAGGGTCCACTCATAGGGCATGAAGTTACGCAGAGTTATTGCGATTAGTCCGTCCTTTTGTGAGATCCAGAAATGAGTGCTCGCTGCTCCTCCCCAGCCACATTCACCTTCGCTCCCGCCGAATCCCCAATCACTTTCCTCGAAACGAACTGCGAATCCATAACCAAATCCAATTCCCAGTCTATTGTCATTAATGCCGATGTTCTTGATCGATGGTGGCAGGTGATTCGACATCATCAGTTTCACGGTCTCTTTCGTCAGTAGACGCTTGCCATTCAATTCACCTCCGTTAAGGATCATCTGACAGAATCTGAAGTAATCATTCGCAGTGGAGCACAAGCCTCCGCCCCCAGATTCGTTCTTGGGCATTTTCCTGAATTGACTCTTAGAGGCTGATTCCGAGATGAAAAGTTTTCCGGAACCATTCCTTCCGTTCTGGTTAGTGAAACGGCCCCATTTTTCCTTAGGAACAAAAAAATCTGTATCCTTCATCCCGAGAGGTTCGAAAATTTCACTGTGGAGAAAACTCCTGAAGGATTTCCCTGATACCACTTCGACTACGCGGCCCAAAACATCAATCGCTATACTGTACCGCCACACTGTTCCTGGCTCCTCCTGCAATGGAATCTTAGTCACTTTTTTCATCATGTCCTCTAGGGATGCGTTCCTGCTGAGTACATTCTTAATGTTGTACATGGTGGCGACTTCTCCTCCGACGAATCCGTAACTGAGGCCCGATGTGTGTCTCATCAGATCGGCAATGGTAATTTGTTTTTTGGCCGGCTTATGTTTTCTGGACTTATCATAGACGACAAGATTTTTAAATTCCGGGAGGAACTTTGAGACGGGATCACTAATTGATATTTTTTTATCTTCTACGAGCATCATGACCGCCGCTGTAGTGATCGGTTTTGTCATTGAGTAAATACGGAAGATAGTGTCCTTCTTCATTTTCTTCCCGGAACTAAGATCACTCACTCCGCGAGCCTCAAAATGGGCTATTTCTCCGTCCCTCGCGACTAAAGTAACGGCTCCGGCTATGAATTTTTCATCAATGAGCTTCTGCACTTTATCTCCGACCTTGGCCAATTTCTTTTTATTAAATCCTCTATGATCAGCTCCAGAAGTGATTGCACTTAAGGAAAAAGTTAAGGCCAGAAGAATTAAGAAAATCGGGATTTTTTTCATAGTAATATTCTTACCAATTAATTTGGGGGGATCAACTACTGATCTTTAATGAGCTTTTGAAATTGGTTAATTGGATCATTAGGTGTTATCATTTGAGCGTGAAAAGATTGCTACCGCTACTGCCTCTATTTCTTGTTATGGTTGCTCATGCGAAAGAGGAGGAGTTAACCAAGGCTCGCCGTGCGATAGAAGGTGGCCTGCGCATCGTTCAGAAAGGAGCCGAGAACTATCCAAACAATAGGGACTGTTTTTCCTGTCATCATCAGACTCTGCCAATGTTGGCGATGCATGATGCGAGTGAAGCCGGTATCAGTATTGACGAGGCTCTGATGAAGGATCAGGTCCAATTTATACGCGATCTTTTTGAGGACCGCCTTGATTCGATTACTGACGGCAAATCTTTGGGCGGGCGCAGTCTAACTGCGGGCTATTTATTGTGGTCATTCGAACTTGGGGGTGTTCCCAAGGATAATTTTTCGGACGCCTTTGTTTCCTATATTCTTAAGCAACAAAAAAAAGAAGGGAACTGGGACGTGCAAACGAACCGCCCACCTTCCGAGGAATCTAAGATTCATACCAGTTATTTTGCTATTTATTATATGAATTATTTTGCTCGCGGAGCGGATCTTCA
>JASLJT010000105.1:0-4340 GCA_030747955.1 Verrucomicrobiales bacterium | reverse complement strand
CGGAACGCCAATTGGGGATTGTTAATTCGACAATGAAGAGAGACCAAGGGCTTGTCTTAGTCACGGGGCCTACAGGTTCAGGTAAAACGACCACTCTCTATGCTTTTATTAATTCGATTAATGAAGACCATATGAATATTCATACGATAGAGGATCCCATTGAATATGAGATAGAGGGAATAAATCAGACTCAAACGGATGAGTTTCATGGTATCAATTTTGCAACGGGTTTGCGGGCTTTATTGAGAGCCGATCCTGACGTCATATTAGTTGGGGAGTCACGAGATGAAGAGACGGCTACGGCTGCCATAAACTCTGCACTGACTGGTCATTTGGTTCTGACTACTTTGCATGCGAATGATTCGCTCAGAGCTGTTTCACGCCTAATATCGATGGGTGTAGAACCGTATTTATTAGCGGATGCTCTTGCTATGAGTCAGGCTCAACGATTAGTGAAACGACTTTGTGGATATTGCAAACGTCCGGTGCCAGCTTCACGAAAATTGCAGGAGTTCTTTTATAAAAACCAACTCATTAAGAGCCCGATGGAAGATCCTATTTTTGTTTCATCAGGTTGTGATGAGTGCAATGGAACTGGATACTTAGGTAGAGTTGCTTTGATGGAAATGTGCCCTGTTAATGCCAACATTGCAGAAATGATAGCGTCAGGAACTTCTATGGCTGAAATGCGAAAAGAGGCAGCAAAGGATGGTGTCTTGTCGCTCTACCAGGAAGGAATGCTACAGGTAATGTCTGGGAACACGACGATGGAGGAGATCGCTAGGCTCGCTCATTTCGGTGTCATGAGTTAATTGTCGTTGAGTGGGCGGGAAAGAGTGAAACTGCCATGGTCTCCTCGATCAGATTTGTACGTGGCTCTTAATTTATTTGGGGAGGCGGTTCCGCTGTGGGTGAATTTGCCGCCCAAACTTCCAAGATCCTTGTCTCCTTCAAAGGTCCATGCCTTATCTATGTTTTTGACCTTGCACGTTATTCTAAATCCTCCACTAATTACTTTTGCCCATGTGGCCCAATAATAAAACTCATATTCGCCGTTATCAGTTTCTTTGATAATACATTTTAATTTGCCGCCATGACCACTGGGTCCGCTTTCCCAAGAACCGACCCAGGAGCCTTCCAAATTATGGTGAGGTGGCAGGATTTCATTTTGAGCTTTTTCCCACTGCTTTTGATATTTTGCGCAGCCGGAACAAGCAAAGAATAGAGAAATTGCTAAGACTATTTTATGCATCTTATTAGTAATAATAAATGATTCTAGTTTGGTAAGGGAGAACGGTTTTCTTTTTTTTGTGAAAAATTTACTGGAAGGAATGTGAAAATCATAATAATTTTAATTAACGAGCATAACTGGCTCGTAATCAATGCATGATGTTGCTTTGTCAGGCATCGATGGGTAGCGTTAGAAGCAAATAAATAACTGCATATTATGGCAGAAGAAACTACAACTGAAATCCTTAAAGGAAAAATTGAGAGCCTTGAGGAGAGGGTGAACGTTCTCGAGGCTAATCTCCAGGATGAGAGAGAGGACCTTGAAAAACTCAAGGAAGTTGCTGATCAAGATCACAAGAAGCTTGAGAGCATAAAAAGCGTTAAGCCTCCTACTCCAACTTCGGTAACTCCGGTCGGTCTTTAAGACTTTTCCTTTAGACTTAAAAAGTTTGCATTGTCATAGCAATGACAGTGCAGGGGATAATTATTATCTATGGGTCGGTTCTTAATCGAGAGATTTCAACATGATGTCGTAAACTCTATTAACCATATTTTTGCTTTCATCCAGCAATCCTGCAGAAAGAAGCGCATTGTCCACGATTTGCTCGGCAATCATTGGAGCTAGATCTGATCGGCTCTGACGGACCTCATGCAATTTCTTAATGAGGTCATGCCGTGGATTGATTTCGATTTCAACTGATTGAGATTGAGAAAAATCAGGGTTCATTTGCTGCATCATTTGCTTCATCTGCGGGCTCATACTTCCACCAGGCGTAAGTGCTGCGGCAGGGCTGTCCACTAGTCTCTTGCTCGACCGAACCTCAGCAATACGTTCTCCTAAAGTTTCTTTTATCCACTCGCACAATTCTGAGGCAAGTTCCTCGTCTAGGCTATCGCCTTCTGTTTCAATATCATCTAACTCAAGGTCAGCTCGATCAATCGAAACGAGTTCTTTTTCTGAGAAGGATGTGAGTTGTCCTACTAGGTATTCGTCGATCGCTTCGTACAGGAAGAGCACTTCGAGGCCGCGGGCTTTAAAGGCTTCGAGGTAAGGCGCTGATTCGATGCTGCTACGATCCTGTGCGATTTGGAAATAGATTTTATCTTGCCCTTCTTTCATTCTAGTGACGTACTGATCGAGACTGCTTAGATTTCCAGGCTCTTCAATAGAGGTCTCAAATCTTAAGAGATTTGCTAGGTCGTCGCGATGGTCAGTATCAGTGATTACGCCTTCCTTGATGAAGTTGCGGAACTGATCATAGAATGTTTCGTAATTTTCATTGTTAGCGGTCGATTCACGTTCGAGAAATTTGATGAACCTTTTAGTGATTAGCCTATTTAATTTTTTAATTAAGGCGCTGTCTTGCATCGATTCTCTTGAGATATTCAATGGAAGGTCCTCGCTATCAATGACGCCCTTCAGGAATCGAAGCCAATCAGGAAGAAGGCCCTTTGGTGTCCCATCGATTAATACCTTATTACAATATAAAGAAACGCCTGGGTCGACTTGGCCGAACCCAAGTTTTTCTGGGTTCTCTTTAGGGACAAATACTAACGAGTTTATCATTAAAGGGGCATCCGCAGAGAAGTGCATCCTATAAATTGGTTCATCAAAAGCCTTAGCGGTGAACTTGTAGAATTCAGTGTAATCTTCGTCTGTAATTTCAGACTTAGGCTTCATCCATATGGCTTCGACTGTGTTGATTCTTTCTCCGTTAAGAAGGACCGGGAATGGAACGAAGCTCGAGTAACTTTGCAGGACATTCTTGACCCTATCCTCCTTTGAAAACTCCTCATGCTCATCAGTCAAAGAAATTAAGATACTCGTGCCCCTTTTATGTTCTTTCTCCTCTTGAATCTCATAGCCGCTCTTTCCATCACTTGCCCAAGATAGGGGTTGTGAATCTTTTTCCCATGAGCAGGTGAATACTTTCACATCATTACTGACCATGAATGCACTGTAGAAACCTACTCCGAATTGACCAATGAGGCTGGTTTCTTTTTGATCAGAATCTGACAAAGAATTAATAAATTTTTTTGAACCAGAATGAGCAATGGTTCCAAGGTTCTGGGTTAACTCATCTCGATTCATTCCGATCCCATGATCGGTTATTGTGATTGTTTTTTTCTCTTCATCTGTTGTTATGTTGATTGCTAATTCTAATTCCGGGTCGAGTACGGATTTTTGTGTTAATTGAGTGTGGCGCAATTTCTCAAGAGCATCAGCTGCATTTGACACTAGTTCTCTAATGAAAATTTCTTTGTCCGTGTATAAAGAATTGATTACGATGTCCAGTAGCTGTTGAACTTCTGCCTGAAAATGATGCTTGTTACTTTGTTCTTCGCTCATTAGGAGTGGATTTTATGTCTATTAACCCAGTTGTCAAAGCCGCATTGAATCCTGCGATGTTGTTTTTAACTCTTTTCTTGAATCCAAGAATCGCTAGGCAGGTGATATGGTCTGAATGTTTCCAGATAACCTTCTTGTTCGCTATAGAAAAGGGCGCGGTGCATGCCGATACTGCTAGCTTTAGTTGAATCAATGAGAGCAGCAGAATCATTAGCGCTCATTTGGAAGAGTATTCTCATTTCAAATTCACTCAAGGCTTTACGGCTAAGGGTCCTGCCAATGTTATTATAGCTATCAATTGCAACGATCAGATGGATCCCCAGCGGAGGCCCTTCTGTTATGATTTCATTTAGAATTAATGCAGGATTGCCCTCCTTTGATGAATCGTCAAAAGAGTATGCAAGCTCTTCATCATATCTTAATTTTTTGAATTTCTGAAGACCATTAATGAAGATGAAGACAGGCGGTTCGTTCTTATTGGATGAGCTTTCGCGTCTTTTTATTTCCTGTCCAATCGATTGAATGAGCTCGCTGGCATCCTGATCAAAGTTGGTGTCAATTTTAGAGGATATTGAATTGATGTATTTTGCAATCGTGTCTCTTTCATTTGAGCCTTGAGGGTTGCTATCTATAAAAACGAAACTTATATCATCGTTGCTAAATTGTGCAGAAAGAGAAATTATAGCTATACTCATAATAGCCATGATTGCATCATCACGTTGTCCAACTAAGAGTAGATGGTTGCCGCTCTGGCGCTGAA
>JASLJT010000104.1:0-4484 GCA_030747955.1 Verrucomicrobiales bacterium | reverse complement strand
CCTACAGATGCTATTTTACGCGAAAAATATGGGCATGCATTTACTGGTGGGTATGTTGCACACGCTTCAATTGGCCAAGGATATGTTCTTGCGACGCCAATTCAGGTGGCTCAGATGATGGCTGGAGTAGGTAACGGTTATGCTGTTCCTAAGCCTAGGCTGGTTTTGCAGGTTCAAGATCTAAATAATAATATAACGGAGTCCTTTGATCCAGAGGAACGGAATGCGTTAAATCTAGATTTAAAAAATCTATGGTTAGTCCGTCAAGGGATGATCGATGTTGTTAATGCCAGTGCAGGAACTGCTAAGAGGGCAAGGAACGACCATGTTACTATGGCAGGGAAGACGGGGACAGGGCAGTGGGTTCAAAATGGGGAGGATTTGTTAATTTCTTGGTTTGCTGGATTTGCGCCTGCAGAGGATCCGAGATTTGCTTTTGCTGCGATATGTGAAGGGAATCCCGGTGAAGAAATTTCCGGTAGTAATAAATCGGCTCCAATGGTTGGTGAATTCTTCAATGCTCTTTACAAGTTGAAAAGTGAGCGAGGCGAATTAGATGGGTATTCGAAAACAGCGGTCGCTTCTTCTTTTGAATTGCCAAAACCAGGGGAAGATCAGCAGGCTGAGGACAACCAAGCAGTGCGATCCGAAAGCCCTTTCCGAAGAATATTTAATCCCTTTAGAAAAAAAAGATAAACTGCTATTCCTTTTAGTTACGGTCTATGGAAGTTCAAGTTGCTACCCTTTGTGATTCTGCGCATGATTATAATCACAAACTTTGTATCATTGGTACATTTGATACAATCTGTTCAACGCACTTGCCCGTTGTGCATCCCCAGTGTGCAATAGCTCTTAGAATTTGTTTTAAGCCTGGAGATGAAGGTGATCATGAAATTTCAATTAATTTTATAGATGACGATGGCAAGCCCAAGATGCCATCTATTCAATCAAGGATAACGGTACAGCTTCCTCAGGATGCATATTTTCTTACTCGTAATCTTGTAATTAATATGCAGCGTCTTCACTTTGACAGTGTTGGTCAGTTTTCAATAGATGTGAGTGCGGATGGTAATATGCTTACGAGAATTCCTCTCAGGGTAATGTTGGTTGATAAAAAGAAGACCAGTTCATAATTATTCAAAGTAAGTATCTTCATGAGAATATGGAGGAGAGCAACAGCAATCTGATTGGGCCGTCTCCAGACGCTGTGATTTGGTGCCATGATCCGGCTGGAATTAAAATGGCATCGCCAGATGATACTTCTTTGCGGGAAGTCTTGCTTCGGCAAGGCTTTGATTCTTCGCGGGAACATTACTCTTATCTAAAATGCTTATAATTGTTGATCCGTCCTTTGTAGTGAATGATATCTGCTCATGAATATTATTGATATGCATAAAAATAATTTCAGGGAATAATGATAGAATTTGCAAGTTTGACTTTCAGACTGATGCTATTGAAACATTAAGAATGATGCGAGCTGATCAGAGTAATCGTCATTTCCATTTCATAGGAATTTGTGGTACTGCCATGGGAGCAGTCGCTGCAGCCATGAAAGACCGTGGATATACGGTCACTGGATCAGATCAGAATGTTTATCCTCCAATGTCTGATTTTCTTGCTGATAAAGGGATCGAGATAACCAGTGGTAATAGTCCTGACAATATTCCTGAAGGAGTCAATTTGGTTGTTATCGGTAATGCAATGAGCCGTGGCGATGTTGAACTGGAAGAGGTGCTTGATCGTAAAATTGCCTACACTTCCTTGCCGGAACTTCTCAAGGATGAGTTTCTCAAGGGCAAGAGGAACATTGTTGCTACGGGAACGCATGGGAAAACAACAACATCTTCTATGGTGGCTCATATCTTAAAGTTTAATGGACATGATCCTAGCCATATGATTGGAGGGATTCCTTTGGATCTTGGACAAGGAGGTAAGTTCACTGATTCTGATTTCTTTGTACTTGAAGGCGATGAATATGACACTGCATTCTTTGATAAACGATCGAAGTTCATTCATTACCTCCCTGAAGTTGTCATAGTAAATAATATTGAGTTTGATCACGCTGATATTTTTGAGGACATAGATGATATTAAATTGAGTTTTAAAAGGATGTTGAATATTGTTCCTAGGAACGGGGTCGTTTTTGTTAATGGGGATGATTCAGATGCTGTCGATGTTACTTTTGGTTGTCCCGCTCCAGTCATCAGAGTTGGAGTGAATGATCAATGCGAAAATCGCCTACAAGACATGGCCTTTTCCTCAGGCTCGTCGTCTTTTACTTTAAATGGCTTTGAATATGAGGTTCCTATGGATGGTGAGTTTAATGTTCGTAACGCAGCCATGGCGGTCAGCGCTTCTTTGTTTGTTGGTTTAGGGGAATCTGAGATTGCAGAAGCTCTTGCTAATTTTTCTGGAGTCGCACGTAGGCAGGAATTCAGGGGAGAGGAATCAGGAATCAAGATCATTGATGATTTTGGGCATCATCCTACTGCGATTGGATCGACCATCGATGCTATTCGTCAAAGGTATGAAGGTTCTCGGATCTGGGCCCTTTTTGAGCCGCGCTCCAATACTAGTCGGCGCAATTTGATGCAGAACCAGTTAGAATCCGCTTTATCAAAGGCGGATGGTATATTTATCAGCGAAGTTCCTGATCCGGAGAAAGTTCCTTCAGGTGAATTGCTCAATGTTGATACAGTAATTGAAGGGCTGAAAACAAAAGGAAAGATAGCCTTCCAGGGTTCGGATTCTGATGACATAGTAGAAAAATTAATACCACTCACCGAGCCTAACGACGTGATCATTGTACTAAGTAACGGAGGCTTTGGAGGGATTCATTCAAAATTGCTACAAGGGCTTCGGTGATATTTTTAAAGGAAATGATACGGTTGCTTTGTTTTTTTCTTTTAGGGGGATTGGCTAGCCATTTTGATGCTGAAGCCGGATTAATCTTTCGCAATCATATCTTGAAGGATGTTGATCAACTCGTAGTTGTTGTGACAGACGGGTGGGATAGTTCTGAGGGGAAGTTGATGTGCTATATTCGTGAAGGTCGTAAATCATGGAGGCCTGAATGGAAGAAAGCAGTGCCTGTTATGCTTGGTTCTAAGGGGCTCGCTTGGGGGAGGGGAGTACATGCAGATAATGGGAAAAGAATGAAAAAGGAAGGTGACGGATGTGCACCTGCGGGAATATTTAAAATTGGTAAGGTTTATGGAGAGTCTAGGACATTACCTGCGAGATCAGATTATCCTTATCATAAAATAACTGAATTAGATGCCTGGGTAGATGATCCTAAGAATCCTTTTTATAATAGGCATGTCAGGATCGGTTCCAAAGAGAAGGAGCCTATTTGGTTTCAATCCCAGCGAATGAGGTTAGGTGACCCGGCGTACAAATGGCTTATTGAGATTCGGCACAACAGTGATCCTCCTAAGCCAGAATACGGCAGTGCAATATTTTTCCATGTTGAGAGAGGTCCTGGAAGAAAAACTGCAGGGTGCACTGCAATGAAGTTAATTGATTTAGAGCGCCTTATATCTTTTTTGAAGGAAGATAAGAACCCGCATTATGTACTTCTTCCGAATTCTGAATATAAAAGGAAAAGGAAAAAAATGAACTTCCCTGATTTTTCTTACTAGGCATGGATTTGATTAAAATACTTTGCCCAACATGTTTTGAAGTTTTTGAAATTGTTTCTCCTCCTTTCTCAGAAATACCGGCGGAACTTGATTATGACTGTGAGGTGTGCTGCTCTCCTCTGATAATTGATCTACACAGAAATGGTGATGAAATGACAGTTCAATCACGTGCTTTGAGTAATTGATATTATGCCGAAAGTTTCAGTTATTCTTCCTGTATATAATGCAGATAAGACTCTATACCGTGCCGCGAAAAGTTGTCTGGATCAGACGTACAAGGATCTGGAATTAATTATTATTGATGATGGATCAACTGATAAGAGTGCAGAGATTTCTAATGATCTTTTGAATAAAGATCAGCGTGTCTCTTTCATTCAGTGTAATGAAAATGTTGGTGTGTCTATTGCTATAGAGAAGGGGAGGAGAATGGCAAGTGGATCATTCATTGCTAGAATGGATGCTGATGATGTGTCATATCCGAACAGGATAAAGAAACAGGTGGAAGTCCTAGATGCGAACCCATCCCTTTCAGGATGCGGGACTGCGGTCCGATTGATGAATGCACCAAGGACTGACCCTGGCAGAGGATTTTCCGCATACGTTTCTTGGTTGAACGGGTTAAATGATTCTGAGTCTCTTGCATCACAGAGGTTCATTGATAGTCCGATCGCTAATCCCTCAAGCATGGTCCGCTCTTCTGCTTTGGATATAGTAGGTGGCTTTTCCAATCCTGATTGGGCCGAAGATTATGATCTTTGGCTTCGTTTTTTAGATAAGGGGATAAAATTAATGAATATCCCTGAAGTCCTCTTTGATTGGTATGATTCGCCGACTCGCTTAACG
>JASLJT010000103.1:0-11215 GCA_030747955.1 Verrucomicrobiales bacterium | reverse complement strand
ATTGAAATCATGAAAACCGTAACGTCAGGAGTAAGTAACGCATTGAAATCCGTTCTCAAGAAAGCCGAGATCCTCAAGTTACAGGACGTCGTCTCAAGAATTCATGTCACTCCACATTTGTACCAATATGTTGCAACTCTGGTCCGTAACACCAGACCAGATGAAGACAATAAGATTGATGCCGTAAGGGACTATGTGTCATGGGGATGCGGGCCAAGGGCTTGCCTCAACCTCATCACCGGAGCCAAGGCCAGAGCCGCTCTGAATGGTAACATTAACGTATCCTTGGATGACATTAAAGCTCTCGCTAAGCCAGTCCTTCGCCACCGCATGGGATTAAACTTCCTTGCTCAGTCAGACGGAGAAACGACTGACTCAATAATTGAACAACTCATTGAGGTGACACCAGAGGGCGAAGAACTCCATGGCGCAGCATAAGAAAAAATACCTAGACCCTGAACAGCTCAAGAAGATCGGCAACCTCGAAATCGTAGCGAGGCAGGTCGTTGAAGGGCTAAGGATCGGCTCACACAAGAGCCCGGCTAGGGGCATTAGTAGTGAATTTTCGGCCTACAGGCAATACGTTCCAGGCGATGAAACTCGTCACATTGACTGGAAAGCCTATGCCCGATTCAATCGCTACTATATTAAACAGTTCGATGCTGAAACCAATTTCATTGCAAATCTGCTTGTCGATGGCAGTAAATCAATGACTTACGGTTCAAAAGCTAATGGACTGACAAAACTCGAGTACGCCAAGTTCATGGCAGCGAGCCTTGCCTACCTGACAGTCAATCAGGGAGACTCGGCCGGCGTGGGCATGTTCGACGGTGAACTTAATAATTACGTCAATCCAAAGAGTAACATGAGTGTCCTCAATGACATCTCAGATCAGCTCGAACTTCTAGAACCACGACCACGGACCAATGTTGGGGGAATCTTGCACGACTTTGCTCACCGCATGAGTAAGCGAGGCTTTGTGATGCTCTTCTCGGATCTCTTTGATAGCACCGAAGAATTCATGAATGGTCTCAGCCATCTCCGTTACGGCGGACACAATGTGATCCTCTTTCACATTCTGGATGACCATGAAATAAATTTTCCACTGACTGGAATGTGGAAGTTTTTGGGACTCGAAGGTGAAGGTGAACTCGTAACTCAACCCGCCAGAATCAGAGAGAACTATCTCAAAGAGCTGGAATCATTCATTGGCGAGATTAAGGGTGCATGTGCGAAGAACGAAGTCGACTACGTCCTAGTTAACACTAAGGATCCTGTAGAAAAAACGATATCTGATTACCTGCTCCGTAGAACAGCAATGGCAAAATCTAGGTAAAAAATAGTGACTAAAATCCTGACAATAATCGCGTTGATTATCGCCACAAACTGTCATGTCGCTTCCGCAAAGGAAGCGGACGACCCTACCTCTACCCGATTACCAAACGGTGACCTTCTTATCACTAACTTTGAGCAGAAGGACCTCGGAAGAGTAAGGGCATGGGGTTGGCAATTTCAAGGCGATGCATTCAATCGCGAATATAGTCATGGTTCGAGAAAATTAAGAGCCAGAGTCGGCCGCTATGAAGGTAAATGGTTTTTGACCAGCGTGACCGAAAATCCTAAATCGGTCGGATCACTCATTAGTCCTCCTTTTCAGATTCAGAAACCTTTCATCTCTTTTTTGCTTAGCGGGGGATCTTCGGAAACAAAACTACAGGCTAACTTAATAGTTGAAGGGAAAGTGACCAGAACGGTCACTGGAAATGACTCGGATATTTTTGAACCCGTCAGCTTTGACGTTAGAGAATTTATTAATAAAGAGGCCAGGTTTCAAATCATTGATAACGCGACTAGTATCTGGGGGCACATCAATTTGGACCAAATAGTTCAGACCGATCAGAACAAAGGAAAGAGAACAATTTCCAATCTTC
The DNA here is from genome assembly GCA_030747955.1 of Verrucomicrobiales bacterium. GTDB lineage: Bacteria > Verrucomicrobiota > Verrucomicrobiia > Verrucomicrobiales > DEV007 > EC70. The sequence goes on along the minus strand of JASLJT010000103.1, from coordinate 9,284 downwards.
CAGTTCTGCCAACAGTCAATTCAGGCTTTGCTCAACTCATTAATTCAGGGAAAAGAATCAGTGGGCCATTTAATTTGAAGGAAGGTAAAATCACCAATAACAAAAATGAATCGACTCCATTTGAAAACACTTTAAGCATTTTCACCAACAAACCAATCCAGTTTCAGGGAAATGCGGACTTCATCCGACTCAGAAATGGCGAAGTTTGGTATGGAAAAATTATAGGTATCGAAGACCAGAAAATTAGCGTTCAAACCAGTTTCGCAGGAAATCAGTCTATTCCATTGAACCAAATCTCGATGCTCGAATTTAATAAAAAAGAGAAGGGCCCTGATAACGGAGCTCAACCGGGTACTCTTTACCGCATTCAGGGAGAACCTATCCCAGGCAAACTTATCTGGATCAGAGAAAAAGACATCGCTATTGAAAGCCCCCTAGGAATCATCCCCATACCCAGACAAGGCATTCGACGCTATGTCGTCAGTAATCAAGGGGCACAAGAAACGAACACCAGCGATGAACTGGCCCTAGCTGACGGATCAAGGATACGTGGTAAAGTGATCATCGATGAGGCAGGAGATCATCTTTCCATGACTCATGACATTGTTGGAAAGCTTCGGTTCCCTCTGAATGGAATCCACAGTCTGAAACGCAGACCTAATAACGTCGCCTGGCTATCCGACCTCAGGGCCAAGACCTACAAGGCCATTGGTCCAATCATACCTCCACCATCACCAAAGTTGATCAAATCTTTAAAATCCTCAATCACCTCGTTGAAGGTTAACCCCGAATCACGGATAACCTATTCTGTTCCAGATCTAAGCCCAGGAAAAATCATTTTCCGATCAACTATAGTTCCCGGTCAAGGGAACAGAGGCTCAGTGATAACTTCACTCGGCACCTTGGACAAAAATACAACGACCAACGTTAGTCCCGACTCCAAAGAACAGTTCGTTCAAATAATGATCGATCCCGGATCAGAACTGGAGCTCAAAGTTAATTTTCAGGGCAGACTAATATTTCCCTGTGCAATTGAGCTAAGAGACGCGCACTTCGTCTCCTTATCTGCAAATCAAGAAACTACTCAAACCAAAACCAAAGGCACATAATTTAAATGTCATTCTTAAATCTATTTCCAGTATGGGGAACACTTGCTGTGATCGGAATAGCCGTTCCAATCATCATACACCTCCTTTACAGAAAAAATAAAAAAGAAACGGACTGGGCAGCAATGGAGTTACTCAGAAGAGCGCTCGTCGTCCGGTCAGGCCAGATAAGGCTCGAAGACTTCATTATCCTTTTACTGCGTTGCCTCACATTACTATTACTTGCAGCCGCATTACTCAGGCCAATCCTCAAGGATTCGTCACTCGTGGGTGATCAGAAAGTGGGGATGGTTGTAGCTATAGATGATTCTTTAAGCATGAATCATGGAGCCACTACACGTTTTGAAACGGCCATCGAAAAGGCCCGGAAGGTCCTTGGGACAGCGTCACCCGGAGACAAGGTCAGTATTGTTTTTCTAAATGAAAGAGAAATTGATGATCAGAAAAAAGTCCCCCTAAGAGCGGCTGACTATGATGTAAATAAGGTCAACGATATTCTAGACGCAGCCAAAATTTCGGGCGCATCCACCCATCAAAGCAATCTAGAAAACAGCATCCCCTTACTTAAGGAAATGTCTGATGAAATGAAAGCCGGAACAAAGGAAATTCACATCATCACTGACGCTCAGCAATCGGACTGGACCGGCCTCTCAAGTGAAGCCAAAAACATGCTCGGTGAAATCCCTGCAAGCATCTATATAATTCCAGTAAACTCAGAAGGTGATGAAAATCGCAGCGTCACCTCACTGAATTATGTGTCAGGCTCATTAAACAATTCAGGTGTAGCCAGGTTCGAAGCAACCGTTAAGAACTTTGGAACAAATGACGCTGATGCCGGCAACATTGAGTTTTACCAGAACAGTAACCTTGTGAAGAGGCGAACGCTGGGAACGATCGGGTCCGGTGAATCCAAAGTAGTTCCTTTCTTGGCAAATTATGAGAAACCAGGGGACCTCAGTATCACTGCAAAAATCTCCAAAGACAGCCTTGGCGCAGATAATTCCCGCCACACTGTCGTCAATGTACGCCCTCGGGTCCGTGTCCTTTGCGCCACTGATTCCATTGATGGTGGCCTAGGAACACAGAATAACGATCTCTTCTTCTTAGAAAACGCACTCAGATTGAGTAGTGGAGACGAAGAGAACGGAATACAGGTCACTTCAGTCGATTCCTCTGACCTGACTCTGGAAAAACTTAATGACTATGACATCATAATTCTCGCAAACGTGTCTGCACCTTCCCCTGAAATTGCTGAACGCTTGAAAAATTTCACCAGCAATGGTGGAGGACTCATTGTTTTCGCAGGTGAAAATATTAATCCTGAAAAGTATGAACAGAGCTTTGGTAATGATTCGGACAGTATATTGCCCGGAAAAATCGGACAGAAGACAAGCAGCGGTGAGGAAAATCAAGGACTATGGTCACTAGCATTCCCTGACTCAGATCATCCACTTGCTCGTGTCGTAAAATCCATGACAGAGGATGTGATCAATGATGCAAAAGTCAAAAGCATTATCAGTGTCGAACCGTTACCCGGATCACAGGTTATTCTAAAATTAGTAGAGAACAATGCGCCAATTCTTGTATCCAAGACCGTCGGTGAAGGGTCCGTCATTTTATGCGCAACAAGCGCTGACAGGTCCTGGAGCGAACTGGTAGTGCATCCTGTCTATGCCATCATGATACAGCAGGCCGCAACCACAATGACCAGCAAGCCTGACTCAAGATTAACAAGAATAAACAAGACCAAAGCGATCAGCATCGCAGGCACCCAACCTGCCAGTGCTTCCCTCGGCAAATTAAATACCGGTTCTGAGGACAACGCCGACACGAACAAACCTTCTGTCCAGTTAACCGCACTAACAAATGAAAGCTTCAAAGCTGAAATTAAAGCAGAACATATAAGCGAAAGTGGGATCTATCAGATCCTAGGATCACAAGACTCGGTCCTCGGAGCCATCGCTGCTAATTCAGATCCATCAGAATCCAACGTGCGCGTTGTGGCTCCTGATGTGCTTGAGCAAACAATAGGAGCAATGAAAAATATAAAGATCCTTGAAGGAGCACCCGAACAGGAAATTCAGAATGCTCGCAAAGGAAGTGATCTGACCACTTGGCTACTGACTTTATGTGTTATCTGCTTCTTAGCACAATCGATACTCGCAAAAATATTCACCAATAAAATCAGTAAGGGTGAGACAGACATCGCCACTTCACTTCAACTCAGTAACGTGGCTGCGGCCCGTAGAACTTAAGGAAAATCTTACCAAAAATGTTAGAAAAAATTCTTGGCCTAGAAAGCGATCAGAAAATCGACTCACTAACAATCGGGTGGAGTCATGGAGCCGCCGTAGCTCTTATACTCATTACCCTTGCTGTTGTTTTCTCTGTTTACCTTTACCGCTCCGAACGTCAGCTACCAAAAAGTAGACGCATTATAATGACAGTGTGCCAGGGCCTAGCTCTACTGGTCCTCATCATCATAATCATGGGACCGTTCGCTAAAATCACAAAGTCCAACTCCTACAAAAGGAACATGCTTGTTCTGATTGACACCTCTAGCAGCATGGCCACTAAGGATCAGAGGAACGCTAACTCCATTGAGGAAGCGGCAAGGGCCCTAGGAGAAATTAAATCGACCGAGCCATTTGATCCCGGCAAGGCAAATGAAATCCAAACTAAGATCGGTAATCCGAGCCGCATCGAGCTTGCCAAAGCAACACTCGAAAACACTAATGTGATTAGTGACCTGAAGGATAAATTCAATGTGAATATTTTCACTTTCGACAGTCAACTAAAGCCCATCAAACAAGACGAGAAAGCAAGCCAGACTGAGGAAACCGAAACCCAATCCATCAGTCTTGATCTGAACGCGCAAGGAGAAAGCACTGAAATCGGATCTGCAATTAATGAAGCAGTAGGCAAATTCGCAGGCCGGGAAGTGGCTGGAGTCATGGTCCTCAGTGATTTCATTTCCGTCAAAGGCAAGGACCCAGTCGAATCGGCCAGATCACTGTCCACTCAGGGAATCCCAATTCACACAGTGCCCATTGGACTCCCCTCCCCACCTGACATTCATGTCAGGAAGATCATTGGGCCGGACGTTGTCTTTAAGGGTGACCGTGTCCCTCTGAGAGTTCAGATCGAGTCAAAAGGCTATAATGACAGGACTACTAATATTACTCTTAAGATTGATGGAACCGAACAACCTTCGCAGCAAGTAAAATTGAAGGATGGGATCCAGTTCGCGGAACTGATATTCGTTCCCGATCAGGAATCTGGGACCGTTGAGTTGGAAGTTTCCGCTACCGCATTCAATGATGAAACCACAGACAAAAACAATTCCTCCTCCCATAGCGTTAGGATCCTCGATGAAAAAATCAAGGTCCTCTATGTTGAGGGAATACCAAGATGGGAATTCCGTTACCTCCGATGGGTTCTGCTCAGAGACCCAAGACTCGATGTTAGATTTTTAATGACACAAGGGGATCCGGCTCTGGCAGGATCATCTCCTCGCCACATCGGAGCATTGCCTCCAACTAAAGAAGACCTATTCAAGTATGACCTCATCATACTTGGAGACGTTCCTGCCGGTTACTTCAACACCGAACAGCTAGAACTCATTGATGAACTCGTGAAGGAACGCGGAGGATCCCTAATGATGCTCGCCGGCCCAGTAGCTGCACCCACTTCTTACAAGGACACGGCGATCGCAGACATCCTACCGATTAAAATTGGAGCTGGAAGCTGGAACCCGGTCTCTAACGGTACTCATCCTGTAGTAACCTCAGCGGGCCGTCTCAGCCAATCCACCTCACTGTCCTTGTCAGATGACACGACTGATAGGATTTGGCAAAAAGTGAACCGCATGCATCGGCTCCCACCAGTGGACGGAGCAAAAGCAGGCGCGACAGTCCTACTCACTCATTCCGGTTCACCGGATGGATTTGACCAGTACCCACTCGTGGCATGGCAACGTTATGGTACTGGAAAGAGCCTTTTTGTAGGTACTGAGGATTTATGGAGAATGCGACTTGAGGTCGGTGACCGGTACCACGCAAGGTTCTGGGGGCAAACCATTCAGTTCCTGACACTCTCAAGACTGCTGGGACAGAATAAACAAATCACCATCGAAACGGACCGGGCCAGTTTCAGTGAGGGCGACACGGTACAAATTTACGCTAATGTTCTCACTGAATCCTTTGAACCTGTCACTGACATCGAAGAATACATGGTCCTCATTGAACCTAAGGGCTCGCCAGACTCTTCTTCCGAAATCCAACTGAGCCCAGTACCTGGCACTGATGGTCTCTTTTCAGGTGCTCACGTAGCAGGCAAGGACGGAGCCTATGTCCTCAAGGCAGGCCCTTCCGATGAGAGTCGAGCCAATAGTCCCGAATTTGAAGTGGCCACTATAAATCCAGAAGAGCGGGAAACCGGATCCAGACCGGACATCGCAAAAGAAATTGCGGAAATATCCGGTGGCAAAGAGTTAAATCAAACCGCTATCTCCGGCTTCAAGGATGACTTCAATAATGAAAAACCAAGAGACAACGAAGTGCAAATTATCGAAGAACTATGGGACAAGGAATACCTATTCATCCTAGTGCTCCTCTTCGCGGGGACCGAATGGTTCTTCAGACGCAGAGAGAACCTCGTATAAAACTTTCCTTAAAATAAAATGCAAAAAGGATCACAACTAAATATAGATGAAAAGCTCAAGGAAGCTTGGAATGATGAGAGACGTTTCATCCATACCAGGGGCATCATAAGATCACTGATTTGGATCGTCTCATTAATAATAACGGACCTGATAGTGGATCTATTGATCTGGAAAGGGATCGGGGACAATCGATTTGGTGCCGCCCTAATGGTCATCAATATTGGTGTCATCTCCTTTGTTATTTATCGGGAATGGCTCCGACATCTGAAGCCATATAATGCAGTAAGAACAGCGCTTCAGGTCGAATCCAAGAATCCTAAATTATCCTCCATACTCATTACTTACACCGAACTCTCAGCAACAGATTCGACCAGTAACACTTCCGAGGAAATTGTTCAGGCAATCAAGGAAAAAGCCAATGAGCGGACCGAATCAATTAATTTTCAAGAAATTGTATCTTGGGACCAAATTAAAAAGATCTTTGCAATCAGTGCCGCAATTATAATCGTTTTCGGATTAATCAGCTTTAAATGGGAAGAACAGGTAGGAACTCTACTCCAGAGATTAACAGGTCAAAATGTTAACTACCCTACACAGACAGAAATCGAAAAAGTACACGTCGAGGGGCAGGAAATGAAAGCCGATAAACCCTTCAAGGTAAAGTTCGGCGAGTCTCTGAACATTAAAGTATTTACAGATCTAAAAGCGGTCCCACAAGGCAAGCTTTTTGTCAGAACCAAAGGTTCAGAAAAATGGCCATCCGTGCCCCAAGGCATGGATCCATTAGCTAACGACAAACTGATCTATGAGAGGGTCCTCAAGGACATTACTGAAGACACTGAATTTTACGTCAGAGTCAATGATGACAAGGGTAAAACCTACGACATTCAAGTCATTAAATCTCCAAAGATCGGAAGTTATGAAATTGAACAAATCTTTCCCGATTACATAGCTAAAGATCCGGAAACTGTTCCCGAACTGACACTGGACACTCCTCAAGACACGACCTTGAAATGGAAAATTACCACCCAGACTAAAGTGAAAGCAATGCAGGTAAGAGTCGGCGAAGATGAAACGATCGATGCTGAGATCAGTGAGGATGGCAAATTAATTACTTTTTCCAGAAAGGCTGACAAGGCATTCAATTACGCATTCCAATGGACCGAAGGCGAGAGTGGTAAGAACTTTGAGTATGGAGACGTCCAAAACAACATCAGAGTCATTGATGACACTTTGCCAGAAGTTCAACTCACAGCCCCAAGCTCCGACGGTTTGGCTACAGATAAGAAAATAGTAAACCTCAATTACAAGGGCACTGATGATTATGGACTAGGAAAAGCACACCTCATCTACACAATCCAGAGAGGTGACAGGGAAAGTGAAGGAGAAAGTGAAAACTCCAAAAAGGAAATCCATAATTTTGAAGGGAAATCTGCCGGAGAAAATACATATGAGTGGAAAATTTCAGATCACATTAAAGAACTGAAGCCTGGCGATCAGATTTCATACCAAATTGAGGTTGAAGATCTGTTCCCCGGCGAAAAGAAGCATGTTAGACAGTCCGTAGTCCGTAAAATATTAATTGTCACACCTGAGAGGTATCTGCAATGGTATAGAGCTGAATTGGCAAGTCAGCAGGATGAAATTAAAAAGGCTCGTGACAATGAAGAAACTGCCTCGACCCAAGTAAAACAACTCATAGAACAGGAAACCGAAGAAAAATGAAAAGTTCCATCATGAATTCAATCTCAATCCTATTAGCAGTCACGTTCCTCTTCTGCGGTATTTTACGAGCGCAGGACGAGAAAAAAGCTAACGCGGAAGAACCCGCTCCGAAAGAAGAGGCAGCCAAAAAAGAGGCAGATACTCCTGAAGTGCCTCAACGACCTATCGACCCAAACGCTGACCTTCTACAGACTGGACCAAGACTATCCAAGGAAGCGCGCAGACAGGACAATGTAGGAAGAAGGACCAGAACCATTGCCAAACGCATGAGGTGGTTACTCTCAGACCTAGAGTCGAATGGACTAATCGAACAAGGGAACGGAGAAGAATTAGAAAAAACAGGAGCACTCCTTCTTACAGTTGCAAGAACAGATGTGCCCGCAGTTGCAGGAAAGCTCCGTCAAGCCCAAGCAAATATTGACGGTTCACTTCCTCACATAAAGGGAGCAGATGAAGACATCGGAAAAGTGATTGCTAATCTGGACAAGGTACTCGAAGGAGCAAAATCGATCCTAGTTGATGATCGCTTGATCAGGGAATTATCTGAAATTATCAAGGCTGAGGAACTTTTGAAGAAAGGCTCCATTGACTGGATTCGTAAAATGCAAGTCAATCCTGATTCAAAGAATCTTGATAGGGGGCGCCTCTCAAGAGTTCAGGAAGCAGTAATCGACCGATACGCTGAATTTTTCGATCTCCTTGTAGAGTCAAAAGAAGCTTCTAAGGGAACCGCCGCTGGGGACCGTTTTACAGCTACTGAAAAATCACTCACTGAAACTGACCCCGAAGCTCTAATGTCCTCGGCCGTCGACAATATACTTAAAGATCAGGCCCTAGCTGCTGGAACTGATCAGGGCAAAGCCATAGAGGCCCTTCGTATAGCACAAAAAATTCTCAGTGCCGAAGAGGACAGCTTTGATGACCTCATTAACGCCATCCAACACCTGATCGCAGTGCAAAGAGAATTAAAGGAGGACACAGAGCCTCCAGCCGCTGATGCGAATGCTCCGAAACCAAACCTATTTAATGATAAGAGGTCTGAACTCGAAGCCAGACAAATCGGCATTGCCAATGAAATCACTGATGTAAGAAAAACAAATTTACCAGACTATAAACCCAAAGAAGAACCCGAAGGCCCTTCCGGCGAAACTCAAGTAAATGATCCTAAAGAAGAAAAAGATATCTTTGAAGCAGCTAAAGATGACCCTTTCGCTGATGATGATCCTTTCGCTGACGATGATCCTTTTGCCCCAATTAAACCAGGAGAACTTCCGTTCGGCGTTGGACCTGAAGCGACTTTCGAACAGGGAATCGGAGACGCTCTCGTCGAAGCGGGCAAAGCTGCCGTTAAGGCACACACATCAATCAACGAAGGCAAACAACCCGAATCAGTCAATTTCCAGGAACAGGTAATAGCAGCATTAGAGTCCGCCTTAAGTTCAGCTCAGGCCGCTGACGCCTATGCCGAAGAAAATTCAGAAGAGAGCTTCGGTGATGAAGGCTTCGGTGATGAAGGCTTCGGCGATGAAGGCTTTGGCGATGACGGTTTCGGTGATGACGGCTTCGGTGATGACGGCTTCGGTGATGACGGCTTCGGTGATGACGGCTTCGGTGATGCTGCCGGTGCAGGCGAGGGCGCAGGTGAGGGCGCAGGTGAGGGCGCAGGCGAAGGTCAAGGTCAAGGTCAAGGTCAAGGTCAAGGTCAAGGTCAAGGTCAAGGTCAAGGTCAAGGTCAAGGTCAAGGTCAAGGTCAAGGCCAAGGCCAAGGCCAAGGCCAAGGTAAGGGCAAA
>JASLJT010000102.1:0-5793 GCA_030747955.1 Verrucomicrobiales bacterium | reverse complement strand
GAAATTGCTAAAGCCTTTGCTGCTCGAATAAGAAAAGAGTCTGCTGAATTGAATGCGCCTCAACAATTGGAATATGCCTTTAGGCTTGCTCTTTCTAGGCATCCCAATGGTGCTGAGATTAAGGCGTTAAAAGAAATATATTTCAGAGCTCTTGACACGGAAGGGTCAGCTGAAAGTGCCTGGTTTGAAATTGCAACTACGTTGCTCAATCTTCATGCAACGATAACAAAGTAGTCTAAAGCGGTTACTAATAATGGAAAAGGATCTGACTCAGCGATTGTTATCTAGAAGGGCTTTTCTGCGCAATTCTAGTAGTCTTGGTGTAGGGACTCTGGCCTTTAATGATCTTCTGTCTAGAGAGTCTGCACCGGATCCTGTCGCAGATTATGGCAAAGAAATTGCGCACTTCGCACCAAAGGCCAAGTCAGTAATTTTTTTACATATGGTGGGGGCGCCTTCTCAATTAGACCTTTTTGATCCCAAACCTAAACTTAAGGAATTTCATGGCAAACTAGCTCCTGCAGAGTTCATTGAAGGGAAGCGGTTTGCTTTCCTTAGAGGGCACCCAAAGATGATGGCTTCGCCATTTAAATTCACACGAATCAATAATGGGCAAGAAATCTCAGAAGTTCTTCCACATCTAAAATCGGTTGCTGGTGAAGTTGCTATTATTCGATCAATGCAGACCGAGGATTTCAATCATGCTCCTGCTCAGATGTTTTTTCATTCAGGTCTTAATCGCATTGGTCGACCCAGTTTGGGGTCTTGGGTCACTTATGGGCTAGGTTCAGAATCAAATGATTTGCCATCTTATGTGGTAATGGTTTCTGGAAGTGTTCCAGGAGCAGGTTCCTCTTTGTGGAGTCATGGTTTTTTACCAAGCACCTATCAGGGAATTGAGTTTCGTAGCACTGGTGACCCAGTTCTATTCTTATCAGATCCGAAAGGCGTTGATAGATCTCGCAGAAAGCGAATCATTGATGGAATTAATGAATTGAATGAATTGGAATTGAAAAATACTGGCGACCCTGAAATTAGAACCCGTATCAATCAATATGAGTTGGCATTTAAAATGCAGATGTCAGTGCCTGAACTAACTGATATAAGAACTGAACCTGAACATATTAGGAACATGTATGGAAAAGGATCATTTGCGAATCACTGTGTGCAGGCTCGGAGGCTCGTCGAACGCGGAGTAAGATTCGTCGAACTGTACAATTCCGGATGGGATCACCATGGGGGTATCGAAAATGGTATAAAGAAAAAGGCTAAAGAGATTGACCGACCAATTGCTGCCCTCATTAAAGACCTGAAGATGAGGGGGCTTTTAGATGAAACTTTACTTGTCTGGGGTGCAGAGTTTGGAAGAACTCCGATGTTTCAGGGGTCAAAGTTAAATGGAGCGGGCCGAGATCATCACAAAGAAGCCTATGCGATTTGGATGGCCGGAGGCGGTATCAGAGGAGGTATCTCTTACGGACAAACTGATGATTTTGGATATTATGTAGAGAAGGATCCTGTCATAGTAAGAGACATGCATGCAACGATTTTGCATGCTCTAGGAATGGATCATGAAAGGGTCACTTTCAGGTTCCAGGGTCTGGACCAGCGCCTCACAGGGACTGAAGAATCAAGGATCCATCACCAGCTATTTGGATGATCTTCTTTATATCTTTAATGAACATTTTTATGAGGCGAAGTTAGATTCTCCTACCCCCTTTAAATTGATGATTATCACTTCGCTTGAAACATTTATTTTGCACGTTCCGGTTACTCGGAACCATATATCTGACAGTACGCATTCGATAACTCATTGGGGTATGCCAGGAGTAAGAATTTTCACAGATGCAGGTTTTACTGGTTATGGCTTTACCGGAACTCATGCCCATTTAGCTAGTGATAGATTAATTACGGACTGTATATCCAATTGTTATGCTGAGTTATTAATAGGTCAGGAAGCGTCTGATATTTCCTTATTGTGGGAAAGATTGGCATATTATCCGCCACTCCAATGGGTCGGGCGTGCAGGTATTACAAAAATGGCATTGGCGGCGGTAGATATTGCGTTGTGGGATATTAAGTCGAAGGCCTCAAATGAACCGTTATGGAAGACTCTTGGTGGGAGTGAGAAGAACAAAGTCGAAGCGTACAATACCGATGGTGGTTGGTTAAACCTTTCAACTCAAATGTTGGTTGATGATGTGCTCAGGCTCACTGAGGTAGATGGTTACAAGAGTATAAAGATGAAAGTAGGAAAGCCAGATCATAGCGAGGATTTGCAACGAGTCGAAGCGGTCAGAAATGCCGTTGGTTCAGGGGTTAGAATAATGACCGATGCTAATGGGCGCTGGCGCATGCCTGAAGCATTGAGTGTGGCGAGTAAGCTGAAAGATTATGACGTCACATGGATAGAGGAGCCTCTATGGCATGATGATGTGCGGGGGCACAAGGATTTTGCGGATGCCATAGAGACGCCAGTCGCATTGGGTGAAATGCTATATTCGTTGGCTCACTTTGAGGAGTTTATATCTTCTCAGGCAGTTCATTACGTGCAACCCGATGCGACTCGGCTTGGAGGAATTACTGAAACTTTGGAAGTATCTAATGTTGCTTACGAAGCAAACCTTCCCGTGACTCCTCACGCTGGTGATATGGCTCAAACTCAAATTCATTTAAGTATTTCTCATCCAGGAATTGAGTTATTGGAATTCATACCCTGGATCAAGGACTGCTTCATTGAGCCTCTTGAGATTAGGTCTGGTTATTTTGATTTCCCGAAGAACTCAGGAGCAGGGACTACTCTGACCGAAGAAGCCATGAGTAAGTATGGAAAAAAGGTTTCCTAAATGTCTAATTTTATATAAATATACCAATTAATAAGTATGGAAAATCCTTACAGCATGTCTGGAGAAACAGTCCTGATAACAGGTGGAGGAACAGGCATTGGTCTGGGAATTGGAAGATGCATGCTTGCTGCAGGTGCTGAAAAAGTGATTCTTGTTGGAAGGCGTGAAGCCGTATTGGCTGAAGCGACAGCAGAACTCGGTGAGCGGGTCAGCTATCTTGCTCAAGATATTGCGAAAATTGAGGAAATACCAAACTTTGCTCAAAGGGTACTTTCTGATCATGGAGAGCCAACTTGTCTGGTGCATAATGCTGGGATTAACTGCAAGAAGCCATTTGTTGACTTGCATGATTCAGAATTCATGGAGGTTTTTGATGTCCATATCCGAGGGGCTCTTGCCATTACAAAGGAATTTGTTCCAGCAATGCTCGATAACGGATCTGGGTCGATTTTGTGGATTTCTTCTATGGCTACTGTGATAGGATTGCCACTAGTAACTTCATATTCGATGGCGAAGTCAGCTATGCATGGAGCAGTATATAATTTATCTGCCGAATTTGCTCCGAACGGAGTCAGGGTAAACGCAATTTTGCCTGGTTGGATTGAATCCGCAATGGCATTAAATTCATTTAAAGGGGATGAGCCTAGGCGACAGAAGGTCCTTGGTAGGACGCCGATGGGTAGAATGGGGCAACCGGATGAGGTTGGTCATGCGGCGGTGTTTCTCTGTTCCCCAGCAGCGAGTTTTGTAACTGGTTCTCTTCTAACGGTTGACGGTGGGGCGTCGATTGGATTTTAATTATTGCAGATTATAGAGCTGAGCCATTTGCCATTCTCTGTAAATTATAAAATCTATTCTATATATTAACAGAGTAGTGGGTCTGCTTTATTTATTTTTTTCAGTCCCTTTATGATGGATTCATTTCAATTAATAGTGCATAAAATAAATTAATTTTTGCATAAAGAATGCCAGAATTAAATCAGGAGCCTCTCGCGATAGTTGGAATAGCATGCCGGTTTCCGGGAAGAGCCAATAGCCCAGAGTCGTTCTGGGATCTTCTCATCGAGGGGAAATCGGGAATTCAGGAAGTTCCCGATGATCGATGGGATGTGGACCGTTACTATCATCCTGACAGTTCAGTTCCTATTAAAATGATAACCAAGTGGGGAGGTTTTATAGAGGATGTGGATAAATTTGACGCATCTTTTTTTGGTATTTCTCCAAGAGAAGCCCAGCGCATGGATCCGCAACAGCGCTGGTTACTTGAACTTACTTGGGAAGCTTTCGAGGACGCAGGAGAAAAGCCTATAAATTGGCGAGGCTCCGCTACTGGTGTCTATGTAGGTATATCATCTAATGAATATGGCTCCATTCAAATGATGGGGGAGTCAGACATTGATGTTCATACAAATTCTGGCAGCACATTATCGATCGCCTCGAATCGTATTAGTTATCTCTATGATTTAAAAGGGCCTTCCATTTCTGTTGATACTGCATGTTCTTCTGCTCTTGTGGCAGTGAACCTTGCCTGTAAGAGTATTTGGAGTGGGGAATGTGATGCCGCCTTTGCTGGTGGAGTTAATGCATTGTTGATGCCTGATAGTTCAATTGGTTTTTCCAAAGCATCAATGCTTTCACCGAGTGGCCAATGCTTTGCTTTTGATGCCCGTGCTAATGGGTATGTGCGAGGTGAAGGTGCGGGAATGATTCTCATTAAGCCTCTTGCGCGCGCTCATCAGGACGGGGATCGTATTTATGCTACGATCAGGGCTGCGGTAGTTAATCAGGATGGTAACACATCTTCGATGACTGTTCCTGGAAAGGAATCGCAAGCTGCTATGTTGAGTCAGGCTTACGAGCAAGCCGGTATTAAACCTAGCAGAGTTGGTTACATGGAAGCCCATGGCACCGGCACACCTGTAGGTGACCCAATTGAGACGAGAGCTCTTGGAGAAGTTCTTTGTGAGGGGCGATCAGAATCTGAACAGTGCATCATAGGGTCTGTTAAATCCAATATAGGTCATTTGGAATCTGGATCTGGGATTGCCGGACTCATCAAGGCGGCATTAGTTTTGCATCATCGGCAAATTCCTAAGAATCTTAATTACGAGACTCCAAACCCCAACATTCCTTTTAAAGATTTGAAGTTGAAGGTGCCTATGGAAAATATGCCCATACCATCCAAGGGCGATTTTCTTCCTGTGAGTGCTGTTAATTCTTTTGGATTTGGAGGGACTAACGCCCATGTAGTTCTTGAGGCGGTCGACAATGTAAAACACCTAGGAACTGAGGAGTCTCACGCAAAGTTGCTTAGCCGTCCATTTTTATTACCACTTAGCGGGAACAGTGAATCAGGCCTTGAGTGCGCAGCTAAATCGCATTGCGATTTTCTCAATAAGGACACTGCTCCTATTAATGAAATTTGTACTTCGATAGGTTTAAATCGTCAGAATCTTGATGAGAGGATGGTCGTTATTGGCCACGATCACAAATCGATAAGATCGAATTTAAAATCATGGATATTAAATCGTATAGAATCTCCGGAATGCATAATTGGGAAAGGTTCTGTTACCAATAGCGATCCTGTATTTGTATTCACTGGCCAGGGCGCACAGTGGTGGGGAATGGGTCAGGAACTTTTTCAGGATGAGCCGGTTTTTCGCAAAACGATTAAAAAAATTGATTCGCTATTAGAACCGTTGACAGGGTGGTCCTTGGTCGAGGAAATGAATTCTAATGAGGAGACATCAAAAATTGACCGGACCGATGTCGCGCAGCCTGCTATTTTCGCGTTGCAGGTTGCTCTCGCTGAACTGTGGAAAACCTGGGGAGTCTTACCTAAGAAAGTTGTTGGGCATAGCGTCGGAGAAGTGGCTGCAGCATATGTAGCAGGCATATATAGTCTTGAGGATGCGGTTAAGGTTATCTTTCACCGAAGTTATTTGCA
>JASLJT010000101.1:0-3669 GCA_030747955.1 Verrucomicrobiales bacterium | reverse complement strand
CGCGGAACAACGATGTCCTCATTGAGCTTAGTGAGACCAGTCGCACGTAAACTATAACTGAAGGCTCTGCGAATCTCCCAAATGTCTTCACATCCTGATTCGTCCGTTGCCGTTTCAATGGTCAAA
Organism: Verrucomicrobiales bacterium; assembly: GCA_030747955.1. Classification (GTDB taxonomy): domain Bacteria; phylum Verrucomicrobiota; class Verrucomicrobiia; order Verrucomicrobiales; family DEV007; genus EC70. The sequence goes on along the minus strand of JASLJT010000101.1, from coordinate 3,543 downwards.
GATTTCTGTTCTCTTATCAATTCCGCCACTGAATCCGTTTCCTGTGCAACGGATCCTTTCTGACCATCGAGTTCAACTAGTAAAAAAGCTTCGCCTTGTGGAATCATCTCTGAACCGACATGATCGCGGGCAGCAGAGAGAGTAAACTTGTCGGCAATTTCAAGAGCAGCAGGAAGAAACCCTGCACTCATAACTTCCTGAACTGCTAGAGCCGCATCGGCAAAACTTTCAAAGGTTGCCGAAACCATTGCCCTAGAAGGAGGATAAGGAATCAAGCGGCAAGTCACCTCGGTAACAACGCCCAAAAGGCCTTCTGATCCAACAAACATTCCTATCAAATCAAATCCTGTCTTATTTTTGTGACAGCGTCCGCCCAACCTCGCCAATGTCCCATCAGCAAGGACGACCTCCAATCCCAAAACATAATTACGAGTGACTCCATACTTGAGGCAACGAGGCCCACCAGCATTCGTTGCAACGTTCCCTCCTATACTGCACTCTCTTAGACTAGCTGGGTCAGGAGGATAGAACCAACCAAGGTCACGAACAGCGTCCTGAAGGGTCCCTGTGATGAGCCCAGGTCCAACAATTGCAACGCCATCCTCTACATTAATCTCTTTAATAGAATCCATGCGTGCCACTGATAAAACAATGCCACCCTGAACAGGAACTGCCCCTCCAACGTATCCGACACCAGAACCTCGCGTCGTGACTGGAACCCCTTCCTGATTAGAAAATTTCATGACGGCAACTACGTCCTCAGTCGTTTCCGCAAAAACAACGGCATCAGGAGGATACCCCACTAACCATTTATCAATGCTGTGCTCCTCAATGTCAGATAGCTCATCAGAAACCTTATCGGCACCGACCAAGGCTATGAGCGATTCTACTAATTGGGAACGGTCCATGAAATGAGCTTAGGGACAAATATTATAAGTCCTACAGACAATGCTGCAATCGCAGTAATTAACACGGCCGAAGCTGCAATGTCCTTGGACTCACCGATTCCAACATGATGGTCTGGATGAACCGAATCGGCTAATCTTTCTAAGGCTGTATTCACAGCTTCTGCAGCCATTACGAGTCCCGAACATATTAAAATCAAAGCCCACTCGAGGGCAGTAATCTTAAAAAGAAAACCACTGCATATCGCTAAAGAAAAAAAGAACAGATGAATCCGTGCATTTTTCTGTGAACGGAAAAGGAGCAAGAGACCTTTGAATGCATAATAAAATGATCTCATGAATCGCTATTAGCTTTTTTCACCCTTTGGGAATGCTTATATAATTCACTCGACTAGATCAATTGATCGTAATGGGTCCGTGTCTGCTCCGTAGTCGACTCCATCAAGACCAAAACCGAAGAGCTTCATAAAATCTTTCTGGTAACCTTCAAAATCAGATAAATTCTTCAAATTATCAGTGCCAATCTGTTCCCATACCTCTGCCACATGACTCTGAATATCATCTCTCATCTCCCAGTCATCGATTCTAATGCGTCCAGATTCGTCCAGAGAAGGTACGTCCGTGAAATGATCACCGAAGAGCCTCCTGATCTGTTCGATACAATCCTCGTGAATGCCTTCCTCTTTCATCTTCTTAAATAAGACACTGATGTATAGTGGAACGACTGGAATCGCAGAACTGGCCTGAGTCACTACGGCCTTGTTGACTGATATGTATGCCCTTCCACCAGATGGCGAAATCTTTTTATGAATACGTTCACACGTTTCCTGCAAATGAATCTTTGCCTGACCAATAGTACCATCCTTGTATACGGACCAGGTCAACTCTGGACCAATGTAGGAATATGCAGTCGTTATGGCAGATGGGGCAAGGACACCGCCGCTTAAAAGCGCGTCTATCCAACGTTCCCAGTCCTCTCCTCCCATGACCTTGACTGTTTGAGTTATTTCATCTTCAGTCGCCGGCTCTATGACAACCTCTTCGACTTCTGCCTTATCAGTATTGACTGTCTTTTGCGAATAAGTGGTGTCTATCGGTTTCAAGCAAGACTTATATACCTGACCATTATCCGGATCGACTCTCCGTGGTGAGGCTAATGAGTACACGACACAATCGACCTGCCCCATAGAAGCCTTTATTTCATTCACAGTCAGAGCCTTTATTTCATCTGAGTATGCGTCTCCGTTAATGCTTCTAGCATATAATCCTTCGGCCTTGGCCGCTGATTCAAATGCAGCACTATTATACCAACCAGCACTGCCAGACTTATTCTCTGAAGGAGGCCTCTCAAAAAACACACCCAAAGTGTCTGCCTTACCCCCAAAGGCAGGAACGATCCGCGAAGCGAGCCCATAACCTGTCGATGAACCTATTACTAAAACTTTCTTCGGACAATTCTCTATGGGCGTTTGCGAACGCACATAATCAATTTGATCCCGGACATGTGCTTCACAGCCTTCAGGATGAGCAGTTGTACAAATGAATCCGCGAATTTTCGGAGAAATAATCATGATCCTCTATAGATAAACTCAGTTCACCATTAGAACAATTACGAATGAGTTCGAAGTTTTTATTATAAATGGTTTGTCCTGGTCGCGATTTACGCGACCAGGACATTTTTTAGTGGGAAGTACCCTCATAAGCCGGATTCTGTGTCCTGTCTCACCGGAGCGAGACAGGTGACAGCCATTTATCTTCCTGTCATATGACAGGAGCTGGGCGAACCATACTGCGACTATTACCCAGGATCATCTCCGAAGAGGCCGGGCAGGCTACCCGTTTTCCCTGTTCTGTCTTGCACCGCACGGGGTTTGTCATGCCCCCTCAGTTACCCTCGGGGCGGTGAGCTCTTAACTCGCCATTTCACCCTTACCTGATCAAGTAAAACTCGTTCAGGCGGTATATTTTCTGTGACACTTTCCGTAAACTGGAGCTTTCGCTGTCAGTTTCCCGCACTTTCGTGCGGCGGTACTGCCTTAAGGTGTCCGGACTTTCCTCTCAGTGAGTTTATCAGTGAGCGACTGTCTCAGGCACTTCAATGGATATTATCGTAGATCTTAATCAATGTTCAAATAATCATTCTTATGACTTACCGAACCAACTAATTTTATTAGATATTGATCCTCGGCTACTTTTCGGCCAATTCTCACCTTCTTTTAACCAGCCAATATAAAATAGGCCGAGACAACGGTCAGACTCCCCTAAATCTAGGAATTCACACATTCCATCAGTTTCTAATATGGGAGGCGAAGACCAGAAAGCGCCGAGACCCGCTGCCGCCGCAGTGAGGTGCATGTTTTGTACAGCACATGCCACGGCCTCGATTTCTTCAAGTTCAGGAATCTTCGGGTTATCACCTCGCTTCATACATATAGCCATAACGATAGGTGCAAGGGTCGGATTCTGACCCAACTTATCCATCTTGTCCTGCCGAAACTGATCTTCCGGAGTGTGCTTGGAATAGAGTTCCTGTAACTTTTCCCCAAGAACTTTTCGATGATCTTCAGAAAAAATCTTAAATCTCCACGGCTCCGTAAAACCATGAGTCGGCGCCCAATTAGCATTTTCCAAAAGTTCA
>JASLJT010000100.1:0-4521 GCA_030747955.1 Verrucomicrobiales bacterium | reverse complement strand
AGGAACGGAGACGCTGAACAGGGAGTTAATATCTCAGGATATGGAGATGGCGGAGACTTGGGCGAACTTGCATTCACAAATGGCGTCATCCTTGATGATGGACAGACCGTTGAAGGTACGATGGAAATCAGTTGGTATCCTGGCAAGGGCGCCTCTTTCACAACGACTGGCCTTAACACAAATGCCGATTTCGTTGACGTCGAAACCAGTAATTTTGCTGCAAGTGATGACCATACATTCATTATCTCAGCTAGGGTCGGAGGAGCAAATCAGGACCTATTTATCGATAATTTGATCATTGAAACTGGTGCAGGTGGAGACAGTGACGAGGATGGTCTTCCGGACTTCTGGGAAACTGCAAATGATCTCGATCCTGAGGATGCTACTGGAGATAATGGTGCAGAAGGAGACCCAGACAATGATGGTATTACCAATTTTGATGAATATGAAAATAGAACAAACCCACAGAATGAGGATACCGATGGGGATGGCCTCGCTGACGGGGTTGAAAATGGTACCGGTGATTACGATGGCCCTGACGCTACTGGAACGGACCCGCTCGTAGCAGACTCGGACGGTGACACTCTCCTAGATGGGGTAGAAAACCCAACACTTCCTTATGATGAGGATAATCCGGAAGATCAGCCCGGCACAGATCCAAACGATCCTGACACAGACGGAGACGGAATAGGTGACGGTAGCGAAATAGCTAACGGTACAGATCCGACCACTGAAGACGAACGTGATGAAAGCTCTTACCGTCAGAACTTCGATGGTTTTGCTGATGGAACGACAGACCTTGAGGACGGTTCAGTCATCGCTGGGCAGGCAGCAGAAGTTATTGACGGTAAACTCCAACTGACTAAGGACGGTCAGGGACTAGGCTTTTCAAGTTTCTCGGTTCCTGCAATCCCAGGCTCATCAAATGGTTTCAGAATCACTTTCGATTATGAACTCAATGACAGCCCAGGAAATAATAATCCTGCAGACGGATTTTCAATAAATTACGGCGACGCTCAGCTCGGAGAGCTCGGACAGGCCGAAGAGGGAATGGCCGGAGGACAGGCCATTGAAAACATTTCCTTCGAAGTAGACACTTGGCAGAACTTTGACGCTGAGCAAGGCGTGAACATTTCCGGAATGGCCGGAGGCACTGATTTGCAACAGCTCGCATTTAATAACGGACCAATCCTAAATGACGGAGAAAAAGTTGAGGGATCGATTGAAATACAATGGCAACCGGACGTGGGCGCCAGTTTTACAACGACTGGAATGAACACGAACGCGGATTTCACCGAAGTGGAAATTCCTGACTTTGTTGCAAGTGATGACCATACATTCATCATCTCGGCTCGAGTCGGTGGCGCAAACCAGGACTTCATCATCGACAATCTAGTCATTCAGGCTGGTATCTTTGATGGTGACGAGGACGAGGACAACTTGCCTGACTTCTATGAAAATGATAAGACGGGTAACCTCACTGATTTGAATGGACTAGGAGATGGACCAGGACCGGGCGCAGGAACTGGAGACTTTGATGGTGATGGTCTCACTGACTTTGATGAATATGAAAATAAGACCGATCCTACCGAAGAGGACACGGACCAGGACGGTCTAGCTGACGGTGTGGAAAATGGCACCGGAGATTACGATGGACCGGACGCTACAGGAACCGATCCTCTCAATGCTGACACTGATGGTGACGGACTCTTGGACGGTATCGAAAATAACAGTGGTGTTTATGTGAGCGCTGAAAATCCAGGAACTGACCCGAACGATCCGGACACGGACGGCGATGAGGTCATTGATGGTATTGAAATCAATAATAATACGAATCCACTGAGCGCTGAAGATGCACCGGTCCTTTGGACTGTACGTAACGCTGCGGCGAACTTCCCGCTCAATACTGTAGCTAATACGAGGGACCTCTTCGAAGATGAAAATCTTCGTGATGAGGAAAGCACGACCATTCACGCAACAATTAACTTCCGTGACAATGCGACTGGTCCATTCCCTAATCCTGAACCATTTCCGCTCTTCGAAGCTCAGGACGTTAACCGCGATGATTTCGCAATCATGGCTACGGGAACGATCTTCATCACTGAGCCCGGAACTTATACTTTCGGCTTCAGCTCTGATGACGGTGGCGGGATCTGGATCGACGACGATCCAGTCATTGTCTTCGATGCTAACAGAGGCACAGCGACTAGTCTCGGAGCAGTCGAGCTTTCCTGGGGAGAGCATCAGGTCGAATTCCTCTTCTGGGAAAGAGGAGGCGGCGCCCAGTGCCAGTTATTCAGGCATAAGGAAGTCGGAGACTTTTCTGGTCAGGCAATGAGCACTGCAGACTACGAGCTACTTACGACTTCATCGGCTCCGGACAATGATGTGGACAATGATGGTTTGCCTGATATCTGGGAAGAACAATTCTTTGATAACCTGGACCAAACAGCTGCAGGCGATCCAGACTCTGACGGTCTTGATAACGCAAGCGAATTTGAAACAGGAACGAAACCGAACGTTGCAGATACCGATGAAGACGGATACAGCGATGGTGTTGAAAGTGGAACCGGAAAATGGGTCAGCGCGGATGATACCGGAACGAATCCTCTCAAGGCCGACTCTGACAATGATGGACTCCTCGACGGTGTCGAGAATCCTGACCTTGCGTATGACCCGGACAATCCGGAAGATCAGCCAGGATCAGATCCAAACCTCAAGGACACGGACGATGATGCTGTGAGTGACGGGCAAGAAATTGCCAAGGGTAGAGACCCATCCAAAGCCCAAGCGGCTCCAAGGGGATACATTCAGGACTTTGATGGTTTCCCTGACGGGACAACGGATCTAGGTGATGGAAGTGTCATTGCTGGTGCAGCTGCATCAATAGTTGATGGTAGACTACAACTGACCAGGGACGGTCAGGGATTAGGATTCTCCAGCTTCACTATCCCAGCCATCAGAGACTCATCTAACGGATGGACTGTCACCTTTGATATTGAAATCTTTGACGGACCAGGCGCCAATGATCCTGCTGACGGACTATCTATCAATTACGGTAACTTCAATCTCGGTGAGCTCGGAAGAGCAGAAGAGGGAATGGAAACTATCGCCACTGTAACGGATAATCTTTCCTTCGAAATTGATACATGGAAGAACGGAGACGCGGAACAGGGTGTCAACATCGCTGAGCAGACTGATGGGATTAAGAATGACGTTGAATTCACCAACGGAATCATCCTCGATGACGGGCAACGCGTTGAGGGCACAGTGGAAATAAGTTATAACCCGGCAACCGGTGCATCCTTCAAGACGGAAGGACTCAACACCAATGCCGACTTCGAAGACGCCGTACTAACCTCATTCGTTGGAGATGATACCTTTAACTTTGGTATCTCGGCCCGAGTCGGTGGCGCTAACGAGGACCTCTTCATTGATAACTTCGTACTGTCACTCGGAACTCTCGGAGCACCTTTCCAGATCACTGAAGTGACCAGAGACGGGACCGAAGTGAATCTGACATGGGCTTCAAGACCTAACAGAATCTATCTGGTCGAAAGGACCGAAGACATGGAGAACGACGCGGACGACTCTAACCGTGACGGAGTCGTCGGGTTCTGGGAAGAGGTCGATGATGGAGTCGAAAGCGAAGGCGATACGACAACTTTCACTGACGAAGTTTCAGAAGATTCTAAAAAGATGTTCTGGAGAATAACAGACATGGGTCCGGCTAATTAGGCTAATACCCTCTCTGAAAACAAATAACCAATATATAAATCTCAAGGGGGGGCTGTCCGTGAGGGACGGCCCTTCTTATTTTAATCACAAAGTTGTAGCAACCCAAATACTGGAGTAAAATATGAAAAGAAAAGCCCCTCATAAAAACCCTATCCAGCTCTTAAATACTGTGAAAACTCAAAGACTGTTCCCTCTCCTTCTTCCACTCTTATGCTTGATGCCAATGGTGCAGGCCACGGCCGAATCCTATGAACAAGACTTTAATGGATTTCCAAACGGCACCACTGAACTTGGTGACGGTTCGGTCATTACTGGCCAAGCCGCAAGTATTGTTGATGGCCGTTTACAGTTAACCCAGGACGGCGAAGGATTAGGGTTTTCAAGCTTTTCAATTCCGGCCATTCCAGGATCTTCACAAGGATTTACAGTTACTTTCGATTATGAACTTTTTGATGGTCCAGGCAGTAATGATCCTGCTGACGGTTTTTCACTAAATTACGGTAACGCCCCAATGGGTGATCCGGGCCAAGCAGAAGAAGGAATGGCCGGTCGTGAGGGAGTGACTCAGAACCTTTCTTTTGAAGTGGACACATGGCGTAACGGTGACTCAGAGCAAGGAGTTAACATTTCAGGAATAGTGGACGGAGCAGACATTGGACAACTCGCTTTTGAAAATGGAATAATTCTCAATGACGGACAAAGGGTTCAAGGCAGCATTGAAATGAGTTGGGATCCCGGGGCCGGAGCTTCATTCACTACCACAGGAATGAACACAAATGCAAA
>JASLJT010000099.1:0-2611 GCA_030747955.1 Verrucomicrobiales bacterium | reverse complement strand
GATTGAAGGGATTAATCTTGGCAACTACACCATAAGGATGTCTCCTAGTAAAATTTAGATGTCCTGAGTTTTCTGAATGGGTCTGGCCCTTGATTTCTGTAATGAGTCCGGCAAAATATTTCAGGGAATCTGAAGACCAGTTTACATCACCTTTCATACCAGAAAGTGCATTGCCTGAGTCTATACAATCCATCATTCCTAGTTCATCTCGATTTTCCATGAGTCTATCTGCTAGCTTGAACAGAAATCCTGCACGTTCCTTAATAGGCATGAGTGACCAGTCTGGGAATGCTTTTTTCGCAGCGGTTACAGCTCTGTTAACATCCTTTTCTTCAGCTAATGGGACTTCACCCAAATATTGTTGGTTTGAGGGATTTATGGTTTTGAATCTTTTACCACTTGAACTATCTTCCCATTGTCCACCAATGAATAGTCCTTTTGGAGTGAATCCCAGTTCTGGTGTAGTAATATTTTTAGAGGTCATATTTAATTATAAATGATTAGAATTTTAGGGTACTATTGCAGCCCGCAGAATTGAACGTTCAGCAGCATTTTCAAAGGCAGTGTCGATTTGATCTAGGGGGAATTTTGAGTCAACAATTTCTCCGAAAGGAAAACGGTCCTGGTTGCTCATCACAAAATCCAGAGCCTGAATCAGGTGGCGAGGATGGTAGTTATGTATACCTTTTATTGTCAACATTTTCTTGAGTATGCTGTTACCGTCAAGAGTCAACATTGCATCCGGGTTTACAAGACCGCCGATAACGTAAATCCCTCCTATACGAAGCATCTCTATACCTGATGGTATAACTGAGGGCTGTCCACATACTTCGATCACAATATCAGCTCCGTCGGGAGGACAGAGCTCTCTCACTCGCTTAATAACTTCCTTTTCACTGAGATTTGATACATTGATGCTTTCTACGGCACCAAATTTTTTTGACAAATTTAATCTGTCATTAACACTGTCCAGCCCAATTACCATTCCCGCACCATTTGCTTTGGCAATTGCACATCCGTAAAGCCCCAGAAGTCCTAGGCCTTGAATTACTATAGAATCTCCCATTTTTATTTCTGCGGCCTCAGTTACGGCAATCATTGTAGCCACACCGCAATTAAGAGGTGTTGCCTCTTCGTCAGAAATTGAATCAGGCAGTTTTAGAATTCCGGTTCCGGGATAAATGTAGCAATACTCTGCAAACCCTCCGTTGAAATGAGGATCATCATCAACGAGGTCATGGCCATATTTCCTTACCCCCTTTGATTTTTGAGGCATGTCTTTTATTTCTCGGTAATAGGAATCACCATGATGAAAATATTCAGTCCAGGTAATGCGGTCTCCAACAGATAGTTTGTCCCCGCGAAGATCAGTTTTTATCTTACTCCCTAGCTGTTCCACAATACCGATAATTTCATGTCCAAGAATTCCCGGACAAGGATTAGGTCGATGTCCCTGATATGAATGAATGTCGGACCGACATATGGTTGACATCGTAACTTTCACCAGTACTTCATCGTCGTTAACATCACGTAGTGGATACTCACTTATCCTGAACGGAGTATTTGGTTTGTCGTAAACAGCGGCTAGTCCTTTTCTTTTCATAAAATTTTTCTCCTATTAAACCTAATCTAAAATGAGGCTTTAATGTAAAATAATGGAATTCTTAAAAGAAACGGCCTCGCCTATATTTTTATGGAATTACTTTACGAGGCCGATTAAAAAGGTGAGGCTTTAATTAACTCTTCTTCTTTTTTCGTTCGTCTTTTGCTTTCTTGAGATCCCGAATAATATTGTAGTCATCTGAGCTCATCTCTACAAAAGTATTAGACTTAACGTTGTCAAGAAATCTTTTTGATCCAGGCTTGCCCTTTAGATCTAAAAACGTCTCACGGATCTTTGCCTTAATATCATTACAAAGAGTATTTCTGTAAACAAATGGATCCTGTGGGATCGGATCAGATTGCCATAAAATATTGACCCCTTCAAGAGTTGCCTGTCCTTTATTCACCACATTATCGAAGCGATGTGATGCAACGAAGGCAGCATCAACCTTGCCTTGGACAACAGCTACTGTAGATAATTCGTGACTTCCAGTATAGACCACTTTGTCAAAAAATTTTTCAAGATCCATCCCGATAACTTTTGTGAAAGCAACACGTGGCATCAAGTTTCCAGAAGTACTGCCAGGATCTGTAAGGCCCACAAGAGAACCTTTCAAGGATTTGATTGAAGTATATTTAGTGCCTTTTTTGGAAATTAAAACACCACGATATCCTGGCCCCTCTTCTTGCATGTGCCCCGGTCTCTTAGCATAAGTAGCGAAGACTTCTACGGTTGGGTCTTTTGAGTTTGCGATAACATAAGTATAGGGACCCAACACAGCGACATCAACGAAATGACTCAATAGTCCTTCTACTACAGATGCGTATGAAGTTGGCATGAAAAACGAAATCTTCTTGCCAGTTAACTTTTCCATGCGATCAGTCACTGGTTTATAAAGTTCCAGCTCTGCAACAGTTTCCTCGGTGGGAACCATAGCAAATGTCAGCGAATCAGGGTTCTCACAATTTGCTGCCAAAGCTTCTTGATCTATTGCCATCCAATAGGTCA
>JASLJT010000098.1:0-7956 GCA_030747955.1 Verrucomicrobiales bacterium | reverse complement strand
AAGAAAAAATACCCTCTGGCAAAAATAAAGGCAGCGGCAGAGAAAGCGACCACTGCTACGAGTGCATCTTTGGGTGATCTTCAATTAATGATGAAAGACAAGGACGCGGCGATCCGTTATTGGGGAGCTACTGGATGTATCATATTAGGAAAGGGTGCGACTGCAGCGAAATCTGACCTTGTTAATCTCTGCAAGGATCCGTGCGCTGATGTGAGAAGCGCTGCTTCTCAGGCTCTTTTTATGATAGGAGAAGTTAAGACTGCTGAGTCTACACTCGAGGCAATTTTATCTGAAAAGAATCCGTTTTCACGACTCAGAGCAATGAACGTGCTTGATCATATGGATGAGAGTGCTCGTGAGGCCGTCACACGAATAGCTAAAGTCGGGGACCCGGTAAGCATTGGCGCTTACGGAGAAAATTATATTGGCAATGTCATAAATAAGGCTGCGGCTGACCTTGGAGTTGCCCAGAAGAAAAAGAGGCGTAAAAAATAAACATAACACCAATGAATTTATGATTTGCGGAGCCTTGCATCTGCAGACAATGGAGCCAAACTAGTATCAATGTTTTCTCAACTTTCAGATGGATTAGATAATGTCTTCAAGAAGCTCAAGGGGCAGGGGAAGATTTCTGAGAAAAATATATCAGATGCCATGCGTGAAATTCGCATGGCTTTGCTCGAGGCGGACGTTGATTTCGGAGTCGCCAAAAAATTCATAGCAACGGTCAAAGAGGATGCTCTTGGCGAGAAAGTGTTAAAGAGCATCACTCCAGGTCAGCAGATCGTTAAAGTCTTTCAAGATGCCCTCGTTGATCTTTTAGGAGGTGATGCGGCTCCGCTTGATCTTAATCCACCTGCCCGCATTCTGATGTGTGGTCTTAACGGTGCAGGCAAGACAACGACTTCAGGCAAACTCGCATTAAGATTAAAGAAAGAGGGAAGAAAACCTATCCTCGTTGCGTGTGATTTGTATAGGCCGGCAGCCGTTGAGCAATTAGTGACGTTGGCAAAAGAAATTGATGTTCCTGTTTATAGGGCGGACCCTGGTGACAAGGATGTGGTCAAAGTTGCTAAAAAGGCCATCTCTTGGGCCGAGTCACAGTCAGGAAATGTACTAATATTTGATACGGCAGGAAGGCAAGAAATCGATCAGGATCTTGTTCAGGAGTTAAAGAACTTATGCGATTATTTGAAACCTAAAGAGACTCTTCTCGTTGCTGATGCTGCGACGGGTCAACAATCAGTTAGTGTTGCTACTCATTTTGATGAGGCCGTTGGTTTGAGCGGGATTGTGCTTACTAAACTGGATGGTGATGCGAGGGGCGGAGCTGCTCTGTCCATGCGTTCGGTGACTGGAAAGCCGATCAAGTATATAGGTGAGGGAGAGAAACTTGAGGACTTCGATGCTTTTGTTCCGTCGCGGATGGCAGAACGCATCCTCGGGATGGGTGATGTCGTTGGGCTCGTTGAGAAAGCGGCAGAAGTTATAGATGAGGAAGAGGCCATGCGGATTGCCAACCGCATGAAAAAGGCCACTTTTGATTTTAATGATTTTCTTGCTCAAATGAAAATGATGCAGAAGATGGGTCCGCTAGAGGGAATTTTGGGGATGATGCCCGGTGCAGGCAAATTGAAAGGATTGGCCGGAGCGATGGACGAAGGAAAACTGAAAAGAGTAGAAGCTATTGTTTTGTCAATGACTCCAATAGAGAGGGAAAGGCCTGAGATCCTGAATGGTAAGCGAAGGCTCAGGCTAGCGAAGGGCAGTGGTAACAGTATTACACAGGTAAATCAGTTCTTAAGACAATTCGGGCAAATGCGTAAAATGATGAGAAGTAAGGGAAAAATGAAAAAAATGCTTTCCCAGTTAGGTGCTGGAGGCATGGATATGGGGGGCCTTGGTGGGGATTTCCCAAAAGGTATGAAGTTTTGACCCCTAAAACTAGTTGAAAAAATCCTTGGCAATTAGGAAAAAAGGGTCAAATGTAGCGCCCTCCCAAAAAAGGTGACAAATGTCATTTCTGGGACAAATTAATAAATCATGGCTGTTGTCATACGTTTGAGAAGAGAAGGAGCTAAGGGCCGCCCATATTATAGGGTGGTTGTTGCTGATTCGCGTGCTCCACGCGATGGCCGTTTTATTGAAATGGTTGGAAACTATAATCCTATGCAGGATGGTGACACCAAGATAGATCTTGAAAAGGTCGATAAGTGGATAGGTGATGGGGCCAAGCCGAGTCCGACAGTTAAAAGTCTGATCAGTAAGGCAAGGAAAGCGGATTCTTCTGCTGAATAGTAGTTTTGGGTTGAGTTCAGCTTCTTGGATTTTCAGTCCAAGGAATATCATTAGGGCCAAGTGCTCAGCAATGCTTGCGGCGTTCAGCGTAATGTACTAGCCTCGTGCTGTACGTTAAAGTGATGCGAATTCTGAGATGCCAGTCCCTCATACTGCTATTATTGGCATCATTAGCGGCATGGGCCGTTCCTCCTCCGGACCCAGTAGGAGTCGAAGTGGTGGGTGGAGTTGAGGCCGCAGTTGAACCGAAACGAGCCAGTTCCGATGAAGAAGCTAAAGAGGATCCTTCATTGGGTCCTGGTGATTCTATTTTAAGAGACATCGGTTTCGATCCTCTGTCGAAAGATTATAAGGACAGGGTTAAGGGATTGTTTCTTGACTCGGACCAGTTAGATAATGCGTTGGGCTTAATTGCTGACTTGGACAATGATGATTTTCGTAAGAGGAATGAGGCTTCCAAGAAACTTGCCATGATTGAGGCACCCATTGAGCATATGCTCAGCGAATCCAGAAAGGATAGTACAATTGAAATGGCGCGTCGTGTTCAGGGGATTTTGAATGTTAGGATTAAAAAGAGGCTCATTGATGTGCTTTACCATGCTTCGGTAAGATCGGATGAGAATTCTGCTCCTAGTTCTTTAGAGTCACTGATGATTCTGGCTTCAACTTTTGATTCTGTAACATACTGGGAATTAATGAGGGCCTTGGAAATGGCAGCTGTAAGAGTGTCGGTAGAGCAGGACCGTGCTTTGCTAGAGAAGGGATTATCCCATGACTCTCAATCTGTCAGGGAAATTTGTTCTTTTGTTCTTGGCTACCTTGGCATGGATCAAGGCTCTGAGACTTCAGGTTTAGAGGACATTTTAATTTTGGCAAATGCTAGAGGGCGATCAGCTGCTGGGAAGGATGGAGCCGCAAAGATCCTTCTTGGTTTACTCTCTTCAGATAATGTTCGTGTGAGGCAAGAATCGGGGTCCCTATTAAGGATCATATTTCAAACGGATTTAGGTTTCGCTGCCTATGATTCTTCAGAATTAAGAAAACTGGCTAAGGACCGGTGGAGTAATTATATTAATGGTAAGGAGGACGGCCCTCACTGGCCTGTCTTTCTGGGGATGTCTTCACGTGGTCAGTTTCAGGTCATTGTTGGTAAGTCAGACGCTAAGGGTGGAGCGGCGCTTTCGTATACTACGAGTGGTAAAAAGATAGAGAATTCTGAATTGGCGGAGTCGATAAGTGGTGCGGTTTCTGATAGGATGGTCTTTGACTATGCTGGGGGTAATGTTGTCGTTTCCGGTGGAGCAGAACTCGAAAGCAAGGTCGCTGTTTTCTCATTGAGTGGTACCGATCTCTGGACTGTGTCTGGCGTGCCTGCTGGTGCCGGGGCTGCGCTTCTCCCTGAAGGGAAGATGGTAATTGCATCGGGCTTTAATGTGAGAGTCATAGATCTTTTTGGTAATCCTGTCAGGTCTTGGAAGATGCCTTCGAAGATGGATTCTTTTTCCCGATTGAGGCTAGGGAGGTTCATGTGCGCTCATTCTGATGAAGGGGCCATTGCTGAATATGATTCTGATGGGAAGCAGATCTGGAAAGCGTCGGGAATGAATAGGCCAAGGAATGTTTCACGGTTAGAGAACGGTAACATTCTAGTTGTAGTGGATGCCGAGCCTAAGGCAGGAGAAGAAAAAGCAACTAGCTCACTAGTGGAGTTACTTGAACTCTCACCCGATGGTCAGCGAACCCTTTTAAGAATTCAACCGAAGGGAGTCAAAACGATCAGCAGTTCGGCAAGGCTACCTAATGGGAATACGCTCGTAGGAACCGAGAAGGGTCTCGCTGAATATACTCCTGACGGATATGCTATTAAGGTATGGCTAAAGTCCCCAATTTTATCGCTCCATGTCCATTAATTATTTTATTACAATGAGCAAAAGAAATGGGCTAATGGGCCTGAGGAACTTTCTATTGTTGTTTTTTGCTATTGGGGTCGGGATCTCGTCAGCAGATGATAATGGTCCGTGGCGCCTCGAGATGACCATTGAGCAGGAACCTAGCCCGGAGCTGATTGAGTTAAGGAAAGAAATATCGGATAAAGAGAAACAGAATCAAAACTCGTCGGATTCCTCGGAAACAATAAAAGAGAAGATCCTCTCTTTCCTGAAAGGGGTTCCAGAAAAAATTGCACCGTTAGTAAAAAACAAAAAAGAGTCTAAGGAAAAATCAATTAATGAAAGTTCGATCGATGGCTCTGTTAGTGTCGAGCTCTCGATGTCCGGAAAAGTGCATTCTATGGATAAGGATTATCTAACATTTGGGCCTGCATTGAGTCCTGGAAAAAAGATAAAGGTTCCTATAAAGAAAATTACATCACTTAGTCGTCAATCAGAGAAGATCAAAGATGACCAAGAGGATTCTGAAAGTGATAATTTTAGAGTCATGTTACGTGACGGATCTGAGGTCCTGGGTGATCCTGTTCAGTTCACTGGAGAATCTCTAATCGTCGCATTTTCGGGAACCGAGGCAAAGATACCTTTACCAATTAATCAAATCATTAAGATGGAGCGGGACCAGCTCATCGGGAACGTGGATAAATTATTATTACCAGATTCTCCTAGAAGACACATTGCGGCCCTGGCCACTGGGGAGATCTTAGCTGGGCAATTACTGCCTTCTGTCGATTCGGAAAAATGGTTGCGAGTTTCGAGCCCTATACTTTCAGCTGAAGTCCCGCTGTCAGTCTTGGATGTGCTACTCTTCCCTGATCCGGATTCAGTGATAGCTGACGTTGAATTAGAACTGGCTGATGAAATTAAAGTGGTCGAAGACGGAAATAATGGCACTCCCGACAGGGGAAGTAATGAACCGCAAAAGGAAGAGGTCATTGAGGTCGAAGAGGCTACTGTCATTCGCAATCTAGTTGCCCTATCGCCTTCAGGAATGATCTGGGCCGATGAGCTCGAATTGAGAGGATCGGATCTGGTCCTTTCGGCACTAGGTATGGATGAATTGTTAGTGCCGTTGTCGAGAGTCGAATCGCTTAGTTTTGGACATGAAGGATTGCCAGCGTCTGCGCCGGTATTGGTCTGGGGAGGTTACACTGACGAGGATGACGAATATGTTAAAACTATTGATGCTCTTTCGGGTCGTGTGCCGTCCCGAAAGATTGTACAGAGTAAATCTAAAGTCCCTGATCCACAATTCATGCGTAATCTTCGGAGGTCCCGTGTCTTACTGGTTCCTGAGATGGAAGGCTTTAAGAGGGCAATAATGAAGGTTGCTATGGAGCAGGAAGGGAAAGGGTGCCCCACTTGGAGTTCGGCCTTGCGCGGGTTTCTCAAAAGAGGTGGGAATATTATTTTCCTTAGCCCGACCAGTGAAGGTTTGTCTTTCATGAACGAATGCGGTCTTGGCCCAATACGTTCTGGTCCCGCTGGTCGAGGATGGGAAATTACCGATGAGGGCAGAAAGTTAGGGATAAATATTGAAGGGATGATTAAGAATGTTAACGCGAGTCATTATTATAGAAAATCGGCCCCTTGGGAGGTTTGGGGTGCTGCTCAGGGAGGAGCTGACGGTGCGATATTACTTGGTCGCCGAGTCGATCGCGGCTGGGTCATGGTCTTTGGGTCGGACTTCTACCAATCCAATGATACCATCAAAGAAATTCTTTTTCGCCTTATCCAGTTCAATGGTCGTGGTTAAGTAGCTACTGATTATTTAGTCTTAACTTGTAAAGGGCGTAGCTTCGTTTCTTTCGCTCTTTTGGTGACTGGGCGGTGACGTAAAGAGTTAATGAATCCTTTCCGTGTCCGAAAGTGCAGTTTGTAGGGTCACCAGGCAAGTCGATGACTCGCAGAAGATTGCCGCCAGGATCAAAGATATAAATTCCTGCCTCCTTGTCGCTTCCGGCAGTTGCAAAGATGTTCCCCTTTGGTCCCAGCGCCATTCCGTCAATTCCTCGTGATGGTCCGAAGTCATGGAGGATCTGTTTGTTTTCGAATTTGCCTTCTTCTGTTAGACTGAAAGACAAGAGTTGTCTTGTCCCATCATTTGTTACCTCGTGATCCGCGACGAATACTTTCTTTCCGTCTTTTGAAAATATTATTCCGTTAGGCTTTTTAACGTCCTTAGTTGCTAATTCTGTACTCCCATTGGGACGGACCATAAAAATTCCCTCAAATTCAAGTTCTCTCTTTTCTTCACCAACGTATCGAGGGTCCGTGAAATAGATATTCTTTCCTGCACTGTCGATAGCCAGATCATTGGGGCTATTGAAGCGTTTTCCTTGCCATTCTTTTGGGAGGGTTCGGACTTTTCCGTCTTTCGTGGTCATAGAGATTCTTCTTCCTCCACCTGTATTAGCACCTTCACAAGCGATGAGGTTTCCTTCCGGGTCAAATATGAGTCCGTTGGCTCGGCCGCTACGTTCACGGAACGTGGTAACTTTTTTATTTGAAGGAGAGAATTTGTAGATCGAGTTAGATCCGACATCAGAGAAGAGTACCGAACCGTCAGGTCCTACTGCAGGACCTTCAGTGAATTCTCCGCCTTCCCATATCAGTTCAAGTTCGTGGGAGGGAAGATTCACCCCCTTCGCGTGGGCGATGATAAAGTCCACGAGTTCCTGACAATAGAAAAATCCTTTCCACATATTATGGCCTTGGCCATTAGGTACTACGAGTTGCATTTTTCCTCCTAGCCTTTGGTATTTCTTGGCCACGTCACCTGAATTGGATTTAAGGGGAACGACTCTGTCAACGTTTCCGTGGATATGAAATATGGGAACCTTGGCATCTGCTAGGGGCTTTAGTTTTTCAACGGGATTGTTGATTTCCAAGCTTTTCGCAAGTGCATCAACTGTCATTCCATAAGCAGGTGCTGCCCTATTTAGACCTGGGTAACTTCTCAAGTCACATACTGGGTAAATGCCGGCAATGCATTTGACCTTGTTTGGGTTTTCTGCAGCCCAATTGTAGAGCATGAGACCGCCTCGACTCCTTGCTAATAGGCAGGCTTTCTGATCAAGGCCTCTTTCAGTTCTAAGAAATTTATGAAATTTTGTATAAATTTTACACCCTTCAGGGCTTCCGTAAGATTCTCCAATGTTAATACCCGCAACGGCTATTCCTGCTTCGAGGAAATGCCCGATCATCCATCCTTCGTCCCTTTCATTTGGTAATCCTCTGAGCGTAGGCGCGTACATGACCCAGGGGATTTTACCTTTGATATGCTTATCAGGCATAATAATGAAGGCATCACGGCTCTCAAATTTCAGTCGTTCCCATTGAAATTTTTCATTATTTGCGGCGAATGAAACAATATTTAGAGCGACTAGCGATAGAATAATTCTTATTGGAAAAACTAGCATTTCTATGTTTTAGCTCAATGAGGTGACAATAAAAACTCTTTTAGGTGTGGCCTTGCTACTTTTTTACAGTCATTATACTTGGTGACTGGTCTTTACTGAAGACTCATATTTAAGAATACGCTAACATAACAACAATGAAAAACCTCTTATATTCGTCATTAATATTTTCCATTTTCTTTGCCCTGCCGATCATCATTACTGGATGCAATAAGGGGCAAGAAGCACCATCTGAGCAAAAATCGTCAGAGCCTAAGCCAGAGCCTAAGCCAGAGCCTAAGCCAGAGCCTAAG
>JASLJT010000097.1:0-6170 GCA_030747955.1 Verrucomicrobiales bacterium | reverse complement strand
ACTGACTGGGCGTCTTTTTTCCCATATTTGTTGGCGCACTTATTCTGCTATATGCCGACTTTGGCTCTAGCTAACTCAGTTTTGTTTCAATCAGTGAAGGACGCTCAGAAAGAAGCTCCAGCGATCAGGACACTCGGAACCATTGGTTGGATTGTTTCTGGAGTTGTTGTAGGTAGTAGTTTCTTAGTTGGTGCAGAGGAAACACTTAAGTTTCAAATGCCAGCATTCTTAGGAGGGCCAGAAGCGCCAGCCGATTCCAAAGGTTTGGGGCTTACTAATCTACCGTTATTAATTGGCGCTGGAGCGTCTGTTCTCTTGGGTGTTTTTTCTATATTTCTTCCTAATACTCCTCCTAAAATGAAAGGACAAAGTATAGGTATTGGTGATGTACTTGGCTTCAAAGCAATTTCCTTAATGAAGGACAGGTCCTTTGCTGTCTTTATTATTTGTTCCCTCCTTATATGTATTCCTCTGTCCTTCTATTATCAGAGTGCCAATGGATATCTGAAAGCAATGGATATAGGCAATTCAGAGGGAGTTATGGCATTGGGTCAGGTTTCAGAAATTTTCTTTCTATTACTTGTTCCATTCCTGTTAATAAAATTAGGAGTAAAGAGAATGCTTCTAATTGGAATGGCTTTTTGGGTCTTGCGTTACCTTTTCTTTGCTGCGGGTAGTGCGGATGCTCAATATTTGCTTTTCTTGGGTGTTATTGCTCATGGCATTTGCTATGATTTCTTTTTCTTTACTGGGCAACTCTATGTTGATAAGAGGGCACCAGCTGACATTAGATCTCAGGCCCAAGGGTTCATTGCATTTGTGACGCTAGGAGTTGGAATGTTTATTGGTAATAATGTGAATGGCTGGTGGACTACACTACAAACTAACGGAAAAACCAAAGAGATTAATTGGGATTCGGTTTGGTATTTTCCAGCAGCAATGGCTGCAGCAGTTCTTGTGGCTTTTTACTTTTTGTTTAATGATTCTAAATCTACTGATCCGACAGAAGTTACGGATTCGGAAACGCCAAGTGAATCAGCGTAAAATTAATTCTTTTACAAAAGTCTCATGCCTGATCCCGTTAAGATTCTAGTTGTTGGTTGCGGTAATATGGGGAAGTCGCACGCTAAGGCGTACCATTCGATGGAAGGCTATGAGATAGTAGGACTGGTTTCGCGAGGTGAGAAATCGCGAAAAGATTTGGTTGAAATACTTGGAGTTGATTATCCGCAGTTTTCTAATTATGAAGAAGCGTTAGCTGCGTCTCAGCCTGATGCAGTATCGATAAATACTTATCCTGATACTCATGCAGATTATGCGAAAAAAGCATTTGCGGCAGGAGCTCATGTATTTTTAGAAAAACCTATCGCAGAGAGTGTAGATGAGGCTCAGGAAATTGTTACAATGGCAAAATCGGCTAACCGGAAGCTTGTCATTGGATACATTCTTAGAGTTCATCCATCATGGATGAAGTTTATCGAGGTAGCACAGACCCTAGGTAAACCTTTGGTGATGCGCATGAATCTCAATCAGCAATCATCTGGGAAAAATTGGGAAACACACAAATGTTTAATGAATTCAATGTCTCCGATCGTTGATTGTGGGGTCCATTATGTGGACGTAATGTGTCAGATGACAAGGTCTAAGCCTGTCAGGGTAAGTGCGATAGGAGCACGATTAAGTGAAGAGCTTAATGAGGGAATGTATAATTATGGACAGCTACAGGTAACTTTTGAAGATGGATCCGTGGGTTGGTACGAGGCAGGATGGGGTCCAATGATGAGTGAAGTTGCTTTTTTTGTGAAGGATGTTGTGGGTCCAAAAGGATCAGTTAGCATTTCCGGAATGAGTGAGGATGAGGAGACAGATGATGTCGATGCTCACTCAAAGGCTGAATCGATTAAACTTCATCACTCCGAATTGAATGAGGATGGTGAGTTTGTTAAGGAAGACGAAGTCATTGATTGTGCTGATGAGCCTGATCACGATGGTCTTTGCTATCGTGAACAAGAGATTTTTCTGAATGCAATTATTAATGATGTGGACCTAAGTGATCACATGGATGATGCGGTTAACAGTTTGCGTATTGTGATTGCTGCTGATGAAGCGTTTCGCAGTGGTAAGACGGTGGATTTATAATTAAATCTCGCTAAGAGAAATGCTTTGGATCTCTAGGGTATTCTGCCATTAATGGATTAAGATCTGACCTTCCTTCTTTATATAGGGCAACCCATTCAGCTAACCTTCTGCCCAATCTTCTGCAGGATTCTTTTTCTTTCTCTTCTCTAGGATCTCCAGCGAGTACAGCCCCATAATGTGGGGTGAGCCCCTTTCCAACATAGTCAGTTACGCCAAAATAGAGAAATCCGAAATTAAGAAGTACGGTTGCCATTGCGTTACATGCAGTTTCATTGCCGCCGCCCCATCCTGCAGAAGAGGAGAAGCTGCAGGCGAATTTTCCGTCCACTTCGAGCCATTTTTTGACAGCCACAGTGTCCCACCATTTTTTCATTTTCCAAGCCATTGAACCAAGATTAGTTGGAGACCCCATGGCGATTCCATCGCACCAACTCAAATCCTCAGCAGTTGCTTCGTCGCAATTTTTGATTTTTACCTCCATATCTGAGACAGTAGATGCGCCTTCTGAAACTAATGAGGCCATCTTTTCTGTGTTACCGGTATTGCTATGGTATAAGATTAGTATATTTCCCATATAACTAATGATTTCGCATGGAGTAGAGTGGTTTGCGAGATCTTAATGCTTAGAATTCTAATATTTTTTAACTTTAATAGTGGGATGAAAGAATGGACTGATTTAATTTCAAGCAGATAATTCGAGGTTGCCGAGGTCACTCTTGGCAACGATGCTGTTTTAGTGCCTCGTTTACATGATGACATATTGACTGGCCTTAAGGGTGGAGCCATGGGTGCTGCTAATGTGATTCCTGGAGTTTCCGGAGGCACGGTTGCTTTTATTACTGGTATATATGAACGCTTGATCAATGCAATTAAGTCATTTGATTTCAATGCAATTAGACTGCTCTTAAAATTTAAATTCAACGATTTTGCTTTGAGGATTGATTTGCGATTCCTCATTGCTATTGCCATAGGGGCACTGATCAGTGTGTTAAGTCTGGCTAGGCTCCTTGATTTCCTTTTTGTCCATTATCCGGTCATGACATGGGCATTCTTTTTTGGGCTAATAGCAGCGTCAATTTTTGGAGTTGGTAAGATGATTGGCAGTTGGAACGTGACTACCATTATTTCAATGTTGATAGGTACTGGCATTGCAGTTTGCATATTATTTGTACCTCATAGTGCGGGAAGCACCGATTATTTTTATCTAATTCTTTGTGGGATAGCTGCGATTTCAAGTATGCTTGTGCCTGGTGTCTCTGGTTCTTTTGTGCTCTTGGTAATGGGAAATTATGAATTGGTTCTCAAGGCCATTAACGAATGGAATCTTTCTATATTAGGTCCTTTCATGATTGGATGTATCATTGGATTAATTTCCTTGTCACATTTAATTTCATGGATTTTACGTCGCTATAGGAACGTGACGTTATCGCTAATAACCGGCTTTATCATTGGTTCGCTTCTTCTTGTATGGCCATGGAAGGAGGAAGTTTTGCGAACTGATGAAGTTGGTAATTATTCTGTAAAGATAGAAGAAGGAATTGTTGAGTATCGGTCTGGTAGCTTAGAGAAAATTAGAGAAGAGCTAAGTGAAGGAGAAGAATTTGTAGTCATTGGATATTCTGATTGGCATTTCCCTTCGTTGCAAAAATTTTCATCTATATTAGCAATTTTATTTGTATTGTTAGGTGCTTCTTTGGTGTTTTTTGTTGATAAAAAAGGTAAAGGGAATTTAAAGAATAATGAAGAGACTCATTAGTTTATTTATTTTATTTCTTTTTCTGACGATTCCGTCCCAAGCCGAGCCGGATCCTTTAGTGGTTGGCATGGAGTTGGAATACCCACCATTCGAATTCGTTGCTGATGATGGAACCAATGATGGGGTCAGTGTAAAAATGGCTGAGGCGCTTGCTAGGCATCTTGATCGTCCTCTAGAGATTCAAAATATTAAATTTGATGCTCTAATTACCGCCCTCAAGAGTGGCAGTATTGATTTAATTATTTCTTCAATGACAGCGACAGAGGAGAGGAGAAAATCTATTAATTTCTCTGACCCATACGTAACGACCGGGTTGGCTATGTTAGTTCCAAAAGATTCTCCCATTAAAGGAATTAAAGATTTGATATCTGGAAGTCGAAAAGTAGTAGTCAAACTTGGGACTACAGGAGAATCTTTTGCGCGTAGCAAATTAAAAAACGCTACGATTTTGACTATGACACAGGATCCGGCCTGTGCTCTCGAAGTGGCCCAGAAGAAGGTTGATGTTTGGATTTATGATCAGCTTTCTATTTTTCATCATCATAAACAACATAAGGAAACAACAAGGGCCTTACTTAAGCCGATCAGAGAAGAGCAATGGGCTATTGGTATAAGAAAACCTAAGTTTGGTGAAGATGATTCTTTGCGAATTCAAGTGAATAAATTCCTGAGAAATTTTAGAGAAAGCGGTCAATTCGAAGAACTATCCAACACCTATTTGCAGGAAGAAAAGGAGCTCGTTAAAAGCATGGGAATTCCTTTTATTTTTGATGTTAATCCAGATCAAAAGATTGATGAGGTTAGACGAGATGAGGACAGTTATACTGAAGTAGATCCTCTTTTCATTGTAATAATGTCAATACTCGTTCTGTTAACCATCATTGCGTTCTGGTACCTGACTAGGGAAGGAGATGTTTCGATGCAGATTCATGATAATATTTTGAGAAATAGTTTAGGGTTTGTTGTTCTATGGATTGTGCTGATAGGCATTTGTTTTTTTATTTTTTCTTCTATCAATCGTTCTTATCATTGGAACTGGGAAGGGATATGGAATAGGCGATGGCAGATATTTGGTGGTTGGATAAGAACACTTTGGATATCCTTTAGTGCACTTGTACTTTGTATTGGAGTAGGGACAGGACTTGTCATTGGTTCTAGGTGCTCATTTAGGCCTCTAAGATTTTTTTGTCGTGCATATACTGAAATAGTTAGAGGTAGTCCACTTCTTGTTGTTTTACTTTTTGGTTATTATGTAATTGCAGAAGCGTTCAATATTAATGGTAGAATAATGGTAGGCATTTTATTGTTGGCATTGTTTGCTGGTGCATATCTTGGAGAAATACTTAGAGGTGGTATTGACAGCGTTGGTAAGACTCAGTTCGATTCTGCGAGAGCAGTAGGATTTTCTCGGGTACAAACTTATCGATATGTCATAATTCCACAGGCAGTGAGGCGAGTTCTTCCGGCTGTTGCTGGGCTTTTTATTATGTTAGTAAAAGATTCATCGCTTCTATCAGTTATTGGCGCAGAAGAATTCACTAAGCGTAGCGATATTGCCCGAGCAGCTACTTTTACAGGGATTGAGGGATATTTGCCTCTAGCAGTTGGCTATTTACTGATCACTATCCCTTTGGCTTATTGTTCCAAGCGACTAGAAAGGAAATTTTCTTATGAGAGTTAAAATCAGCGAAGTTTCCAAGCGCTATGGAATCACTTGTGCGCTTGATGGCGTAGGTCTTGACTTGAATGAAGATGTTTCCGTTCTCTCAATGATAGGGCCATCAGGAGGTGGTAAATCGACACTATTAAAAATTTTAGGTGGATTAGAAGTGCCCGATAATGGGACCGTTAGTATGAACGATCAGGAGGTGGATTATCATTCAGAAGAATCGTTATTGGAGCACCGTCGACGGAACGGATATCTTTTTCAGAGTTTTAATTTGTTCCCTCATAAAAATGCAATTGAGAACGTTACTTTACCCTTAGAGTTGGTGCACGGGCTACCTTCTTCAGTCGCCATAGAAAAAGCAAATCAGTGCCTTGATAGGTTTGGATTAATTGAACATGCCAATAAATTGCCATTCGAACTTTCTGGAGGCCAACAACAAAGGGTTGCTATAGCGCGAGCTATTGCTCCAGGGCCACACTTACTTTTTTTGGATGAGCCTACGTCAGCTCTTGATCCAGAAATGACTGGAGAAGTTCTTGATTTGATAGCTGAATTGAAAAATGGTGGGCAGGATATAATCCTAACGACTCATGAAATGGGATTTGC
>JASLJT010000096.1:0-9424 GCA_030747955.1 Verrucomicrobiales bacterium | reverse complement strand
AAAGGGTATGTCCATTTGCGTTCAAGCGTTGACTCTCAACAAGTAGAAGTTGAGTCACCGCCATTGCCACCACGATTAGTTATAAATGGCGGTGAAAATCTCATAAACATAAGCTCTGTTATTGGTTCTCCACTAAGATTTAAGTTTGATATTGAAAATGTTGGAGGAGGTTCAGTTGCTGTGAGCCTGACTGTCCCTGATGGGTTTCGTAGACTTAATGGTGAAGGCCTAATAAGTCTCGGTGCTAAGTCAAAGAGTCAGATTCAGATGGAATTTGACTCTGAAAGAGCTGGAGATATTTATGATTATTTTGATTTGAGTTGGGGTGACAATGCAAAGAGGATTATTGTCAAAGGTAATGTTTCCGATGAGCCAAAAAATCAACTAAATAACAAGGCCCGAGTCAAGGTCTCGCCTAGGAATAAGGGGAATGGGAAAAGCGCTAATGATTACGATTATCCTATTTTGAAAAGAATAGAGAAGCAAAGAAAAGTTGATGAGTCATTGCCTAAGATCAGTGAAGTTGAACTAATAGAAAGAGATAAGCACTCGATTGTCCTTGGTTGGTCCAACCCTACACGGGACGAGGAGCTTTCAGATTCTTCGGCTTTAGGTTATGTGATTGAGACAAGAGTCCATCGCTATGATAAAGAAATGAAATCCATGATAATTGAATGGAGGGAGCTCGGTCCAGACTATGCGACGATCCAAAAAAAAGGCACAATGGTTGAAGCTAAAATTAAAGGGCTGAGTCCTGATGGTAAATTCACGTTCAGATTGTTTTGTGAAAATGAAGATGGGGCAGTCTCCGTAGGCTCGGTTCCGTTTCAATTCCAAACCGAATCTAGTTTTAAGTTTACTAAAGCGAATTGGATATTTTTAATGGGAGCGGGTGGTGCTTTCCTTGCTCTAGTCTGCATTATAATTCAAAGAAAAGGCAGTTTTAAAGAATGAGGCAGTCAATTTTTTCGTGCCCTTTTTCGAGCTTCCCTTTCTCTGAAAGTGAAGCTTATTGGGATTCCAGTGTAAGCACAATTGTCTCTAATTTTATTCTCTAGATACCTTTCATAGGAACCAGGGAGAAGTGATTTTTTGTTGCAGAATAGTATAAAATTTGCACCGTTTATTGCTTTTTCTCGTTCCTTTTCTCTAGCCATGGTGGCGTACAGGAGTTTAAATCTTTTGCCTCCCTTTCCGGCAGGCGGAGGGTGAGCAGTTAGTGAATCTTGTAGCAATCTGTTAAGGGCCCCAGTGTTGAGGCCTTCCCAAGAAGACTTCCTTATTTGTTCAATTGCAAAGTAGAACCTCTTTACCGATTCCCCGGTCTTTGCTGAAGCAGCAATTACGGGAGCATATGGTATAAAAAATAACTCTTCCGCTATGTCATCTTGTATGGATGCAAGTCTATCTGATTTGGCTGCGTCTGGATGATAGAGATCAAATTTATTGGCAATAACTAGACAGGGTTTTCCTGAGTCGCGGATGATGTTGGCAATTTTCCTGTCTTGAGCAGTGGCTCCTTGCGCGGCGTCCACGACGAGGGCGCAAATGTCTGATCTCCTTATGCTGGATTTTGTTCTCATTCCGCTAAAGACTTCGATTGAGCTGTTTTGTTTATTTCTAGAACGAAGTCCTGCGGTGTCGATGAGGGTATAATCAATGCCTCCATGAGTCAGGGGCACATCCACGGCATCTCTTGTCGTTCCAGCAATGTCACTGACGATGGTCCTATCATTATTAAGTAGGGCGTTGATTAAGGATGATTTACCAACATTGGGCCTTCCTGCTAAGGCTATTTTGATGTTTGGGCTATTCGAAGTTGAGGGGTTTATGTCCTCAGGGAGAGTGGTGCTTATTGTGTTTGCAAGTTCAGAAAGTCCACTATTGTGTGCGGCGCTAATGGCAAATGTCTTGTCGAATCCTAGTGAACTGAAGTCATCAGCGAGTCCAATATTTTGTTTCTCATCGATTTTGTTTACTAGTAAGAAAACTGTTTTGTCGGCTTTTCTTAAGTAAGATGAAAGTTCTTGATCTACCGGAGTTAGGCCTTCAATGCCATCCACTACAAAGAGAATCAATTCTGCAGACTCCATGGCGATGTCAGCTTCTTGTGTTATAGCGGTGCTGAATGAATCGTCAGGATTTGAGCCGATGCCTCCAGTGTCAATTATAGTGAAAGACGAGGAGGCTAGTTTGCATGTGGCTGTTATTCTATCCCTAGTCACGCCGGGTTCATCATGGACGATTGAAATGCGGCGACCTGCTAGCCTGTTGAATATTGCGGATTTGCCGACATTGGGGCGACCAACGATGGCGGCGATTCTATATGAATTAGGGCTTTGCATGAACGGCTTCAGGCAATTGACTCAATCCTGCGTAAATGTAAAGCGCGGCTGAGCTAAAAGTGAAGAGGCCTCCAATAATTGAAAGATACAGTATTATGGATTCTGATGAGACTATGAACGCAGAATATATAAGTATTACCTGTATAAAAGTGCTTAATTTACCCGTCCAGTGGTGTTTAACTTTAATGTCACCGAGGATAGACCCTATAGCAATTGCACCAGATATTTGAATGAGTTCCCGGCTCAAAATCAGTGTCGTATAGAATACAGGTATGAGTTTTCCACAATCGATGTAGGTAAGGGTGATAGTGGCACTTAGAAGAAGAGTTTTATCTGCAATTGGATCAAGGAAGCTTCCCATTCTGCTGATCTGATTCAATTTTCTTGCTAAGTAACCATCCAGAGCATCACTAATTACTGCGATTGCAAAGACAATCAACGCTAGGTATAAAAATAACATATCTGGTTTGCCTAATGCAATTGTTGAGCTGTATTTTATCGCTAACACAACAAAGACGGGTGACATTATGAGTCGAGCAAGAGTTATTCTTGTTGGAATTGTCATTCTTTATTGATGATTATGGATTCTTCTCTGCCAAAAGATCAAAGTAAATATGACTTACAGGAATTCCTCTCTGGTTTCAATAATGATTCTGCAATCAAAAAAGTTTTAAAGCAAATAGGTGTCCGGCCATCCAAGGGGATGGGGCAAAATTTCCTAATTGATTCTAGCATTTCAGAATCAATTGTTGGTGCCCTTAACATAGATTCTGATGATATAATAGTGGAGATTGGACCGGGTTTAGGAGCCTTGACTCGTCACCTCATTGGTAAGGCTAAAAAGTTAGTCCTCATTGAATATGATCGAGGGATTTATGAATATTTGAGTGACGTTCTTTCGGGCGTTGATGGCGTTGTAGTTGTCCATCATGACGCGGTCACCTTTGATGTTAGGCCATTCTATGCTGAAGGAACTGTTAAAGTTATTGGAAATCTTCCCTATTCTTGTGGGACTGAAATAATAAGAAATTTCTTAACATTTCCATCACCAGTAGATTTGGCTGTATTTATGTTACAGAAAGAAGTCGTTAACAGGTTCTGCGCCGTCCCGAGGACTAAAAGCTATGGGGTTCTGACTGTAATGACAGGTGCATTCTGGAATGTAGAGAGGCTTCAGGATTTAACGTTCGAGCCCTTCACGCCGAAGCCCGCAGTGGATTCATCTGTCATAAGATTTTCTCCAACTGAATCTGATAAATATCCTCCATTTAACCAACGTGTATTAAGAAGGATCGTGAAGTGTGGTTTTAATGAGAGACGCAAACAATTAAAGAAAAGATTACCTCTGGGTCACTCTAATTGGGTCGAATTGTGTGAAGAGATGAATTTACAGGAAACTGTCAGAGCAGAAGAATTAAGTATTGAGGAATGGATTAAGATGGCCCGGTTCATTGACGATAATCCATTAAAGGATAATCCACAAATGGGCCACGAGATGTTTGATGTTGTAGATGAGGGCGATAATGTCATCGATCAAATGGAGCGATCACGTGTTCATTCTGAACGCTTATTGCATCGGGCTGTGCATGTATTTGTTTTTAACAAGCGGGGAGATCTTTATTTGCAAAAGAGATCAGTCTTGAAGGATAGCTCTCCAGGGTTGTGGGATTCTAGTGCGTCGGGTCATTTGGAAGTTGGCGAAGAGTACAATTGTGCCGCAGTCAGGGAGCTAGCTGAGGAGCTAGGCGTTTCTCTAGGTGTTGACTTTGTTTGTTCTATTCAACCATCAGAAAATACAGGATGGGAATTTGTTCACCTCTATAGATGTCAACACAACGGACCCTTTAACTTCCCTTATAGCGAAATTGAGGGTGGAGGATTTTTCCCCGTTGATATGATCTCAAATTGGGTTCGAGAAAGGTCAAAAGACTTTGCTCCGGGTTTCGTTGAGTGTTGGAGTGGGTATAATAATTGATTATTGAATATTTTCCATCCATCCGGCCTCAATTAAGGAGTCATTGTAGACTTCATTTATTGCAGGCTTGTAAATCTTACTTGCAGCAGTCAGCCAAGAATTTGCCTTTATCTTTTCTCCCTTGTTAAAATGGACGGCAGCATTGGAGAAATAAAAAGCAGGGTGATCATCTAGGTAGTCGAAGTCTTTGAGGATCTCTTTAGCGTCTGATTCTTTCTTTTGTTTTAAGCTGCAAATTAATAGCTTATATTTGACTAGGGCTTTGGTTTCTTTTGGAAGTTCCTTATTGGTGTTGAGGAAATTTGTAAATTCTTTATCTGCGAGAGGGTAGTTTTTTTTGACGAAATGCATTTCAATGAGATTAAATCGGGTCATTACCGCCTTTGGGTTAAGTGCAACGGCCCGTTCAAATGCGGCCTGAGCTTTATCGAAGTCTCTAATCTTTGTGTACGCAGCTCCTTTTAAATTATATAGGGGGCCGAAGTCAGAGACCATAGTTTCTGCTTCTATGATTTTTTCTAAGGACTCTTGAACTCTGATGCCATTAAGTAGAGAGGCTGCCTCCATTAGGGTTTTTCTGAGGCTTTCCTTTTTTTCTTTGGAGAGGCTCTCAAACTTTGGCAGCGATGTTGTAGATTTAACATCTCCAGATTTGGTAGTGTCGTCATTCTGAGCTGAGAGGATATTTCCAGAGAGAATGGCAAAACATGCTAGAGAGAAGTACGCAATTGATCTGGTTAGATTTTTTGTAGGAACGAGAAGCATTTATATATGTAAATATCTTTTCATAATGAGAAATGTCAATCTCATGAGTAAATACTCAAATGACTAGGGGATTAGTTATTTGAGCAGCCCTTTGGATTAATTTTAATGAAGTAAAATTAATCCAAAGTCGAATTGGTAATTACTGCATCATCAGCTGATTTCCGCTCGAAAGGCATTACCTTTCCTTGTTCTAGGCTTTGAGACAGCCATTTGAACATTGAATCAATTTCGGCATTTGAATTTCTTAACTCGTTGACCTGATCCCATGCAAGTTCATTTCGCGGTCTTGATTCAGAGATTCGTTGATAATTAATAAGTTTAAACAGCCCTTCTATCTCTCTTTCAGTGAAGTGATGGATCGCGTCGGGTTCTGGTAAATCATCGAGTACTTGTTTTGGCAGGCCGTAGCTTGTTATGCCTATTCCAAACTCATTACCTAAGGATCGTAAGTTGTTAATTAAATTCGCGTCTTCAATGGGTGCCGCAATTAAGAGTTCGCCATAGTGTGCCCATCGGGAATTGCTTAAGCATTGGAAGAAATCTTCACGATATGTGTCGTTTCTTATTTCAAGCTTCATCTTTAAGCTTCTAAGAGTAAATGGTTGTGATCCAAAGCTCCTTTGTAGATGTAGCATGTCCTCATCTAGCTCAGAGCGTGAAGGGTTCACTCCTCCTTTCCAAGATACTGAAATTAAATCAGGATACTTCCATAGATCCTCATACTCTGCCTCTTCACCAAATGTGTTTTCAAGGGTGAAGGGTACTTTGCCTTCTGTTTTGGTTGACTGTGAAACTATGGAGCGAAATTTATTAGCGCGGAGCAACGCCTCATTAGACGTTGAGTAACCATAAGTGTCGCCTATCGAAGATTGGCTCGGCGAGATCATGTGCCGCGCACTCTTCATTGCAGTGAGTGTGTTAGTTCTGAGGTAGTACCCTTGACCATGCTCAACTTTTGCAATTGGCGAACTTGGGTCGCATGACATTATCGAGAAATGATAACGCAAAGTTGCGTCGCTATATTTTTGATCAAGTTTTGACTTAACTAATTCAATTAGTTCTGTGCCCTTAATTGCGTTCTTAGGGGCAGGTGGCAGTATCTGGGGTAAAAGGTTACGAAGGTGCTCTCGCAGGCTCATGTGATTAGATGGTTTTGTGCAATGTGGATACGCTAAAAAAATATTTATTAATCCTTTTTTACACTGCTGGAAAAATAACGTCCACATCCAAACTTATTAAAATTTACTTTTGTCATTCTTTATGGGGTTGACTTGGCTCGTAATTCGATCTAGCGACGAGGATTAATTGATCATTATTTTGGGATTTAACATCCTGAGAGCCCTGATATTGCTCATTATTTCATCATGGGCTATTTAATCTCTTCAATTTAATGCTTGGACAAAGCGGTGCTTGAATAATTTTTGCTCTTGAACGTCAAATGGATGTATAAATGAAAGTCTATAACTAATGATTGAAATTAAGAAGTTTTTATCACTGATTCTTGTCTGTAAAATATTTATGGTGTGTCCACCTTATCTCTTTTCCCAAGTCGACGAGCCTCAATTAGATGCGAAGCAGATACTGTCATCTGTAAGGAGTGCCTATGGAGATGAGTCTCAGACATTCAGGGGTGAGATACGTCCAAGAAGAATAGGATTCAAATTAATACCTCTTAGTATAACGCTGAGCGCGCAATCAATACGTTTAGAATTCTTTGAATCTAATCGAAGTAATATGAGTGTTGATGAGGTCATTAAGTTCAACTTTCTCGATGGGCAGTGTTCAGTGACAAGAATAAGGAATAGCGCTTCTGAAAAAATCACTGCATTAAAATTCAAAGAAAAGATTCGTAATACAGATCTTACCTATGAAGATCTGGCGATGCGGTTCATAGAGTGGCCAGATCCTAAAATTATGAGTGTAGAGAAAGCAAAGGGTGGTAAGGCTTGGAAAATAAGATGCACTAATCCTGATCCAGGTAATGGATACTCTTTTGTTGACGCATGGATCTCCCAACGGAGCGGAGCTTTAGTCAGGATGAATGGTTATAATAATAAGAATCAGTTGGTGAAGAGTTTTGAGGTGGATAGCGTTCAGCAACATAAGGGTAAATGGTACTTGGAAATGATGAATGTTAGGACTTATCCTGAAGGCGCAAAATCCAAGCCTAGTAGTAGCTTTCTCAAGCTTGAAATAGAAAAATAGTGCTCATTTCTTGTATACATTAGTGATTAATTTTAAAAAGAAATAGCTTTCAGATTGGTATGAGGTCTGATATTTCTTAAATGAACCTTAAAATATTTAAAAAATATGAGTAAAATTATCCCATTAATAAGTTCTGGCATTGCCGGTCCTATTGGCGTCCTTCACCTACCTCGGCTTTGGCAAAAAGTATCTTTAGATAAAGCCGGCAAACTTCATGATGATTATCCAGCTATTGGAGCCGGTTATGATCAAATGGTTCTCGATGGAATCGGCATTGATAAAGAAGCATTTGAGAGTTTTATGGACAGTAAGCCAACTTATCCTCAACTTGAAAAGTGGATCCTTGATCAAAAAGGTGGTTCACTTGACGGGGATGGAGTTAAGGCTCTTAAC
This sequence comes from Verrucomicrobiales bacterium, assembly GCA_030747955.1. Lineage (GTDB taxonomy): Bacteria > Verrucomicrobiota > Verrucomicrobiia > Verrucomicrobiales > DEV007 > EC70. Next base: position 1,741 of record JASLJT010000096.1, on the reverse strand, counting down.
GATAGCATCGTTGGTTACAACCATGACGATGCGACTCGTCAAGGTATCCTTAGTGGAGCAGGCATTGAGGACAATGGATCAATTCTTGATGCTATTAACCTTAACAATCTCGAAGATTGGAGTGATTTCCACGCACAGGAAATAGCCTAAGTTTATATTAATTTGTGCAAAGCCTGACGGTTTAAAAACCGTCAGGCTTTTTTTGTTTTATCAATTTACTAGAAGTAATAGAGTTCAAGAATGCACTGGTTTTTGATATTGTTAATTTCTTCCATATGTAATCTGAATGCGATCGAGCCTTTTAATGTCAAACTGAGGGATCGAATCGAAAGTGAAAGTGGCTTTGTTGAGATTAGGGATAGGGCAGAGAAGTGGGATCCTGCAGAGACGGCGATCATAGTGTGTGACATGTGGGATGCACATCATTGTTATAATGCGGTGAAGCGAGCGAATGAGATAGCTCCGAGCATTGATGAGTTGATTCAAAAAGTTAGAGCTAGGGGAGGAACAGTGATTCATTCGCCTTCTTCTTGTGTTGATTTTTACAAATCTAATCCTGCCAGGCTGAGGGCAGTGAATGCGCCGGCAGCAACCAATCTGCCTGATGGTATAAGTAATTGGATGCACTGGATCAGTGAAGAAGAAGAGAAGGCGGGTTATCCTATTGATCATAGTGATGGTGGCGAAGACGATGATCCTAAGGAACATAAGGAGTGGGCTCAGAAATTACAATCGATGGGTCTTAATCCCCGTTCCCCTTGGAAGAGGCAAATCGATTCAATTACAATTGATGCTGATAGAGATTACATAACTGACAGTGGGGTAGAGAATTGGAATATCCTCGAGGATAAGAAAATTAAAAATGTCATGGTGCTCGGCGTTCACACAAATATGTGTGTATTGGGCAGGCCTTTTGGTCTAAGGCAACTAGCAAAAAATGGTAAGAATGTCGTATTGGTAAGGGATTTGACTGATACGATGTACAATCCAAAAATGCCGCCGTTTGTGAGTCACTTTGCTGGTACTGATCTCATTGTTAGGCACATTGAAAGGCACGTCTGCCCAACGATATCAAGTGAGGATATTCTTAGGAAAAGCTTCACGAATTTTAAGTCTGATAATAGACCGAAAATATTATTTTTAATTGGGGAGAAGGAATATTTTACAAGAGTCACGTTGCCGGCTTATGCTGAAAACAACCTTACATCAAAATATAGGCTAGAATTTCGTTTTGCTAAGGACGGACAAAATGATTTCGGGGATTTAAACTCGGTGCTAGATGACGCTGATCTTTTGTTTGTTAGTGTTCGGAGAAGAGCTCTTCCCGCTGATCAATTGAAGGCCATAAAAGATTACATTGAGTCGTCGCGTCCAGTCATTGGAATTAGAACTTCTAGTCACGCTTTTTCTTTGCGTAACAAAAAACCACCACAAGGTCATGCGACTTGGGAAAATTTTGATCCAGAAGTCTTTGGTGGCAACTATAATGATCATTACGGTAGTGATAAAAAGACCTTTGCGCAGGCAGTCGATGCTGCCCATCCAATCATGAATGGTGTGAATCCAGTTGAGTTTCCTACAGGAGGATCTCTGTATAAAGTTTTACCATTGCAGAAAAAAGCACACGTTCTTATGAAGGGCCGCGCAGTAGGGATAAAAGGAAGTCAGCCAGTTGCTTGGTCATATAAGAATAAGTTTGGTGGAAAGAGCTTTTACACATCGCTTGGCCATAAGGATGATT
>JASLJT010000095.1:0-11206 GCA_030747955.1 Verrucomicrobiales bacterium | reverse complement strand
TCCCAAGCTTGAAATAAAAAGATTCTTCTCCCCCGTATTCCTCCTTCAGTTTTTCGAGATGCTGATCAACCTTTTCAGTGGCAGGATCTTTGATTGTCTGTTTTGCTTTTTGTGATAGGAGAACTCTCGCAATGATATTGTCCTTTGCATAACCCATGAATTCATCATCGCGTTCGCAGCATGAAACATTGGCCTGCTGTTCAAAATGAGCTTTAATTTGGCTAAATTCAGCATCCAAGAGTCCCTCATCTACTAGTTCACCGTTGATTGTTAATGGCATTGTTTCTTGGAGAGTGATGATTTGTGGATATCTTAGTTATATTATGCGTATAGCATTACTTACTCTAATATTGCCTTCCGTTGCAACGTGTTTGCTTAGCGGACAGGAGAAATTGCCATTAAGTCCTCAAGATAAAGGCCAATCAGGGCGGGTCCAGATTGATAAAGTTCCTCTCGGAGTCAAGGAGGCAAAACCAAAGGTCCCAACAGTTGAGGAATTATTGGAAAAGAGTAAGAAGGGCCAAGTAGATGCTGATTCGATGTGGGTCATTATTGAGCATGCCAAAGGCAGAGGAGTGACAGCAGTCGATATCCGGAGTGATGGGAGCTGCTGGATCATGGAAAAGAAGTTACTTGGTCCTGGAAAATCAAGCCCTTACATTATTCGTTCCAGCAATGAGATACCAAATGGGCTGAGTGAGAAAATTATTGGTATTGCAAAACAGAAGAGTATTCTTTTTGCGGAGAGTGCAGGTAGAGTCGTAGCTGCGGCAGGCTCTGAACGTGTAAAAATAGGAGTCTCTGCAAATAATGGAAGGTCTGTCCATTCTTCTCCGTCAGTGCCTTTTTCTCAGTACCCTGAGGAATTCAGAGAATCTGTGGCGCTGCTAATGGAGGCCACTAGGGGCTTTCCTCTCAATCCAAATGGGTTAGGTGTTATTTCTTCAGAGTTTGTTAATCCTAGACAAGCCAGGAGATTAACAGTGATCTCTGGACGAAAGCTCATAGCAGTGAAAGACCCTGGTAAGGACGCTAAAGAGTTGTCTGCTATTGTTGCAGCTTCCCGGATGCCAGGCCGAAGAATAGTTGTTACCGATCCTGCCGAATGGTTGAGAATTGTTACCTATTTAAACTATGACAGGCAAGGATCAGAGGCTCAGGAAGGGCAATGTTTAATTTCTGTAGGGGCACAAACTTACAGGCTCTTAGTCGAACGGGCCTCTCGGTAACCTTTCCTGTCTTTGGGATTGTTCTTTCCATAAATTCGTATATTTTTAAAAAAATTTATGTTTTTAATAAAATTCAAAAATTTTACAGGTATTCATGATATTAATATGAAATTATTTTTAATTTTTTCGACTTTTTCCCTCTCGTTTGCTCTTGCTTCTGCAGCTGTTGATGTGCCTAAAGGTGCAGAAAGTATAGCTCTAGCTAGCCAGCCTGGTCTTTCTCCTGACGGTAAAAGCTTTGTTTTTGTTTGGGCTGGAGACATTTGGATATCAAGTACTGAAGGAGGTAAAGCCAAAAGGTTGACCACTCACCAGGCAGAGGAAAGTTCTCCGATCATTTCTCCTGACGGAAAATCAATCGCATTCATCAGTCAGAGGACCGGCACTTGGCAAGTATTTGTCATGTCTCTTAATGGAGCGCAAATGAAGCAGATCACACATCATACTGAGGGTCACTTCCTCATGGATTGGTATCCTGATGGGAAGAATCTTTTGGTCCGCTGTCGTCGCGATCATGTGGGTCCAAGTAGTGAGCGTTTTTATAAAATCAGCAGCAAGGGCCGTGGCCCAGAAGAGTTGATCTTTGATGCTTCGGGGGATGAGGGAAGGTTGTCTCCTGACGGAACCAAGATACTCTTTCATCGCGGAGGAACCGGGCTTTACAGGAAAGGTTATGTTGGGAGTCAGTCATCTCAGGTATGGCAATGGGATGGGAACAAGTTCACTAAACAGGTAGCTGGCCCTCAAGGGAGCCGTTCGCCTAGGTGGTCCGGGGCCGGTAAGTCATTTTATTATGTTTCCGGTAAGTCAGGAGCCTTTAACTTTTACCGTAAACAATTTGAGGGCGGACAAGAGAAGCAGCTCACGAATTTTAAGGATGATTCAGTCATGTTGCCTACTGTGTCTCGTGACGGGAAGGTATTAATTTTTCGTTATTTGGCAGATTTCTATCGCCTCGATTTGACTCAGGAAGCTGCAGAGCCAGTTAAAATTAACCTATGGAACAGAGGCCAGAGAGCAGGGCGTCAACGCATCGAAAAGCAAGACTTGAGGACAGTTGGTCAGGCCGTTTTCTCGAAAGATGGTCTTGAAATTGCTTTTGTGTCCGGGGGCGATTTGTGGGTCATGGACACTGTTCTTAAAGAGCCTAAAAGAGTTACTGAAACCGCAGCAGAAGAGCGAGAACCTGTTTTTTCACCTGACGGAAAGAGCATTATTTACATTTCAGATGATGGTCGTTCGGCTAGTCTGTGCCGAGCGAAGCGTTCTGACCCGAAAAAATATTGGTGGCAGAATCAGGACTTTAATACGGAACAGCTCAGTGAAGAGGGAGAAGTCATTGAGGATATAATTTATAGCCCTGACGGCAAAAAAATATCGATGATTAAGGGTTCTGGTGATCTTTGGATATCTGATGCCGATGGGAAGAACGCTAATAAACTAATAAGTTCATGGAATGCTCCGCGCTATGATTGGTCGCCCGACGGTAAATGGATAGCCTATTCTGTATATGATAATAATTTCAATCGTGACATATGGATAGCTCCTGTCGATGGATCTAGGGAGCCGTTTAACCTTTCTCGGCACCCGGACTCTGATGGTGGAGTTCGGTGGTCTCCCAATGGTAAGTTGTTGGCCTTCACTGGTCGGCGCTACGATACGGAGACAGATATTTATTATGTCTGGTTAAAAAAGGAAGACGAAGAGACAGGTTCTCGTGAGAGGAATCTTAATAAGGCACTAGAGACAATGAAAAAGGGGCGGCCGAAACCAAAGCCGGCACCGAAGGCTCCCAACAAGGAAGACCTAAAACCAAAAGAGCCCGAAGAGAACCGATTCATTAAGGCGTTGAGGATAATGTTTGATTTACCTGCGTCTGCAGAAAAGAAACCAGATTCAGATCCTCCTGAGCAAGATCCAAAAGAGGAAAAACAAAAAGAGGAAAAACAAGAAGAGGAATCTGGGATTGATTTTGAGGGGATTACGGAGCGGATTCATCGAATATCAATTCCTGATGTTTCAGAGAGGGGTCTCTTCTGGTCTCCAGATTCCAAGAAACTTGCATTTTCAGCAAAGATAAAAGGGGTTGATGGTGTTTTCTCAGTAGAGTTTCCGGACAAATTAAGTTCTCCAGCGCTGGTCTTAGCAAAGAGCATTTCCATGCCTAGATGGTTATCTAAAGATAGTCGTATTGTTTATACGGCGGCGGGAGTTCCTGGCTCCCTTGCCAAAGGCAAGTCAGAGACTTATTCGTTTAAAGTATTAACGGAGAGGGTCCCCGAAGAGTATCAACGAGTTGGGTTTCTCCAGGCTTGGAGGGCAATGCGTGATGGATTCTATGATGAATCATTAAATAACAGGGACTGGAATCTTATCCGCGAAAAATATGAAGGCATGGCCTCAACTGCAGTTGATCGATATTCATTTAGTAGGGCAATTTCATTGATGCTTGGGGAATTGAATGCTTCTCACCTTGGGTTCAGGACAATTTCAAGAAATCCATACAGAGCGCCGGGATGGCAGGACCAGACTGCGCACTTAGGAGTTATCTTTGAAGCGAGTTATGAGGGTCCTGGGCTTAAGATTAAAAAAGTTCTTACTGACGGGCCCGCGTCAGAGGAAAAGGCTCAGTTGAGGGAAGGTGAAATTATTATGGAAATTAACGGAACTGAGGTTTCCCTGAGGATGGATTTGACTGAGATTTTGAATGGTCGATTGGATCGGGATCTGACTCTTAAGGTTCAGGGATTAGATGATGAGCAGAAGCAAAGAGAAGTTATTATGAGGCCTTCAAGTTATTCTAAGGCTAGGTCGCTTGTCGAATCGGATAAAATTAATGATACTAGGAAAAGGGTAGAGGAGCTATCAGGTGGACGATTAGGGTATCTGTATGTAGCTCGCATGATGTGGAGCGAGTTTCAGAAATTTGAACGTGAGATTTATGCAGAGGGGGATGGTAAAGAGGGTCTAGTAATTGATGTTCGAAATAATGGAGGTGGATTCACTGCGGACCATCTACTCACGGTCCTAGTGCCTCCGGTTCATGCAAGTACGGTTCCACGTGGTGGAGGTTCAGGGTATCCTGGGGACCGGAGGGTCTATGCAACTTGGACTAAGCCAATTGTGGTCCTTTGTAATGAGAAGAGTTTCAGTAATGCAGAGATTTTCAGTCATGCCATAAAGAATCTCAAAAGAGGTAAGCTGGTAGGGGTCACTACTGCTGGTGGTGTCATCTCGACTGGATCGCGATCGATAATGGATCTTGGCACGATCCGAATGCCTGGGAGAGGATGGTTCCTTCCTGATGGTCAGGACATGGAACTGAATGGAGCCGTTCCAGATCACTTAATATGGCCGTTACCTGGTGAATTGTCTTCTGGTAACGACAAACAATTAGATAAGGCTGTTCAGGTCCTTTTGTCCGATGTGGAAAAAGCTAAAAATGAATCTAAGGCAAAATTGATACGTGCTAGCCAGAGAAAAGCTGCCGGTGATGAATCTAGTCAGTAGTGACTGTTTAAGATTTATTATTCTTATCTCTTTTTAGAATTGATTTTGTTTTGAACGCTTTCTGGAAGGCCGCTGTTCTGAAGCCATTCAGTTGCTGCTGCCTTGTCTCGGCGGAAGTAAGTTTGGCCCGCATTAATGAGTGCGCCGTTGCGGGTCGACTCATCTTGTATGCTGTCTGCCCAGATCAATGCTGACTGAGGATCTTCGTGAGCGACTTTAGAGACAAAGCCTCTTATTGCACGGTCCTTACCGGTCGAATCAGGCATTGACACTAGATGTTCGCTAGCAGCTTTGGGGTCACGGCCTGCCCAGTGATGAAGGGCTGTTTCTAGGCCACTGTTCGAGCCTTGGCTCTCTGGTAATGAACTTAACCACTGAGCGCTAGCGGGAGGGTCACGGTGAGCCCAGGCTTCACCGACCTTGTGAATAGCGGTTGCTGAGATGTCTGAATCAAGGCCAGTTGCCCATTTTGAGGCTGATTCTGGATCAGAATAAGCAAATCTTGGGAGTATGGAATGGATTGATGATCGTCGCATTCCCTCATCAGGCAGGCTCTCGGCCCATGCCCCTGCCTCTTCAAGGTTCATGCTGCGGGTCGCTTTACGTGCAACGTCATGTATCATGCGATGAGCTTCTCTATCACCTGATTCTTTCAGGCTGCTGATGAAATTAATGGCTCTGTCAGGGTCTGTGTTGGCGAGCCCTTCGACAATGCTTCTTTTTAGATCGTTTTTACTGAGTCGCTTGTCGTTCAATTTATCAAGGTCGTTGAACCATGCGATGGCTTGGTCTGGACTAGTGCTTGCCCAGCCTGTCATTGTCACATGAAGGTCGCGTTCTGATGTTTTGGTCCCATTAATGACAGCTTCGGCTCCGGCCATGGATCCCCAAACGAAATGAAAATCGCGGAATTCTGAGCTGTTTTGATCCAAGCGCTTTACTTGTTCTCTTATCTCACGAGCATTGTCTAGTGTCATGCCTTGAAGGAGCTCATTGAAGATCTGTCGCCTCTTGAGTGGGTTTAGTTCTTCTCTAAGTGATTGGCCGATTCTTTTTATTCTAGAGGAATCGAGATTTGTGTTTGATAAGGCAGGAGAATTGGACGTGGGATCTGTGGAGTTCGCAGAACTTTGATTATTTGCTGATTTTCGATTAGCTAGTCCGCGAGTTGCTTGGCCAGGGATTTGGGATTGAGCCTTGGGATTGTCTGGTCCTGACGCGGTCTTCTGTGTAGGTCTGAGTGACAGGCCTAGAAAAAAAGTTATTACTGGAAGAAGGATCCAGACAAATATTTGTAATGGTTTCCTAGTCATTTACTTAACCAATATATGACATCAATGATGAACATGTAACAATATATATAATGTCTAATTATCTAACTTTAAGCTGGGCTCTTTGACTCGCACAAACTTTTTAATCAGTTTCATGATTGAGCCTATGATAGGGAATGTCCCATAAAGTGGGAACGATGCGTCCCAATAGTCCTTGTGTTCGGTGATTTGGCCTGACCCATTGAACCGGAGCCGGCTAACGCCATCAATTTCATAAGCTTTATAGCGAAACTCGTAGCACATTTTCCAGCTCACAAAAGCGAACTCATCGTTATGTGATGAATGTATTGATTTGAATCTGACTTTTTTGAAAACTTTTAGCAGGTCCTCAAGGATGAGCTTTAGATGAATTAGGTCCTTCCCTTCGTTAATGGGGTCTTCATATTGTACATCATCACTGTAAATTGAGCTCAATGATTGCAACTCATCGTGCCCATAATTTTTTAACAAATTAATAAATTTATCCGTCATAGGTCATTGTTAATATTATTGCTTAAAAGCTGTTAAGGTTAGCCAGAGGAGCACAGATCATCAAGGGCTTCATTTAGGCTTGGGAACTTGAAGCGGAAATCTTCCTCTTCGAGTCTGTTTGATTGGCAATATCTTCCGAGTAGAACCAGCTCCGGATCGGTTCCGAGTATGAACCTGGCTCCAAAGCGTATGAGCCATGCGGGAGCAGGCAAACCGATGGGAGACCGGAGTGCACGTCTTAAGGATTTCATGAATACTGAATAGGACACTGGTTCTGGAGCCGTTGCTATATAGGTTCCTCTGAATTTAATATTTTCTATGCATTCTTGGATGAGGCAGTTGAGGTCTTTTTCATGGATCCAGCTCATTCCCTGTTTTCCGTTCCCTGCCCTGCCGCCCAGACCAAATTTAGCAAGCACCCTTAGTTTCGGGAATGCGCCGCCGCTGTTACCGATTACAAAGCTCGTTCTGAGTATGACTTGGCGCACAGAATCGGGGACATTATCCTTGTATGCTTTTTCCCAGGCTTCACCGACCATGGGGGCTAGGCCGTGGCCGAGAGGTGAGTCTTCAGTGCATAATTGTGTGGGTGGGTCACCATAGATATGGGCAGTGGACATTTGGATCCATGCTCTTGGCACAGATGAGAGTTTCTCAAATGCTTTGCCGAGAGCCTTAACGGAATTGACTCTTGAATCTAGAATTTCCTTACGGTTCTTTGGTGTTTTTCTGCAGTCAACGCTTCTCCCTGCTAGATTGATAACTGCGCAGGCACTTTCGAGTTCCTCGCACCAATCCCCTTCATTGATTCCGTCCCATTCCTTGTGTATCCATGGTCCTTGCTCCGCGGGGCAGTTCCTTGATACGATGACCACTTTGTAGCCTCTGCTCGAAAGGTGATGCGCTAGGCTCTTTCCCAGGAACCCTGAGCCTCCGGCAATGACGATTTTATCAGGACCTTGATCCATTTGGATTTTATTACTGAAGAGATTTCCATCCCTTCTTAATGACTTTGCTTAATGCTTTTAACTGGCCCTGAGACTCTTTGATTGGTGCGATGTTTCTCATTTCGCGTGGATCATTTCTATGATCATAAAGTTCTACATCGATCACTTTGTTTGTTTTCCATTCTCTCCATTCAGTGTAGCGGTGAGTGGTTGTTCTTACGCTGTAGCCCATAATGTCACCATGAGTTGAGTGCCGGTTCCTTGTTCGGTTCCGAGGAAATTGGCTGTAGGCAGCTTTCTTCCACTGCTTGTCAGGATCATTCAATAATGGAATAAAGCTCGTGCCTTCGAGGCCTGAAGGTATTTTAATTTGGCAGGCTTCACAAATGCTTGGATATAAATCCACAAGTTCCACGAGTCCATTGGATTTTGATCCTTGGTTTCGTTGCTTTGGAATACTGAATATTAAAGGGACTCGCACTGAGAGTTCATAGTTATTTGCTTTGGTCCACAGGCCCTGCTCACCTAGGTGATATCCATGGTCGCCCCAAATGCATATGACAGTTTCCTCTGAAAGGTTCAGTTCACTCATTGTCTTGATCAGGCGACCCACTAGAGCGTCAATATAACTGACACAGGCGTAATATCCGTGCCTGAGTTCCTGAGTCTTTTCTTGTCCGATCATTCCGTCAGATGGTATGTCGGTATACCCTTCAAGTTCTTTCCAGCTCCGAGTTGCTATTTCGGGCGCATTGGTAGGATGGCCGGTTGATTCGGGCGCAGGTATCTCTTCTCTTTGGTACAGGTCCCAATATTTTGTCGGTGCATTGAATGGTAAATGAGGTTTTCTGAATCCAACTGCCAGAAAAAATGGGCCGGGCATTTTGCTGTATCGTTTAAGAGCTTCTATTGCCTCTTCGCAGACTTTCCCGTCAACGTAATGATTGTCATCTATTTTGGCGCTTTCAATGGAATCACGTTTCAGGCCATTGCCTTTTAAGTTTTTCGGCAATGCATAACGAAGTTTTGGGTCTCTGACCTGATCGTAGATAGGTTCCTCTGACCATGAGGGAGGGTCCTTAGAGGGCTTGCCACCGCCATGGAATATTTTCCCGATTGATCGGGTCAGGTAACCTTGATTTTTAAAATGTTGAGGGAGTGTGACGGCCTCGGGCACTGCTTCGCGAAAATGAACATTAAGATCCCATACCTTGGTGCTATTTGGTCGGAGCCCGGTCAATAAAGAAAGTCTTGAAGGGCTACAAAGTGCCTGTTGGCAGTACGCTCTATAAAAGGTGGTTCCATTTTTAGCAATTTTATCAATATTTGGTGTAATGGCGGTCTTGTCTCCGTAGCATCCGAGAGTTGGTCGCAAGTCATCGATCGAAATGAAAAGAACATTTTTCCGACTCTCTCCGACAGAGTAAGTGCAAGCACTTAGTAATAGTAAAAGTGTGAGGCATGTTATCGATGATTTCATGGCTCTTCAGTATCTTTTATTTCTTCTGGTTTTTGCTTCTCTGAGATTGCTGGTGGTGGGGATTTTTCCCGGAGCTCAGAGAGGGACATTATGCTCAGTGTAGCGCAAACGATAACGAGAATGATGCTGACGGATTCGATTAGTGGTATTTCAGTATGCTCCTTCGTTTCCTTAAGAAATAGATTTTCATTTTTAACTTTAACGGCCTCTTGAGGGAGGTCGGTTTGGTCAATTATATAATCATCATTCATGCGTTATCATTGATTGGTGAACCGTTTAAAGACGAGGCTTTGCTGAGACCGTGATATTTGTGGATGGCATGCAAAATTTAACTGATGGGTTATAGGGTTGATCAATTTTGATTGGTGGATCAGTTGCCCAGAAAAGGAAATCTTTTTGGTTCGGATTTTCATCTTTATTGGCCGTCACTGTTACAATGTCTCCAGGCCTAGGGTTTTTTGGTTCAGCGTTGCCTCCAATGACTGTGAGTTTGGCGGAATCAGTTTCATATATGGGGAATAGTTCAGAATCACTCTGGGTCGTTTTGTAAGTTGTGCGCCTAGACTCTGGGTCGCTAAATGTTCCGTTGAGGGCGACCCATCGAATGAATGGTTTATTGTTCTTAGTGGCTGGGGCAGTGATGCTCACTTCTGTGCCTGGTTCAAAGAAACCGTACCGGCTAGTGTCTCCAATGAATGGTCTTTCACCTTTGACCGCTTCGAGGATGACTCCTTCGTTAGTTTGTATTACATAATTAAATGGAGTTCCATAAGATTGAGAAAGCATCCAGGCAACTCGCATGCTTAGGCCTTCATCATCATTGCCTCGCGGTCTGCTGATATGACCCCTCCCAGGTATCATTGTAAACCTTCCGTAGCCCCCGCATTTTAGATGATTTCTAAATAGGGGAATTTGTTCCGATATTTTTGAGACGTTATCGTAGGGGCAGTGCATGACCCAGACTGGCGTCTTAGTTGTGTTGCATGTCTCAGGAGTTTTTCCTCTTTTTACTTCGTTGCAACCCCAGGCGCCGAGAGGAATCATGGCTGCTATCTTGTAACCCAAGTCCGCGCCGCAACCAACGTGCCATGTTCCTTGTCCGCCCATACTGAATCCAGTCACGTAAACTCTGTTTTCATCAATGCTGACCTTGCTCATGACGTGAGTTAAGAGCTGTTTGAATTTTTTAGCATTCCATCTGGCAATGGGTTTGACTGGAGCCACATGGATGTATCCGTACTGGCCATGTGCATTTCCGCTGTAGCCAGCATCGGTCCAGTTCTGATTGTCTTTGAGTCTTTGAGAGATCATGTTTCGTTTACCCTCGTTAGGGTGGTGTCTGCCTCTGCCTCCTCCGTGCAGATAGAAGAGCACGGCGTATTTACGGCTCTTATCATAGCTTTTGGGGACCCATACCGAGTACTGGTAATGACCCTCTGGTAATACTTCGCGAGTATAATTGTGTTGTTCGCCAGGCGTGTAGTCATTGCCTAAGCAATGCGATGTCATTAAGATAAAAATCGTTATCAGTAGATGAGGTCTGAGATTGGGAGGTTTTTTTGAAGTCATGGTTAAAGTAAATGATAGGAAATGAACAATTAAGAATCAATAAATCTTACGCGTTCAAGTTACATTGTTCTTGGTTTCTTCGCTCATCTCAATTTATGTTATTTCCACATGCAGGTATTAGCCAATATTCTAGTGTCTTTTAAAAATAAACTTACACTGTTTGTTTTTTTAGGTGTTCTTTTATTGAACTCTTTTGCTGCATGGGAAGATCAGACGCATTTAATTTCAAAGGATGGTGCGGAGTGTGTAGTTCGCGGTATTAAAGATGATGATGTTCTATTCCGTCATAAGGATCCCCAGAAATGCGTTGAATGGGCTTTATCTAATGGGTTGAACACAATTGTTCTTGCTGGTGAGTATATATTTGATGACCGAATTGATGTGCCCAGGCCAGGAGTAACTCTCATTGTTGATAAGGGTGCCGTCTTCAAATTGAATCCGGACACTAAGCACTCAACGATTAGTTTTAAGGCTAGAAATCCAGACTACTGGGGAATGATTCCTTTTATATATAACAAAGGACACAGTGACGTTAGGATTCTTATGTTTGGGGAGATTGTAAAGTATCGCTGGGAAACAAAGGAAAGAGGCAGACAAACCATGCCCATTATATTTGATGGTAGAAACGCTATCGGTGACTGTGGTCTTAGTGGTGGGATGATGTTAGTG
>JASLJT010000094.1:0-8910 GCA_030747955.1 Verrucomicrobiales bacterium | reverse complement strand
ATATTTTTTTGGTAATTTTACTGATTCGATGACGTTCCTGGGGTTGCTTCTTGCTGACGTTTGATGGACAATTAATTCATGTTTTTCGCAGAGTTTGGTGGTTTTCATAGGATTATATTCCAATTGATTACATGCTTATTGACTCTTAGTGCCTTTGGTTCGGAGGATAGGGGTAAGCATTGGTCTTTCGTATCTCCGAAATTTCATTCTGTTCCAGAAGTTAAAACTGAAGGATGGACTAAAAATGAGATTGATAATTTCATCCTAGCAGAACTAGAAGGTTCTAATATTACACCTGCCAAAAAGGCTGAGCCCGCTCAGTTGATCAGAAGAGTCTATTACGATTTGATTGGGTTGCCTCCGAGTCCTGAAAAAGTAGAGGAATTTTTAAAGGACCATTCTTCTGAGGCCCTTGCAAGGATCGTAAATGATTTACTTGATTCTCCACAGTACGGAGAGAGGTGGGGGCGTCATTGGTTGGATGTTGCTAGGTATGGTGATTCTAATGGAGGAGATGAAAATCATGCTTATCCCCATGCATGGAGGTATCGCAATTATGTTATCGATGCATTTAATCGTGATTTGCCCTACGATAAATTTATAACTGAGCAGTTAGCTGGAGATCTTCTTGAAAGTGAATCTGCTGAACGTTCGCGCCGCGTCACCGCTACAGGTTTTCTTGCAATTGGAACAAAGATTTTAGCCGAAAAGGATAGTGTAAAAAAAAGGGCCGATATCATTGATGAGCAAATTGATACAGTGAGTCGTTCTTTTATGGGAATTAGTGTCTCTTGTGCACGTTGCCATGATCACAAATTTGATCCTATACCAACAGCAGACTATTATGCTCTTGCTGGGATATTTCACAGTACTAAAATAGAAGACCAGTCTTTGACCCGACCCGAAGATGAGCAGAAGGAGGGAAAAAAGAAAGCTCGCCTAGTGGTGATTAATGATCAGTTAGGTGATCTCGAAATTAAGTTATCTGAATTTGTGGATTCAGAATCGATTGTGCAATGGGAGGCTGAAAAATTCATTCGTGGTAATGTGTCCGTCATTGAAGGAAATAATGATAATGAGGTCACTTATATTTCTGATCCTGGAAGCCAGGAAAATTTTGTCGAATATGAGGTAAAGATTTCGATTGAGGGTACATACTCTGTTGATTTTCGTTATGCAGCGAAAACGTCAAGGCCAGGGAGTCTGATTATTGATGGTGATAAAGATAATGTGATTCCAGTGCTGTCTGCGGTGACTGGAGGATGGAGTTCAGAGTATCAGAGATGGAATCACGAAACATACGTCCAATTAAATTCTGGAGAACATGTTTTTAGAGTCGAATCTAAACCGTTAATGTCTCATTTGGATCAGATCCGGTTGACGCGCGTTCATTCTCTAGATCAGGTAAAATCCTTGCGCTTAAAGATCGATAATTTTAAGGAGGAGAGAGCCGAGATCCAATCTGATAAAAATAACACTTTTAAGGTCATGGCAGTTCAAGATGGGGATGTGTCTGACGCAAAAATTAATTTGAGAGGTGATCCACATGAGCAGGGAGAATTAGTGTCTCGTGGATTTCTTTCAAAGATTTCTCCACGTGAGAACCTTCCTTGCAATGACAGTTCGAGCGGGAGGCTCGAGTTAGCTAAGTGGCTTACTCAGCCTGATCATCCGCTCACTGCGAGGGTCATTGTTAACAGGATATGGTATTGGCATTTCGGTAAGGGAATTGTTTCCACTGTAGATGATTTTGGGACCACGGGAACTGAGCCTTCTCACCCGGAGCTTCTGGATTATTTGGCAAATGATTTTATAAGTAACGGATGGTCCATGAAGGTACTACATCGTAAGATCATATCCTCCAATACGTATCAGATGGGAGCCGATGATTCCGATCCATTAGCGCAAAAGAAGGACCCTGAAAATTCACTCTATTGGCGCCGAGATGTGCGTCGGCTTGAAGCCGAATCTTTTCGAGATTCTGTTCTAATGGTTTCCGGTAATTTAAATATGAATCCTCCATCATCGCCTCTCGTGGTGAAGAGTCAGGACCCATCACCTGCGGATCTGCTTAAAAATCGTCAGAGCTATGAAAATTATCAATACCGCAGCGTCTATCTTCCTGTCGTACGTTCTCATTTATATGACTTATTGACCCTCCTTGGATTCCCTAACGCAACAACTACTGTGGGGCAGCGTTCACAGACCACGGTTCCAACGCAGGCCCTATTAATGATGAATAATCCATTTCTAATTAGCCAGGCTCAAAGCCTTGCTCTTCGAATTGGAGAAGGGAAAGTTCGTGAATTATATTTAACGCTTTTTTCTCGGATTCCAAATCCAGGAGAAATGCAGTGGATTAATCTTTTCTTTGAAAAGCACGCAAAGATCAGTGGCAATAAAAAGGCTTGGGAGTCATTGTGTCATACGCTTTTAATTTCCAATGAGTTTCTCCATGTTTGGTAATTTTCAGAGTAATTTTATTTCCCGAAGAGATGCACTGAACCGTATCGGTGTTGGTTTTGGAGGCATTGCTTTGAATTCACTTCTTCAGGAGCATTCTTCTGCGGATTCAGGAATTAATTATCCTCACCAGACCGCTCCTGCGAAACGAATCATTTTCTTATTTATGCACGGGGGCCCATCACATGTGGATCTCTTTGACTATAAACCGAAACTTTATAGTGAGAATGGCAAGCCGTTGCCTTTTCCTGAAAGGTCTGTCCAGTTTGCTGCAAGAGGTAATATTTTTGCTCCTCCATGGAAGTTCCGACAAGTTGGTCAGTCCGGGCACTGGATGTCTGAACTTTGGAAGCACCTTCCCGAAGTTGCTGATGATTTATGCATGATCCATTCATTATGTGAAACCAATGTCTCGCATGGTGGTGCCTGTATGAAATTACATACTGGTGATGAGGCTCTTCTCAGACCGAGCATGGGATCATGGATCAGCTATGGTCTTGGTACCGAAAACAGGAATCTCCCAGCCTTTGTAACTATTTGCCCAACGTCCCTTCATGGTGGAGTCAATAATTTTGGTTCGGCTTTTCTTCCGGCACAACATCAAGGAGTTCCATTGGGAACGCCTGGGTATCCTAATACTCCTGCGAAAGATGCTAAGTTCCATTATATGCGTCACCCCAGTGCTGGGAGGAGAGAACAAGAATTACAGATTGAACTTTTACGCAAGCTTCACGGCACAAATAAGGTTGGTGGAACGGACCTGGATGCAAGAATGGCCAGCTTTGAATTGGCTTTCAGAATGCAGATGGCTGCTCCCGAAGCAACGGACCTTTCAAAAGAATCAGAAATGACTCGTGAACTTTATGGGATGGATGGTTCTGAGACAGATAATTTTGCCAGGCAATGCATTCTTGCTAGGCGCTTGGCTGAACGGGGAGTCAGATTCATCCAAGTGAGTCATGCAAATAGCCTTCCATTTAATAATGAACAGTGGGATCAGCACTCTCATTTAGAGAAAGGGCATTCGATCAATGTGAAGCAAATAGACAAGCCAATTACTGGTCTCATAAAGGACCTAAAATCCAGAGGTCTTCTTGAAGACACTCTTGTCATTTGGGGGGGAGAGTTTGGTCGAACTCCAACGTCTCAAAAAGGTAACGGTGAGGTGGGCCGTGATCATCATCCGGACGGTTTTACAATGTGGATGGCTGGAGGAGGTGTCAGACCGGGCATTCGGTACGGAGCGACTGACGAGTTTGGTTATCATGCTATTGAAGATAGAATGACGATACATGATCTTCATGCGACTATATTTCATGCACTTGGAATTGATCATACCCGACTCACTTTTAACAGTAATGGCAGGGAATTCCGACTCACCGATGTACATGGTGAAGTTGCACATAAGATAATGATCTAATTTTCAGATTGTCAGGTACCAGATTTATTTCATTGCGGAGGATTTTCTAGCCACGCTAATAGGTCAAGAATTTCATCCATTGTAAATAAGTTCAATAGACCTGAAGGCATAAGAGAAACCGCTGAGTGTGAACGCTCGGTGATATTGACTTTATCGATTTTGGTTACCTTATTCGGATAAAGTGAATTTTCAGCAATTTGTATATATGGTACACGATAATCCAAATTAGGTATGATTTGGCCCCTGACGATTTTCCCTTCGCGTAGCTTTAATTCTACGGCTTGATAATTCTCTGCTATGGAATTTGAAGGTAACAATATTTCTCGAAGCAGATCTTCTCTTCCGAATCGGTTTGCTACGTTCGTCAGGTCAGGACCGATCGGATATCCGACTTTACCGTGTTGATGGCACCGGCTACAAAGGGCAAGCCTAAAAACTTTTTCACCATTAATTAAGTCACGCTTTTCTAAATTGAAATTCAATTGCTCTTTGAATTTTGTAACGGTCCAGGAATTAATAACGGAACGGTCTGATCGATCAGGAAATTCAGGTAAGGACGGGCGAGAGGCAAGAACTGTGCGGAGTTTTTCTTTTTCTATTTCTGTCAATGTTGCTGTTGCTTCTTTGCGGATTGCCTTGAGTGCTTGAGGTAATCCTCTTCCCCCTAAAAGGGTTTCATATTTGGCAAGAATCCTAAAAAATATTTTTCGCGACTCTAATGCCCATCCCGTGGTGGCTTTCCTTAAATGAAAGAGGTAATGAATTCCTTCTCGCTGAGAGCAGTCTCCTTTAAGAAATTCGATCACTTTTGGAACAGTCCTGGCAGGGTCCAACTCAATTAGTAACGGAGATACAGCCATATTGATTTTTGCTGATTGATAGGGAAATTTTTTTCCAAATGATTCAATGATTTTTTCTTTTGCCTGGTCTGATATTTTGTGTCTGGAAATTAAACGGCGGATGATATCGATATATTCGAACTGTTTGGATGGGGCCATTTTTTCCCAGTCCATTAATTTACTCAGGAGTCCATTTTCTTTTTCAGAATGATCAGTCTCAATTAGCGCTGTGATTTCTTCTTCTGAGGAAATGTTTAATTTGGCAGTTAAGTGGTCGAGATCAGGAATTGTATCTTCCAGAGAAGAAATGTTATTGATTTTCTCTGGCGAAAAAATAAAAGTATCGGCATTATGTTCGGCGCTGATTCTAGAAGCGTACCTGATTCGTGGATCAGTGACTCCTTCGGACAAGATAGCTGTTTTACTTTTGTGTGATTTTTCTATTCGTTTCCGATGTTCGCGATGTTCGCGAGATGAATCATTTCTCATTTTCTCCTGCAAAGTCATGGTTCGCTCATTCAATTTTTTTCCGATGTATGAGACCCGGTACAGTCCGCTCTTAGTTTTTCTTCCGCCCGTCACAAAATACATTGCTCCGTCAGGGCCGAAGTCCAGATCGGTGACATTTAAAGGTTTGCCTCTCAAAAAGACTTCCGATGCGCCGATATAAGTTGATCCTCTAGTTACTAAGTGAACTGCAATGATTCTTCCATATGCCCAGTCAAGAGCATAAAGGGCTCTTTTGTATTCTTGAGGAAAATTGCTCTTGGTTCCAAAACGTATTCCCGTCGGGGATCCCTTTCCGATGTGCACGGAGTGCTGAGCATTATCTGGACGGTCTGGATAATAGGGGGGCCATTTTCCCGTCACTGCTCTCCATCCAAAATCGGCTCCACTCGTTAAGTGTTTAATTTGGGTAGGGCGGTACCACGGAGTGCCCATATCAAATTCAGCATCAGCGTCATAAGTAAAAGCTTCACCATCCTCATTAAAATCTATTCCATATGGATTTCTCAGGCCCGCACAGAAAATCTCCTTATTTTTTCCATCCGGATCCATTCTTATCACATGACCTTCATTTTTTGGTGAGGGCAGATACTTATTTCTTAAGGGAGACATTCTATTCATTATCCCCTCAGGCAATTGAATTGAGTCACCATTAATTGCGTAGATTTTACCTTCAGGACCCAGTGCGAGATCATTTCTTCCGTGTCCAAACCCTCCCTCACTCAGATGCAGAAGGGTCCTTGTTTCGAATTCTCCGTCCCCATCTTTGTCTTTTAACCTATATAGAGATTTTGAGTTGTTAGCATGAGCGTACAGAGAATCATGAGCGTAAAGGAGTCCCCGACACTCTTTCAGATCCTCATTTATTTTTTCTACGCTAACAATTTTTTTGGAATCATCGGAGAGTGAATACCTGATCAATCCTTTGTCTTCTCGGGCCACAGTGATCCGGCCCTTAGGATCGAATGCGATGTTCACCCATGAACCTTCATCCGGCAAAGCTGAACGGAGCAGTTCTACTTTATAGCCAGAAACGATTTGGAAATTTGAAGGATCAGTGGCTTCATTGGAGTTATTGGCCCGTTTCCATTGTGTATAATCATCCACTTCATCAATTAAAATATCTGGTAAATTCCACCATTTTTCGACGCCCAAGTCTCCCAGACTTATAATTTTTGAATTAACTTCTTTAGGTTTCCATTCTCTTGAAGTTGCTATTGTCTGCTTCTTACCAGAACGGTCAATGAGCTCAATTATGAGTGCCACTGCTGGTGCTTTTCCTGTTGATTTTGTATTTAGAATTATTTCATTTCGGTCATCGATCAGATGATCCAATACATCAACTTTAAGCACTGGGCCAAACCCTTCAGCGACTCCTACCTGCTCACCGTTTAGAATAACTGAAACGTTAGCATAATCTGAAACAATACGTAATTCTGCGGATTTTAATTTTCCGATTTTTTTCTCAAAGTCATATCGTATTGTTGCTTTTTTCTTATCTTCTACCCATATCCATTCAGGTAACGCAAAAGTATATTGCGTGAGCATGATTAGATAAAAATTCAGAAAAAAATAGCGGAAGAGCATGATGTAAAATTAGCCAATAAGTAAATTTAGAACAAGCTCACAGAAAGAAGACTTTTCTGAATACTGGATTTCCCAAGTTTTTAGAGAGAAATTCTTTATGCCTTGTTGCTAGTTGTGGGTGCCATGGATGTTCATTCCGTGATATATTAATCTAACAAAGAGCCTCCGCATGAGCTGCCTGAACCTGCGGTGCACCCAAAGCAATGAGTTGCGGTTTTTATAGGTTCTTTAGAGAATTCCTTTAAATTAATTTCCCATACTTTGATTGATTTATTTTTGTCATATGTAGGGAGATTCAGCATTTGGTTGAAGTCACAGTCAAAGACTTCACCGAGCCAATTAACGTTAATTGTATCTCTGCACATGAGCCCGTTAATTGTTTGGGGGTTGAAAGCATCTTTCAAAAGCAAATTGTAATCATCGAGCCGGCCCTCTCTTTTGAGCCAACTGGAAAATCGGGCAATGGGCATATTTGTGATACAGTAAAGCTGATTGAATTCGATTTGGAAATGTTCCCTCATCATTACCCTATATTTTGCTTCCAGGTCTGATTGGTCCGGTGGCAGGAAATCGCCGGAAGGATTATAAACGAAATGGATATTTAATCGTGGGTCCGAACCATAACCGTGCCCATTCAGTTTTTTGAAGGCAGATATACTTTTTTCAAAGACTCCGTTCCCCCGTTGTTTTTCCACATTCTCTGGTTCATAGCAGGGCATTGAGGCAATGATTTCAACTTCATTTTCGGCAAGAAATTCCGCTACCCATTCATATCCTGGTTCCTCAATGATGGTGGCGTTGAGTCTATCAATGACCTTTCTTGGAGTGGGTAAATTTCTTGCCTCTTCAACTATTTTGCGAAAGTCGGGGATCATTTCCGGCGTCCCTCCCGTAAGATCGAGTGTTGGTATATTGGTCATTGAAAACCAATGCATAATTTTGGTCACTGTATTGGATTTTATGATTTCTTTGCGGTGCGGTCCTGCATTCACATGGCAGTGCGAACAGGTTAGATTACATAACTTGCCAAGGTTCAATTGCAGGACCTGAGGGTCTTGCCGATCGAGCCTGATCCCTTCTCTGATAAGGGTCTGGTTAAAATTGCAGTTTCCTTTCAATTTATCCTAACTGATTAATACAGGTGATTTAGATTATAAAAATTACGAACAATTGTAATGGCGTTATTTAGTGTTTTGTCCTTCCTTGTAATATCTTCGATAAAATGTTACTTTAAATCAAATGACACCATCTACACTAATTACTCTTGGCATTTTAGCCGGAATTTTAATTATTGCTGTTCTTGTGATCGGCGGTATGTACAACGCCCTTGTCAAATTACGCAATAAATTTGAAAATGCATGGGCCCAGATTGATGTTCAACTAGAGCGCCGCTTTGATCTGATTCCTGATCTTGTTGAAACGGTTAAGGGTTACATGAAGCATGAGAAAGAGACCTTGGATGCGGTAATTATGGCACGGAACACGGCCGTGCAGGCGAGAAAGAATACATCTTCAAATATTGGGGATCCGGACAGTATGGGAGCACTCATGGCAGCCGAATCGGGGCTCACCGGAGCACTGGGAAATCTTTTTGCTCTTTCGGAAAGTTATCCCGATCTCAAGGCCAATCAGAACATGTCTACGTTACAGGAAGAGCTCAGCACGACCGAGAATAAAATTGCTTTTGCAAGGCAACACTACAATGACAGTGTCACTGCTTACAACACTAAGCGAGAAGTGTTCCCGTCCAATATCATTGCAGGACTCTTTGGATTCAAGGACAGAGCACTTTATGAGGTTAGTGAGGATAAGAGGGAAAAGGTTGCTGTTAATTTTTAAGTCTCATTACTTTATTGATGTTGATTCATAAGGAATGGATTTCTTTGATCGTCAGGAACTTGCAAGGAAAAATTCCAAGCGTCTTATTTTCTATTATGTAGTAGCCGTCATTGGCATTGTATGTTCATTTGGATTTGCAGTATTGGGAGCTAGGTATCTGTTCCTAGTCCAGCAATCTGACCGGGCAGATTCATTGTTGATGCAAAACTTTTTTGATCCAGAGTTTTTTCTTTATTCTGCTCTAGGGGTATTGGC
>JASLJT010000093.1:0-7200 GCA_030747955.1 Verrucomicrobiales bacterium | reverse complement strand
CTGGCTGGTCGATTTCGCTAGTTAAGGTACAAGCATTTCGAGCTCGAAAGGAAATGCGTGCTGCTGTTGAAAGGTTCCTAAAAAAAGAAGAAAATTTGTAACCATAACCCTAATTTCAACGTTATTAGAGAAACGCCGTGAACACATCGGAAAAAGATAATCAATTTCTTAAGGTAGCCAAAGCTATACCCATAAATGAGCAGAGCCCATCTGGCTTTTCTAAGCGCATAATGACTAAGGTGCGGGAACTGCATTCCCGAGAAACAACGATGGCAGACGAACGTTTCCTAAGGCTTGCTCGAAATATGCCATTAAATGAGCATGTCCCCTATACATTTGAAAAAAGGATTATGACTATGGTTCGGGACTGGAGAACAGAGAACCCATTTACTATCTGGTCACGTGTATTGTGGAGAGCAGTTGCCCCTTGTATGGGGATAATGATCCTTACAGCTTTAATGTCCTTTAATCACGGCGAACCCACTACTGATTCGCAATCTTTATTAAGCAAAGATAATACTGAAGAAAATTTTGAAATTGATACCACGGACTTTGAAACTGTGATGCTGGCATCCTTTGACGATCTTGAATACACATGGTAACTGCTTGGAAACCTATTCTTGCTGCTATTATAATCTTCGTTGCTGGAGTTTTAACGGGTAGTTTTGTTGTTGATTTTACAACTCCTCAACCTGCTCGTGCATTTCCTCGAGATTTTTCATCAGACAGACAGAAGCAAAACATCGAACATCGGCCAGGAGCTCGCGTAGAAGGACAACTTCAATGGCTCATGCGGCGAATGCAACAAGATCTGAAGCTCTCGGACGAGCAAACAGAAAAAATACAAGTAGCATTTAAAGAAAGTCGTGAGGAAATGAAAACGGCTTTTGATGAATTGCATCCACGGCTTCGGGAATCTACTGAAAAATTAAAAGACAAACTCAGAGGAGATCTAACAGAAGAACAGATTGAAAAATTTTCAAAATACCTTCGGCCTCCTAATCCTCGTGACCGGTTCAAAATGGGCTCCGGCAAACGGTCTCCCGGCGTAAGAGGAGAAAACCGTCCTCGCAGAGGAGAGCGTCTTCGTGATAAACGAAATTCCGAACAGAAACAGGATCCGGTGATTGACAACTCAATTAACTAATTCGGCCAAGCAATCGTTCGCAACAAGAATTCACATTTTCTCCATCCGGCCACTCCAAAACCTCACACTTCATCTGATTCCGAAACCATGACCTCTGACGTTTAGCGAACTGACGAGTCTTGGTTTTTACCCGATCAATTACGTTTTCCAAGCTAAGCTTTCCATCCAACAAGTCAAGTACCTGTCTATACCCTAATGCCTGACAGGCGTTCCGATTATCACGAAGCCCTTGCTTGATTAAAATTTGAGTTTCTTCAACAAGTCCATTGTCAAACATCTCATCCACCCGTTTGTGAATACGTTGGTTAAGAATATCTACCTCCCGATTAATGCAAAAGAGATTCTGAGGAGCACTATCCAAATTCTCCCATCCTATTCTTTGATCAGAATACGGCCGACCTGTAAGTCTTATCACTTCTATAGCCCTCAAAACACGACGAGGGTTTTTAAGGTCTATATGCTTTGCAGCCTCAGGATCTTTAACCTTCAACTCCATTACAAGACTCTCAAGCGGCATTAGAGACAATTCATTACGAAGCGACTCATCACTAGGTGGGCTGTCGCCAAGCCCTTCCATCAATGCTCGAAAATAAAGCCCTGTCCCCCCACAAAAAATAGGTATTCGACCCCTGCTTGAAATAGACTTCGATGCACGCTCAGCCAAACGTATAAACTGCGCAGCATCAAAAGCCTGAGATAATTGAGCAACATCAATCAAATGATGTTGAACCTCTGCTTGCTCTTCAGCGTTAGGCTTCGCTGTCCCTATATTCAGACCACAATACACTTGCATAGAGTCAACGGAAATAATCTCTCCTCCCAATCTTTTAGCCAAATACATAGCCAACGCTGACTTCCCGCTCGCAGTTGCACCAGTAAGATAAATCGTCGAACCATTCACGCCTCGTTTTTCTCTTCAGACGAAATCTCCTCTTTAGACTCTGAAGGAACCTTCCCTTTTTTAGCCCATGTCTGGCCTGTCTTCGGTTTTTTGAATGAAAGAAGGAACATAAGCCCTACTCCTCCGCAAATACCACTGTCAGCAACATTGAAGGCAGGAAAGGGGAATGGAATATAAAACTGCAAAAAGTCAACAACGTGATGATGCACCACGCGATCGATCAAGTTGCCAGCTACCCCTCCGAGAATCAATCCTAACGCTAGCTGCCCTAACCGATCCTCTACCCCAAAATGCCTTCTGCATACCCAAAGAAACACCAATGCCCCAACCGAAAAGATTGCTAGCCAAAAATTATTACCGCTAAACATGCTCCAAGCAGCACCCGTATTGCCATAATGTACTAATTTGAAAAAGCCCTCCACTACCACTATCGACTCATCAAAAGCAGGGCCAGGGATTTTCTGTATCACCAGCCATTTAGTGATCTGATCCAAAGCAAGAGTCACTAGCCCTATTAAAAGGATTCGAAAGTTCTCAATAACAGCTTTATGCATAATTGCAGCCCCAATTTGGCCCGCTAGAGAAGCTAATGTCAAGCCAAGCCGGTTAGAAAACTCAAACTAAAATGAAAAAAAATGAATCTTTTTCGTGACAAAACTGAGAAAGGCAATAGATTCTCTCGCCCTTTGGCTGAGTGACCCCTTCGTCTAGTGGTTAGGACACCGCCCTTTCACGGCGGTAACACGGGTTCGAGTCCCGTAGGGGTCGCCACTTATAAGCCTCTTCACTTCATTCCTTACTTATAAACATCAACGGGGGCCTTTTAAGGATCATTTCTCAGCTTTATGGAATTGCACAAATTGACCAAATAAAGCTTATTTGATTACTATGGGCCTCCTACAATAAAACAGTTTTGAAAGATCTAAAACAATTGGGACAAATAACCAAAGTCCCCACGATACGAGATGCATCAATACTTGAGAGAATCGATAATCCTTCACCAAGTCGATTATATGAAGTGACACTGCACTCGAAGGAATTCACCTCACTTTGCCCTGTCACCGGCCAAGCTGATTTTGGAGAAATTACGATTAGCTATTCCCCTGAACGACATCTTATTGAAACAAAATCCCTGAAAATGTACTTGGCTTCTTATCGAAACGAAAAACTATTTAACGAGCAGACCGTTAACGTAATTCTTGATGACTTAGTTGAGGTACTACATCCAAAATCTATAACTATTCATGGCGTTTTTTCTCAGCGCGGAGGGATACAATTAACAGTCAAAGCATCTCATCCTGACGGCTAATTAATGTTTGCAGTTAAACCAGCGAGTAAAACAGTCGTGAGCCTATCAGGCGGCATGGACTCTACTGGGTTATTAATGCATCTACTGGCTCAGGATTGCGAAGTTTTTGGAATATCATTTAACTACGGCCAGAAACATATTCTTGAGCTCGAGCGACTACAGGCAAATATAGCTTATCTCAAGACGCAGAATATTCACGTTCATCATGATTCTATAGACCTATCGATTTTAGGAAAACTTTATTCATCCGCACTCACTGATCCTGATTGGGAAATTCCCGAAGGCCACTATGAACAAGACAACATGAAGCAAACTGTTGTGCCAAATCGAAATGCTATTTTTGCTTCAATTGCATATGGATATGCACTTTCAATTGCCACTAAAAACAATGAACAGGTTTCAATTGCACTAGGCGTACATTCTGGAGACCACGCGATCTACCCTGATTGCAGACCTAAATTCTATGAAGCTATTCATAAAGCATTTGCATTAGGCAATTGGGATTCTGAAAAAGTAGATCTTTACCTGCCCTATATAGATGGCAATAAACATACAATACTAAAAGATGCAGAAGACTCTATAGCTAAAGTCGGTTTAGACTTTGATACAATATTCAAAAATACAAATACCAGCTATGAACCCGATGAATTAGGCCGGGCATCTGGAAAAACCGGCGCTGACATAGAACGAATTGAAGCTTTCATTAAACTAGGCCGTAAAGATCCGGTTGCATATCAAACATCGTGGGAAGAATTGACTAATAACAATAAATCTTAACTTTTGAAATTAGTTGAAAGTTCATTATCTAATTAAATATTATAAATCTAATTCGCATTTCCTAATACACTTCCATAATCCCAACTACCCCTTACCTAATAGCATAAAAATTTGATTCCGATTCACGAAACATTTTATTCCTGGCAAGGGGAAGGAGTCCACTTCGGTCGCCCAGCCTACTTTATAAGAACTTTGGGATGTCCAGTTAAGTGCACATGGTGTGATTCTGCTGGCACATGGCATCCTGACTATACACCAGATAATATTGAAAAAATACCTGAAGAAGATTTAGTCAAATTAGCAAAAGCGACTCACTGTGATTTTGTTGTAATCACTGGGGGAGAGCCAACTATTTTTGATCTTAACGAACTCACATCCCAATTAGAAAAAGAAAATATCTCAAGACACCTAGAAACGTCTGGCGGTTTTGAAATCAAAGGAGATTTTCAATGGATTACCGTGAGCCCAAAACGAGAAAAATTACCGTTGAATAATAACTTAAGCCTAGCTAATGAATTGAAGATTATTGTGGATGGAGAAGAGGCATTGGAAGAGTGGGGGAAATATCTGGATCCTTATGAGTTAAAGATCCCAATTTGGCTGAACATTGAGTGGTCACTACGAGACAATAAGAAACTCAAAGAAAAAATTACTACATTTGTAAAAGAGCAGGGATTTCCATACAGGGTAGGCTATCAATTCCATAAATTGTTTCAAGCGGATGAAATGGATGACAACTCAAAACCCAACGTACCATTGGGGGGCAATTTAGATTTAGGATATTGATACAGAATAAGGCGGAAAAAGGACCGCATTTGTACGGATAAAATTTCGCACTAAGAAGAGATATTAGCCATCTACTGTAATAAAAATCTGGGAAAATATATTAAGATAAATCTTTAATTTCCCAGCACCGACTTCAGCCAGAAATGAGCCATTAGCGCAGAACCATTACTAGAAGGGTGCACCCCATCCTTTGCCCAGTGTTCAGGCGGAGCTATTGATGTAGCCTGATCAAACATCGACTGAAACGGAACAAAATGAGCATTGAATTCATCAGAAATCTTCTTTGCAGCAACTCGAAACTTGTCGAATTCAGGAAACCATTTATCTGTTACTGCGCCACATCGAAGAACAAACGGCTCACAAACAACTAACTTCACATTTGGTAAAGCCGCAATAGTACGTCTAAGTAATTTGCGATAATCACTTTCATAAGTAGCAACTGTGCCATCATAATTACCGTTCAGGCTATGCCATATATCATTAACACCAATCAAAATGCTTAATACTTCAGGCTGCAGGCTAAGGCAGTCTTTTTCCCATCTTGCAGCCAACTGGTGCACCTTGTTGCCACTTATCCCCCGGTTAAAAATCTTGAGATCTTGTTCCGGCATCTCTGTAAGCATATTCGCCGCTGCAATCCATGAATAGCCTCGGCCAAGAGCTTTATAGTTATTGGCTTTGCCTGCCTCAGCTCTACTTCTACCAGCATCGGTTATTGAATCACCTTGAAACAAGATAACACTGCCTTTTTTGATTAGTGGCTTCTCGTTACTAGTTGCCGCATTTGCTTCCCCTGCAAAATGACTAAAGGCAGCTGCAGTTAATGCTGTCTTACAAAAATTCCGACGATGAAGGCCTTTATTCGATTCTTCTGATAGCATAAGCCAAATGCTAATGATTGGTTAGCTAATTAAAAGACCAAACAACTAAATTCAACTTTGCTCTTCTGCCGGAAGTTTTCTTCAGCTCTCCAAAAAATCTGTCACAATTGAGTAATACAGATCTGGCTCGAGCAGAAAAGAATCGTGGCCTTTTTGAGAATGCACATTATGCAGATCCGATTTTATTTCATTTGAACAAAGAAAATCATGAAGCTCTATTTGCTCATTTGGATAAAAACAAACATCTGTATCAATTGAAATAATTAACGCCTTAAATTTAGGGCTTAATCCTTTTATATCTTGAGTCTTGTTCTCAATCTTAAATCTTTGCCAAGCATTAACGATTCTCAAATAGCTATTTGCGTCAAATCTTTCGGAAAACTTCTTAGCCTGATAGTTAAAATACGATTCTACAGAATGACTAATCCGATACCCTGAACCATCTTTATCCTGCGGCATAAGATTTTCCCTAGCCCGCTCAGCCATAATCGAAAGTGACACATAGGTTTTATGACCAATCATACGAGCTAATTCCAAACCCAATCTTGGCGGATTATCTTCTGTATAATTCCCATCTAGAAACAAGGGATCACTTTCAATAGCCTTGATTTGCTCATAGTTGTGAATAATCTGAAGAGGCTGGAGTTTCAGGCCGGAGGCAATAGATACAATCCTTTGCACTTTTTCTGGATAAAGCATTGTAGTTGTCAGGGCAAGCAAGCCACCGAGTGACGGCCCTACAACTGCAAGAAGGCTTTTTATTTCAAATGACTCTACCAATTTCATTTGAGATCGAACAATATCTACAAAGGATATCCAAGGGAAAGATGCCATATATTTTTGTCCTGAATCAGAATTAATTGAATCAGGGCCAGTTGAACCATAACAGCCTCCAAGATAATTGACACATATCACAAAATATTTAGAGGTATCTATTACTGCACCTTTTCCTATAAATTTATCCCACCAGCCGATCTTACACTCTTCAGTCCAAAGTTGATCTATTGACTCGCTTACGGACTTACGGTAACCAGCCGCATGTTGGCTACCACTTAATGCATGGAAGACTAAAATCGCATTATCTTTTTCTCCATTAAGCGTGCCATAAGTTTCATATGCCAAACGAGCCGTGGTAAGCTCCTCACCACCCTCAAGCAAAAACGGCTTCTTGACGGTGGCAAATTGATATTCGCCCGCGGAAGGATTCAAGGTTTCGCCTTCAGATCGCTGAGACATCACTTGAATTATTTAGCATGAATTTATATAGGCCTATGCAAGAGCTTGATCTAGATCAGCAGTGATATCCTCAATATTCTCAATACCAACACTTAATCTAACCATTTCAGGCGTTATCCCACCATCGCGCTGCTGATCTTCATTGAGTTGGGAATGCGTGGTC
>JASLJT010000092.1:0-10228 GCA_030747955.1 Verrucomicrobiales bacterium | reverse complement strand
CACTCGGTTGAGGACCAACATCTGCTCCACAGCCAATAGTCATTAAAGATACAGCAGATTTAAATTCCTTCTCAATCATCTCATTTGCATAGCCAGCCCAGTCACCGCCCACATGATTACGGGAACCCACAGTAGTGCAATGACAGGCATAATTAGCCCACACGGCCCGAGCATTTCCTTTAAGGTCACGAGCGACAAGGACAGGAAGGCTATGATCGACAGGACCATTTCTTTGAAAACCAAAACCTGCCCATTTTCCTTCCCTGATCAGTCTCCGGTTCCCTCCAAATTGAACCATTCCACGTGACCATCCAAGTTGCATTGGCTCTCTTTTCTTCAATGCTTCCGCGACCACTGTTTCCATTTTATCAATTAAGAAATTAGTATAATTATCGATTCCTTTTTCCTGGTCTGGACTAGCGCGTCCTGCCCAAAGAATAGGTGCATAGCCTCTGAGATTCGGTGCGTTATGGGTATGAGTAGCTGCTACAACTAAATTCTTCTCTGGTATGCCCCGTTTGGATAAGCGCTTTGCAAGAAGCGATCTCAGTTTTCCTGGAACACCACAATTATCCACCACTACGATTACAGCGGGTTCATGGATCCCAATGACCATGCACCTAGCCCAGAGAGAACTATCAATTCCATCAAACTCCTTTGTCCTACCACCGTACCCAGCAAGTACTACAGGTTCTTTCGGAGTCACATCGACCTTGGCTACACCGACCTGAACATTAGCTTTGGATTCAGTCTTGGCAATGATCGGCAGTTGCCATAATCCAAACAAAATAATTAGACCAATAATTCTAACAGTTCGGATTATTTCTATTGAAGAAATTTTCATGACATAATGATCTAGGTTAAAAAAAACCGGCCCCAGTAATAACTGGGGCCGGTCCATAAGATCGATTTAGCTTAGCTAATTTTTAAAAGATAAAAAGAGCTCAGCTCTTTTTCTTTATTGCAGTAACAACGAAACGATTCTTTGCAGAACCCATTGCTTCTACAGCAATTTTCTTTGTTACATCAGCTTTAGCACAAGAGAAAGTGACCTTCTGAGTCTTAGGCTTATCTCCTTTAGTGATAACGATGTTAGTTGCATTAAGCTTCTTTTGGAATGCCCCACGGACATACTTTTGGCAGCCTGCTCATGTGACACCAGTCATCTGCACAACGTATGCAGTAGTTTTTGCATCTTTGTCAGCAGCAGCAACAAAGCCGATGCTGAGAGCAAAGATGCCCATCGTAGCAATGATTAATTTCTTCATTATTAATAAGTTAAATTTGATTTTTCGATCAATTGGACAGGATTATATGCTGAAATATTCAAATTGTCACTTCAGATTGGAAAAAATATATTCATCATTTGTTAATAATTAGGGTTTTCTATCAAATCTAAGAGTTCTATTGATAAATTGCCCTGAATTCCTCTTCATTTGCTTGCGCCATCTTTGGCAATCACCCTAACAAGTCGATCAATATTCTGATTCATCCGGCTTAAATAATCAGATTCTTCCTCAGAGCTGTTCTCAGCAATCATTTCACAAGGGCTAAAAACTACACTGCGAATACCTAACTGTTTTTCTAGCTCTTCTATATTCTTAGCCAAAGGTTCAGATTCCCATAACAATATACGCATTGGCTTTTGTTTAGCATAAGAGCCAATGATTTTGATCTGCTTCTCTGATAGGATCTCCTCAGGGACAAGATCCAGATTCTGAATGTCCCAATCGTATCTACGTGCCAGATAATTGTAAGCAGGATGAGAGGCAAAAACGGGAGGCATTTCAATAGCATTCATCCGAACATGCAATGCATCTAATCCTTCTAACAATTTTGCATGATTCTTTGTGAACTCATCACGATACTTCGGCCATCTGACACACATGGACTTAAAAATATTATGACTAGCTTCTTTAGCATGCAATGGATCGAGCCAGGTATGACCATCAATTCCTTCGTGAGCATGCGATCCTTGGGGACCGTGACGATGTTCAACTATAGCTTCATAGCGAACCAATTCTTCACTTGGTAACTTCACGCTTTCAATGACACGTGATAAGGGAAGGTTAACGCTATCTACCCATTTTTCAAAATTTGCACCATTAAGAATAATGAGACTTGCGGCCTGATACTTAAGAATTGAGTCGCTCGATGGTTGCCAATAAATGGGATCCTCAGCAGCAGGTACCGGACACTCAACTGGAATCAGACCCCCTGAAATAGATTTGGCAAAATATGTGGTTGGATAAAAAGTAGTGAGAATTTTTTCTTCTTTGGATTCTGTAATGGGCCGGGAATCATGAGAAGGCGAGCACCCTATTCCCATGAAAGACAAGGAAACAAAACCCAAAAAAAATAACTTCATTGGCAAAGAAAAAACGATCTGCAAAACCTCATAAAAAGGCAATGCAGACCGTTTCGTGATCTTTATAAGCTTTCCCCAGCGCAAAATGGCAAGAGAATAAGCTCTGTTAGCATTTACTTGTGACTGTGCTCAGCACCGCCTTTGCAGCACTTACCATCAGATCCACAACAATTTGTTGTAGCACAAGAACTAAATGAGAAAGCAACCATTGCAGCTGCTCCAATAAGAATGAGAAGTTTTTTCATACGAGTCATAATGACAGAGATATTAGACAAATTTCAACAATTTTGCAATCAGAAAACCCCCAACAAAAGTAATCTTGATCCAAAGAACCAATTAATGCACAACTCTGTTCAATTATTTTTATGCACTGACCTGCTCTAACCAGTTCCGGGCAATGAGTTCGTGACCTTGAGGCAATGGATGCACCCCATCCCAGATCCATTGGTCCGGACCTGCTAATTTGGCTGCGGCATCAAAAATTTCCTGTGTCTTAACATGCACTGCATTAAAATCTCTAGCAAGCTGAGAAACAATTTTGCCCATCTTGTTTATCTGAGCCCTACTGATATCCCACTCACCACCCTTGTTCATCCACCAGCCAGTTTTGAGAACAAATGGATCCAGGAGAACAATGCGGAGCTTTTCATTAGCCTTCCGGCTCTTGGTAAGAATCTCTCGATAATCCGATTCCCATTGGTCTGATAAAAAAGTCTGACCTTTCTTTACCTTGCGATCATTGACTCCTATTAGAATACTCAGCAGATCCGGTTTCATATCAATAGAGTCCTTTTGCCACCGCGACTTTAAATCAGTTATACGATTACCACTGTGACCACGATTGAAGCATTCAAGTTTTGCCTCAGGCATATCAACGCCCAGCCTTGAAGCTATGAGATATACATAACTATGGCCAAGGTAATGGTTCCGGTCCTTTTCATTCCTGCCCCATTTCATATCTGTTATCGAATCTCCTATGAAAAGTAATCTTTCGCCCTTAGTAAATTTCGGCAGTCGGTAATCATATCCCGTAACTTTAGAAACTTTCAGCTCCTCAGCAGTTACCTCGGTCAAGGCTGCGGCACTTGTTCCTATTATCGTGCTGTTTCTTATAAAATTTCTCCTGTCCAGCATAGAATTATTAATTTGGTTTATGTTTTATTAATATCTGTATCCTATTAAATAAAAAATATGTCCCTTGGCAGAAAACTTACCAGTCTTTGTTTGAAATAGCCGGACAAAATTAATGCCATTATTAGGTGAAAGAAATTTGACTATTTTTTTGGTTTTATTTTTGCTCTGTGTATTTTGTGCTCTTTCCAAGATAGCTTTCCATTCTTGTCTGTATCTGCTTCGGGATACTTTTCAAAGAATTTGGATTTCCAATATTCAGCGTCCTTTTTAATTTCTTTTTCTGGAACTGGAGGCTGAGTAGTAGTGGAAATTCTATCAAGGAGCCGATTCTTCAAACTTTTAAGTGATGCTGCGTGCTCTGATTCCAATGCTAAATTATTCCATTCTTTAGGATCCTTATTAACATCATAGAGTTCCTCTTTGCCATTAGCGTAACGTATATAACGCCATTTTTTACTTTTGAGTGAATAACTCTGCTCACTAGGAGTATAATGTTTTGCCCATTTATATAAAGCTGTTAGCACGGCCTCAGGTCCGGTCCATTTTTTTGTTCTCTCTTCTTTAAGTAATGGTACAAGACTGTGTCCGTCCAGTGGACGGCCCTTCGAATTTTTCATGGTATTATTTGGCAATTCGCACAGTTCAAGAAGAGTCGGATACAGATCAACGAGAGAAACGGGAACATCGCAGGAAGTCCCGACACTAGACAATCCTGGAGCGCGGATGATTAAAGGAACCCGAGTGCTCTCCTGCCATAGAGAATTCTTGTAGAGATATCCCTTCTCGCCCATGCCCCATCCGTGATCACTTGTAAAAACAATGATCGTATTATCTTTTAGTGAAGACTTATCAACAAAATCAAGGACTTTGCCTATCAGCTCATCAACCGAAGCAATGCTTGCAAGGTAAGCCTGAATGAACTTCCTAAGAGCAAGTTCCTTGTCACCTTTGAAAGAACTGACTAAGGAATCGTGCATCTTTGTTCCGCGGTCACCTCCCCTATCATCTTCATTTGAATTGAGGGTATGCTTGAATGTGTCAGTCGCGTCCTGATCCCTGATCTTTGGCAAGGAAATGGTTTTTAAAGGAAACATATCAAAGTACTTCTGCGGCACGATGAGGGGCGTGTGTGGACGAACAAAACCAACTCCCATGAAAAATGGACGGTCATTTGAATTTTTGGAAAGGGACTCGAGTTTCTCGACGGCCCATTGAGCGTTGAGTTCATCACCCGTTGGATCTCTATCCTTATCTGAAATATAACGTAGTTCTCTCTTCGTCTTCCAGTTTCCAGTTCTCCATATCAGTTGCTTTCCCGTTGAATCAGAGATTTTTCCTTGAAGGTTTTTCAAGGGCCCAAAAGAACCATCCACGGCCCCAAATTCTGTAGAAAATGGAGACGGAACGTCAGGATGAGAAATGTCTTTTTCTCCACCGTCATTCGCAAAGGGACCATAATCAGCTGGGTTGCCATAGTCCTCCCATTCCTGCCTATCACGGTTATGCATGATTTTACCCGTACCAAGAACATGATAACCATTGGCACGGAAATGATCCATCATAGTGCGCGAATTTTTCAGCACCTCGTTCTTATCCCAATGCTCAAATCCATAGCAACCAGAAGTGTGTGGATACAGGCCAGTGAGCATACTAGCTCTAGAAGGGTTACATATGGGAATGTTACAATGTGCCTCAGCGAATGATACGCCACCCTTAGCAAGATTCTTTATATTTGGTGTTCTGGTCTGAGGGTGACCATTCAAATTTTCCACATAATCATTCAAATCATCACACATGATAAGAAGGACATTCATTCTTTGGTTAGCACTAGCAAATGCCCCCTTCATGCAAGTAAACAATAATGCGGCAATTATTAAAACTCTGCTGAAAGGAAATATCATTGACTCAAGGCTATGAATATAATCATTGAAAGGATCAGACTCGTGGCATCACTTGAGCCCCGCCTTCTTTAATACTTCAGAAATTTTTACTGGCAACCCTCCTCGCCTCTTACTCTCGTCTGCGGCCTCCATAAAAGCATAAATTTCAAGAGTCACCTCTGGAGTCACTGGAGGCTTTCCGGTTTTGAAAAACTTTATTATTTCTCTCAGCATCGGAGTATAATCGCCTCCCCTTTTTTGTTCAGCAATGGCCTTAGTCCCGAAAGCCGTGACTTTATAGCCTGTTCGCCCACTAGCAATGCCGTGCAGGGTTCCAACTTTCCCATCTTTCCAAATACCAGTAACTACAACAGTATCATTAGTCGATGTTCTGGTCACGGACTCACATCCAGGCCCCATAACTGTAAACAGAGATTCTGTGGGATGAATACCATACCAAAAAAGGTCAGGATGATGAGGTTCAGCAGGAGCTGGCCCGTAAGATATAGCACTCTTGAGCTGACCAACATCAGCATTGGCGACTTCAACTACCCCAGGATACCATCTGAGAGAAGAACTACTAAAACATGGGACATTCGCTTCCCTAGCAAGACGAAAAATTTCAACTGCATCCTTCAAACTGCCAGCGACCGGCTTGTCCACAAAGACCGGTAGCTTTGCCTGAATGACCGGACGAACCTGAGACAAATGGGGTCTGCCATCGAGGCTAGTTAGAAGGATCGCGTCAACGTCTTTGCATAATTTACTTATGTCACCATAAATTTTAACACCATACTTTTCGACTAGAGTCTTTGTATAGCCTTCGACCCGGGTCCGGCTTGACTCTATATCATCACTTCCTCCCTTAAAAGCTGCAATAACACGTGCTCCCGGAACATGGTTTGGACTGTCCGGTTCGTTTAATCTTGAGGTGAAAGCAATGACATGTGAAGTGTCTAGCCCAATGAGTCCGAGCCGAAGGAGCGGCTCCTCATCGATTTCCTTACCTGTGCAAGGGTTGATAATGCATAGAACATAAAATGAAATAAAAGTTAATAACCGATTCATGACTAAGGGTAGTTGGGCTTCAGTGAATTTATTGATATTAACATTTTCATCAGATAAAAAGAAACATTAATGTCTGTATAATCCGCTATGAATTATTCACTCGGTTTGAGAGCGCTAGTTTTCTTTCTCATATTAAAATTGGCCGTCCTGATTTCTGCTAATGCAGAAATAATCCCAGCGCCAGTCCCGGGACCATGGCCAGTGAAGGAAAAAGAAAATCAGCTTGGAACTTACCGGTGCTGGGTAAAAGTCCCGGACCATTGGACTAACACATCGGGCAGGGATCTCTGGGTCGAGTCAGTGACTTTCACTATTGAGAAATTAGCCGACTCTCATGAATTATGGATCAATGGAAAAAAAATAGGAGCTGCAGGCAAACTCTCTGAAAAGGAATTTGAGTCCGGATTCAAAGGGACTCACAGATACAAAGTTCCTCCGGGCCTTCTAGTTAAAGGCCATTGGAACGAAATCTTTATTAGAAACTTTCGTGTTTCCGAGAATAGCGGATTCTTGGGAAGTGCCCCTTCCATTCAAGGTTATTTCTTAGAATGTGTTTTTTCTGGTGACTGGGAATTCCTTACCCTAGGAGAAAATATCAAACCAGGGAAATCGCTTCCACAAAGACCAGCAGAGGCAACGTTCGAAACATTTCTTGAGGCTAACCGAGTACTCAGTGAGGCCAAAGAACTGATGCCAGGAACCTCACTTGGCCCAAAAGAAAGCTTCGACATGATGGTAACGGATGAGGATCTGAAACTGGAACAGATTCTCACCGAACCTGAAATCTCCCAACCCACTCAACTCAGTTTTGATTCTAGGGGAAGGCTTTGGGTAGCTCAGTATAGGCAATATCCTTATCCGGCCGGACTAAAAATGATAAGCCGCGACAAATATTATCGCGGCAAATATGACAAGGCTCCTCTAGCTCCACCCAAAAATTATCCAGGCAGATCAAAGATCACAATTCACGAAGACACTGATGCTGACGGCAAATATGATCTGCATAAAACTTTTGCTGAAGGCCTTGACCTTGCTAACTCAGTTCTACCGGACACTGGTGGAGTCTGGATAATGCACACCCCTTTCCTGCTCTTCTATCCTGATAAAAATAAAGACGATGTGCCGGACAGTGATCCCGAAGTTCACCTTTCAGGTTTCGGTTTTGAAGATACTCACTCAATTGCAAATGGTCTTACTTGGGGCCCTGACGGGTGGATTTATGGGGGACAGGGAAGTACAGTGACATCACACGTTTTTAGGCCTGGAATCGATGATAAAGAAAAGGATGGAACATACCATGAAGGATGCATGGTATGGCGATACCATCCCAAAAAAAGAATCTTCGAAATTTTTGCAGAGGGAGGCGGGAACGTGTTTGGCCTTGAATTCGACTCTGACGGCAGATTGTTTTCAGGACATAACGGCGGAGACACTAGGGGCTGGCACTATGTGCAGGGAGCTTATATGTTGAAGCAAGGACGCTCTCCGAACAAATTCGGTCCTCCAGCAAACCCTTACGCTTTTGGTGACCTCCCTATGATGAGAGGTGGAAAAATTTCAAGATTCTCACACAATACTATTCTCTGCGAGGGAACGGCAGTGCCGGCTAGGATGAAAAACAAGTTTCTGGCAGCTGACCCTTTGCACCAATACCTTGTCTTGAGTGAACGCATTAAGAGGGGAGCAACTTTTGAAACCAAGGATTTGGGATTTCCTCTTCGCAGTAAGGATTTCCGGTTCAGGCCAGTGTACTTAACCAATGCACCGGACGGATCCATTTATGTGGCCGACTTCTACGAACATTTCATTGCACACGGACAGCACTATCAGAGTCAGATTGATCCGAGGACGGGACGAGTCTATCGATTACGCTCGAGAGAAGCAAAACTCAATACTCTCAACGATCTGGCAAAATTAAACTCCGGTCAGCTCATAAAGCACCTTGAACACCCAAACAAATGGCACCGTCAGACGGCAGTCCGCCTTCTGGGGAAAATTAAAGAGGATCTGGTTAAAGAAAAGTTAATCGACTGGGTCAATGAAAAGAAAAATAATTTAGCGCTGGGAGGCTTATGGGCGCTACATCAAAGTGATCAACTCAATGAGGAGCTTTGCGTGCAATTTTTGAAACACCCATACCCCGGCGTACGGTCCTGGGCAGTGCGTTTCCTCGGAGACAATAAATCGATTTCAGAATCAACGGCCATTGAACTAAGACAATTAGCAGAAAGCGAAAAGGAATTGGAAGTCTGGTCACAGATCTCATCGACGGTCCAAAGAATAGAGCCTAATAAATCTCTGCCTGTTTTAGGCGAACTTTTGGCAAGGGCCAGTGACCTTCAAGATCCTTATCTTCCATTAATGTACTGGTGGGCCATTGAAAAGCATTGCCAGAAAGACATTACTGATGTCCTTAAACTTTTTGAAGATCATCGGATATGGTCACAACCCATGATCCAAAAGGAAATCCTTCCGCGGCTCATGCGTCGGTTCGCTTTAAGAGGAGGAGAAAAAAATTTCCTCGCCTGCGCAAAGCTCTTGGATAGGGCAAATACAGATGAACAGAGAAAGGCCCTAATGAAAGGATTCGAGCAGGCATTCGAAGGAGGCTCTCTACCAAGCCTGCCAGATACTTTAATCAAAGCAATTAGGAACACTGGCACAGCTTCTATACTGTTGCGTGTCCGCCAGTTGGATGCTGATGCGATTATAGAAGCTTCAAAAAGAATCGCCGAAAAAAAAGTTCCAATGACCGAACGCATAAATTATGTCAGAGCATTTGGAGAAATAAGTGACCGATCCGTACTTGAGCCGCTCCTCGGAATTATTTCTGGTCCAGTAGCGCCTATAATCCGTAGGGCTGCAATCAATGCATGCCAGAGATTTACTGATGATATTGTTGGAAAAACCATAATCACTTCCTACCCTCTAATGATAGCCGAGACCCGGCTAACTGCACAGAGAGTACTATCCTCAAGAAAAAATTGGAGCATGGAGTGGATGAACGCTGTGCAGAAGGAAAAAATCGAAACGGCTAACACTAGCGAAGAAGCCATCGCTGGCTTGCTTCGACATCCAGATAAGAAACTCAAGGAATTGGTGGAAAAACACTTTGGAAATCAAACAGCTAAAGCAACGCCAACGCTGGCGATGATAGAGAAAATTCGATCCGTCATTGAATCCGGAACAGGCAACCCTTACCGCGGAAGAGAAATCTATAAAAAAAGGTGCTCTTCTTGCCACGTGCTCTTCCATGACGGAGGAAAGGTAGGCCCAGATCTCACCAGTTATCAGAGGGACGATCTTGATACTATGCTCACAAGCATCGTCGATCCAAATGCTGAAATACGAGAAGGCTACGAGTCCGTGTTCATTGAGACAAAGGATGGACTCCATGTGAGCGGATTTCTCACAGACAAAGGTATCTCCACTCTTACAGTGCGTAGTTTTGACGGGTTGGATAAAACATTCCAAAAAACCCAGATCAAATCCATGAACCCACTCGGCAGAAGTCTAATGCCAGTGAGTTTGCTCAATGGTTTGAGTGATCCTCAGTTAAGAGATTTCTTTGCTTACCTGCGATCATCTCAACCATTTACCGTTGATTAAGAGTACTTACCAAAAAAATGAGCCCTCATCTTCGAGGGCTCATCAATTTAATTTAATATACTAGAAGTGAATTTGTTCTATGCCTGTGATGTAGGCTCATCAGAATCAGCCGGTGGTGCTGGATCACTTGGTGGTGCTGGATCACTTGGTGGTGCTGGATCACTTGGTG
>JASLJT010000091.1:0-16424 GCA_030747955.1 Verrucomicrobiales bacterium | reverse complement strand
GGCAAACCATGAACTCTTGGCAGCTGAATTAATGGCGCTGGTTTTGCTGAAATTTCCTAATGCTCCCAAAGATTATCGAGTTGGCGTTTATGAAGCGATGAGAGAAGAGCAGATGCACACACAGATGTATTTTAGACGCATGCGTGATTGTGGTATTTCTTTTGGGGAATTACCACTAAATGATTATTTTTGGCGCATTGTTTCTTCAATGGATACGATCATGGATTTTGTCGTTCGAATGAATCTTACTTTTGAGCAAGCCAATTTAGACTATTCAAAATATTATGCTGAACAGTTTAGAGTCATTGGGGATACTGGCACCGCTGCAGTATTAGACAAAATATATCAAGACGAGATTAATCATGTTGGTCATGGGCTTAAATGGTTACGGCATTGGAAAAGGGAAGATGATTCTGATTGGGAAGCGTTTAGTGGCTCTTTGCACTTTCCATTATCACCTTCCAGAGCAAAGGGGATGGTTCCATTTAATTCAGGGGGACGTGTTGCTGCGGGTTTTGATGATGAATTTATTTCTCAAATGAAGGTTTCTGGTCAATCTAGGGGAAGGACTCCAGTCGTGCATTGGTTCAACCCAAATGCCGAATGGTACTCTCTTGCCTCAGTGAGTGGGACCGAGTTTCGTGCTAATCGATTCGAAAGAGCGATCGAGAAAGACTTGGAAATTCTGATGTTTGCTTGGAGTCGTAAAGATGATATCGCATTGTTCCGTAATGTTCCTTCAGTTGAGAACTTAGAGAAACTACAAAGCATGGGGCTTGAATTGCCTGAAGTATTGCCTCTTCATGGTCTTGATGGTCGTAAGCTTGGAGGCTTACGGCCATGGGCCTGGTCTATAGATGCCTCCGATCATTTAAAACCCTATGGGCAGGCAGTATCGGATCGAGTGCCTTGGCAATGGAGAGAGCCAATTCCAGAGCCTTGGCTATCTAAAGAAATTGGTGTTAATCTTGAGCAGGAGCTAGGTGTTCGAGATGAGGTAGGTGGATTTTGCAGAAATCTTAGTGAAGTAAAAGATGTTTTGAGAGGGAATACAATTCTCTTTAAATCTGCTTTTGGCTGTTCTGGAAAGGGTCACATGATTGCGGAATCATTTTCTAAAGAGGTGCAAGTGTGGGCTGAGAGGAAGATTCAGATGCATGGATTTATTGTCGCTGAACCCTTATTGCAGAGAGTTGAGGATTTTTCAGTTTTGTATGAAATACAAAATGGAGAGATTGAATGTCTAGGAATGACTCAGCTCATTAATGATTCGAGGGGACAGTTCAGAGGGATAAGATTGGCTCCAAGATTTAGCAAGATGCTTAGTCCAGAGGTTTCAGAATTTTTGTTTAAGGAAGTTGATTTTCTTTCTTGGTATAATGAAAAGATACCATCAACCATATTAAAGTTGTTACCAGGATATTGCGGTCCAGTCGGAGTAGATGCTCTGGTTTGGCGTGATGATGATGGAAGGTTAATGTTGAGGCACGTGGTAGAGCTAAATGTCCGGATGACAATGGGAAGAGTGGCGCTCGAATTACAAAAAAAACTCAACCCTAATGGATGGGCTGAGTTTAGTGTTCAACGAAAGGAAAAATACAAAGGAGGAGGCGTTATATTAAATGATCCTGATGCAGCAAAGGAATTCTTGGCTGTTTGGGAATCTTATCAAGGTGATTCAATAGCTCTTATCCGGAAGTAGGTTTTTCTAGAAGTTAAAGGGTCGGATGTTGAATAGGTTATATTGACAGTTCCGTCCCCGTTATCTGATTGTTCCTTTAAGATCAATTGCTCAGTGGGCGTGATCCAATTAATCAGATCAGTAGAACTTTCAATAATTATTTCGTACCCTACAATATTTTTTAACCGCTTAATTTTGAGTTCGAATTTACCAGTCTCATTGGCTCGTTCTTGTCTAATAAATTCCTTAAATATTCTTGTTTCAGATTTTCTTGGATCACTACCAAGTAAATATTCGAGGATGTTTGCAATGCCATCCGAATCCGCGTCTGCGAGAGGGCCCGATAGTGCATTGTCAGTAATTTCTTCAGGACTAAAAAATAGTTCCCTCCAGTCGAAATCATCATTATTTGTTATTCCTGGGGAAGGGGCTGCAGCTTTCCAGCTCTTTGGATCTCCGGCATACTTTATAGGATCTGTCCTATGTAATGAGCTTCCTTGGCCATCGGCAGAAGTTGGCCAAGGGTCTTGATCTGAGTATTCAGCGATATCAATAGACACTTTCAGATCAGGTTCACCATTTATCGCGGACTTTTCCGGAATTCTTATTCTGATTCGCTCGCCTCCATTATCTAGGGAGCCAACAAAGGGGCCATAAATTGCCACCTTTTCTGGGACACTGTAATTATTACGGAAAGTGGTAGGATCTTCTTTAACGATGAGTAGAATATGTTCAGGATTCAGAGTAGATCTTGGGTCATTAAACTGATAGTCTATGCCGCTAATCTCTGTGCCCTGAAGGTTAAATGTTGAAGATCCTATGTTCTTAATTTCGATGTATTCTGCATTATTATTTTCGGGGTGATACATTAATTCAGTGATTATGAGAGGACCTGATACAGGCTCGGAATTTGCAGAACCAAATGTCTGAGTCGACATGGGTTCGTATCGGATATTTCCATCTGAGGTTACGTGCCTTCCAATAGAGAATCCAGACCCGGAGTCTCCGAATTTGAATCCGTTGACGTAACCCAGCCTTTGATTATTTGAATTGTTTGCAATCAGAAATACTTCCTCTCCGAATGAGTCTAATGCAAAATTTTCGAAATCATTTTCAGTAAAAATAGAGTAACCTTTCTCTGGCAATTGAACGCCATCAGGTATCTTAAATTTGAGATGATCCCGAAGGTCGTCAGTGAGTAACCATCCTGAGATGTTAACTGGAAAAGGATTAGGATTGTATAATTCTATCGTGTCCACTTGAGGCGGAACTGAATTACTTAGTACTTCGTTAATGAAGACATTTGGCAATTCAATTTCGGTTGCTTCATTAATACCTGGAGATCCAAGAAGTGTCCTGCTTTGGCGCCACCCATCTATTCCTAGGACAAGTGAATATCCTTCATTTGCAATGTTGTCAGGATAGGAAATTCTCTGGATGATATCTCCACCGGCCGTGATCAGTTGTATGTCCTCACCTCCATTATTAAGTGCTCCAGAAAATTCTCCTGCTATTAAATAGTTTGTGTTAGCACCATAAATTTTTTTAAATTCTTCAAGATTTCCGACGATGACCGTACTTTTTTTTGGTTCGAGAGTTAATCCAGGGAAAGTGAATTCGATACCGTTATTAAAGTTTACACCAGTAAGAGATATGGGATTTGATGAAGTGTTTTGCAGTTCAATCCATTCGAAATCATTATTATTTGTTTTTGGCCCTGCGAAATCATAGGGGTCATACATAATTTCTGTAATCACAAGATTAGAGGCTGAGGCTGGCTCCTCATTGACTAGATATTCAATTTTTAAAGGTGCACTCCAACCAGTTCCTACTGGGGTCCGTCCGGAGCTGGTGGAATTTCCTCCATCACTGTCAAAGGTCCTAGCAAAGAGTCGTGCTGTCTTTTGGAGAGTGATCGGCCCAGTGTACTTGAAACCGTTAGTGCCTCCGTCTCCAGCATCTTCGTCAAATCCAGTGATAAGCTTAACTTGATTTAGGAAGTCACTACTTGAGGTGCTTTCATTGAGTGCGTGAATAGCGAGTAGGTTTTGGCCCGATTTTAGCTGGTTGATAAAATTACTAGTGTCGAATTTTTGAAATATAGTGGCCGACCCGTCATCATGAGTTTGAGTGGCTGATGAATTCCAGGTAAGATTCCCAGGTGC
Organism: Verrucomicrobiales bacterium; assembly: GCA_030747955.1. Classification (GTDB taxonomy): domain Bacteria; phylum Verrucomicrobiota; class Verrucomicrobiia; order Verrucomicrobiales; family DEV007; genus EC70. The sequence continues at coordinate 12,578 of JASLJT010000091.1, read as the reverse complement.
CTGCGAAGATGCGATTCGTGTTCCATTCAAATAAGCAACGAACCCATCATCATATCGCATTTGAAGAATCATGTAGTTCCATTTTTCAATATCGGTCTGAGTTAGATCAAATTTAACTCTGATATAGCAAGAAGTTCTTCCGCTCATTTCGTCGTCAACATCTATGTTGATGTAAGGATCATATCCATTACTCCTTTCATAACCCACGCCGTTCGTTCCTTGTATCCATGAACCGTCGTTGAAGTTTAAGTCTCTATACCATGATGAACTAATGTTGGAGGTTGGTACCAATGCTCGGACAGCAATATCTTCATCAATAATTATAGTTCCATTTAATGGGTCTGATTGATCGGGTGGTCTGGGATCGCTTCCATCAAGGGTATAATAAATGTTCTGATTTCCTGCCAAGTTTGCGTTCAGTGTAATTTTTGTGCCTGGCGGATAAGATCCTGCTGTTTTATTCGTTGTTGGTCTTGGTGCAAATTGACCGTCCATCCAATCGAGACGAGTTCCGAGCCAGTCCTTGAGATGATTAATTTCTCCCTGATAGCTTCCGAAACGGGGCTGATCCGACCATCTTCGGAAATTTCTTGCCTGAGCTTCATTGAGTTCAGTTGTCATATTATCGATGATCGAATGTACGTTTGATGTTGCAAATGCACCTTCGCGAAGTTCGAAGTAGCGATCGATGTAAACTTGCCAGAAATTTTCGTTATCAAATAGAGATCCCCACCATGGGAAAGTAAAATAGGACGTTCCTCCGGACCACGTTGAAGGATTATTATCGCGTCCGTCCGTTGATTCCATGGAACGGTCAAAATCCCATATTGGACCATATTCAATTTTTTCATTCCGTTTTTTATGAAAGAAAGTTGATAGCCTTAGTGCATCTGCATTAAGTGTTAAAACATTTAGCAAATGATGATCTACCCAGGAAAGGGTATTAATGTAGTCTCCGAATTTATCAGTGCTAAGGGCAGAGCTCATCTCGTTTATGTGATCTTGGACCCAGTTTGACTGATCAGAGCTTACATCATCTTCTTTAGGATATACCCATCCGAGTGTTTGTCCGCCCGCACGTAAACCGGAATCACCTGGATCAAGACGATCCACTTTGAGAATATATCCTCCCGTAATTCCAGGTTCTTCAGATACATTATCAGTTAGTCTTTCGACATTGACCCGATCTTTGTCACGAGAAACTTTTTCCATGAACGTATAAACTCCATCGTAATCGTTGCTATAACTTAATGTTCCACCATTATCATCTTTGAAAAGTTCTACGAACTTTGTTCTCACAGCATATCTTCCGACCTGATTACTCAGTTCATAAATAAAAGCATTTCTCATTAGACTGCGGTCGTACACTGATCGTGCATTTAGAATGAAGTCTGATTCTTCCGGGAAACCCAGTGGGGAGATGTTTTTGTTTCGATTTGATTCGTTCCATGCCTCAATGGAGAATGCTTTTTTACTAAATCCTGAAGATGAGGACCCTCTCACTTTCCATCCTCCTCTTGTGCCGAGGGAGTAGGGCCCGTTGAGTCGTGTCTTTCCTGTTTGTGGGTCAGGTTCAAAGAATGCAAAGAAAGTAAATGTTTTACCATTAGCTGCCGTGGTGCCACCATTTGAAAACCGCTCCATAATAATTACAGGAAGGTTAGAACTGAAATTTTGAGCGTCTGTTGAGAGTCTTATGTACCCAGCTTCTGATACTGGACCCGCTGTGAGTCCATCTTCGAAGGATCTGGTACGTAGTAGTGTTGATGTCTCGAGGTTTATAGTGCCACCAGTGTACAGAGACGATGTTTCTGTTGGCAGTGAACCGTTAGTTGTGTATCGGATTTGCGCTTGGGGTGATTTTGTTGACAGACTAAGAGTTAAGTTTCCAGTGAAGCCGCGTCCAGGTTGAGAAATTAAAACTGGTCCAGAAGGTAAACCTGAGTCGGATCCATTGTTTTTCCCAGGACTTGGAATTTGAAAATATCCTAATTCAGGTGGTTTGGGTTCAGCTCCTTCATCAGGTTTGATGATATATTGGGCTTCGAGGCGAGGAAGGGCGAGTAGGTCAGAGCTCCTAGTGTCACCGTTCATTACATGAATTGCTAATAAGTTATTACCTGTTCGGACAATTTCTGAAGCTTGCGCGGACAGGTCCGTATCGATAAACGAGATTGCCTGACTGTCAGGATGATCTGTGCTAGCATCTGAGTTCCAGGCAGGTGATGCCGGCTTATTTCCTGAAGCGATTTCTATGCCGTTAATATATGCAATGAACCCATCGTCGTATTTCATGCGAAAAGTAAGAGTCGAAAGTCCTTTCAATGAATCGATTGAGAAAGGAATTCGTATATACGCAGTAGAGTTTGTGTCATAAGTTTGTTCTTCAATATCACCGCCAGCACCTATTAGATTTTCATATCCACTCGAGCGCTCATATCCAATGCCTGTTGTGGCATTTGACCAGGTTTCATCATTGTAATTAAGCGAGTACCAGGCAGTTCCAATGTTGTTGGAGGGCACTAATAATTTACAAGCATCTCCTTCCCTAACTAGGGTAGTTGAAAAGCTTTCCCCTTCACCTTTTATGCCATATGAGAAATCTTCATATTGGGCTGGAAAGTCAGACAATTCAGAAACGACGGTTTTTCCGTCAGGGTCCACTAGGGCAAGGTATCCTCCAGACTTTGAAATTTTAAAGTTTGTGTGGAGCTCTCCATTGTCACGGTCCTTGCCAGATGCGAACACAATCAAATATGCATCAGCAGCTAGTGAGACCTTTGGAAACTCCCATTTTTTCAAATCATCCCGATCATTTGTAAGGAAGTGTCCTTCAAGATCAATGGTGTTTGGGTGGGGGTTGTGAATTTCTATCCAATCTGATGATTGTCCATCTTCATCGTAAAGCGTTGATCTATTCAAAGCTACGAATTCATTAATTATTGGAGCCGGGAAGGCTTCAGAAAGTAAAAATAAAATCGAGGAGAATAACAAGATTATCGATCGATAACGCTTGGGGGAATGATTCATAGGGGACTATAATATAGTCCATAAAAACAATAAGCCGAATAAAAGAATTCAGAGAGATATTCTCAATGATTTGGAACAAAAATAAGGGCAGTGTTCTGTTTAAATTTCTGGAATTTTTTCGTTCTTTTTGATTGGTTTACCTTCCCAAATAACAGATCCAGATTCTTTGTCATAAGTGAGCACGCGATGCGCGCTTCCTGGTGCTGGTTTCTTATTATTTTTTGGTATCCACTTGCGGTGATTTTCCATTATTTCCCGATATTGGGCACTGTTCGCAAGGTTCGTCCATTCGTTAGGGTCCTTTATCATGTCATAAAGTTCCTCGCTCCCATCAGCGTATTGGATATAACGCCATTTTTCTGACCGGACTCCATTATTATCGTGATTGTGGCATGTGATGGCCGGGCGATCGCGCTTTGTTGAAGCGTCTTTGAGTTGAGGCATCAAGCTAATGCCTTCTAAATCTTTTTTGAAGGGGAGTCCGCAAAGTTCATTAAGTGATGGGTAAATGTCTAACAGTTCCGCGGGTTGGGTGCAGCGTCCTTTGTTTATCCCAGGGCCAGCAAAGATGAGTGGAACGCGGGTACCATCATCCCAGAGTGTATTTTTTCCCGTAATTTCTTTTTCTCCGATGTGCCAACCATGATCGGACCATAAAACGACAATTGTATTTTCGGTTAATTGATTTTTCTCTAAAGCTTCCAGAACTCGTCCGACCTGAGCGTCGACAAAACTTGTGCATGCCAGATATGACCGGGTTAAATTTTTCCACTCATTGTGTTCTTGTAAGAATTTGAGACGGACTTCGGGAAGTCTCCAATGCAGATACCATGAGAAACGAGGAGTGTCTTTCCGGTCATTGAGTTTGATTTGTGGAAGCTTTAAAGTGCTTTCAGGATAAATATCGAACCATTTTTGGGTTGCGAAACAAGGGACGTGCGGCAAGAAGAATCCTACCGAAAGAAAGAAAGGTTCATCGGGTTTAGCATTAATTTGCTCTATCGCCCAATCTGCTATTTTAAAGTCTCCCTTATCTTCGTCTTTGTGTGGAAAAGTTCCCCAATCCACTAAACGGTGAGCTTGGGGAGTCTTTGCGACTAATCTTTTTTCTGGAAAGGGTGCCGCAGTTGCTCCTGGACCAAGAACATCGAACTCCTTATTTTTTTTTGAATTCCTTCCATATCTACCATGATAGATTTTTCCTGCTGACAGTGTTTTATATCCATGTGATTTAAGATGTTGTGGGAGAGTGACTATATCTTTCAAATCAGGGATATCACGAAACCATGGGGACAGTCCGTAAATTCCAGTGGTAGTTGGGCGCAGCCCTGTCATTAGACTTGTTCGTGATGGATTACACAGTGGTGATTGACAGTGTGCATTAAGAAAAACGGTTCCCCTTGCTGCGAGTTTATCTATGTTCGGAGTCTTAATTTGTGGATGCCCTCCTAGGCAGCCGATCCAGTCATTTTGATCGTCAATTGCAATAAAAAGAACGTTAGGTTTGGCTTGAGAGGTCGTAAGGCAAAGCAATATTGAGATAAAGAGAAATGATATTTTGTGAATCATGTGTATTTAAATATTAAGTACTGATTATATAAAATTTTACAGTTCTGGAAAACTTATGAATGATGAGATATTCATTGTAGTCTGGATCATGCTTTTTGTTAGTTCTCAATAGACGTTCATTTAGCAGGCTGTAATACTTGTATTTTAAGTATCACTATTTTAATACGCAAAAAAAATTATTTATACTAATGTCTTCTCCAAAATATGATTTTCAAAACAAGCACAGAGTTGTGATTGTTGGAGGAGGAGTCATTGGACTTTGTGTTGCTTACTATGCATTAAGAGCTGGTAAAAGAGTTATTCTCTTGGAAAGGGAGCCTGAAGAGGGTGATAATTGCTCTGTAGAGAATGCTGGTATGGTTGTGCCAAGTCATTTCGTTCCTTTAGCTGCGCCAGGAATGATAGCATTGGGCCTTAGGTGGATGCTAAGTAGAGAAAGTCCCTTTGCGATTCGTTTACGACCGAGTAGAAAATTAATGCGCTGGCTTTATTTGTTTTGGCGTTCCGCAAATAAAAAACATGTCATACATAACCGTGAGCTTTTGCGTGATTTGAATTTAAAGAGTCGTGAGCTATTTGTGGAACTGGCGGAGGGCGGCTCTTATGAATTGGTGAAGAGAGGATTATTAATGCTCTGCAAGGGATCTCATTCACTTGAAGAAGAATCGATTCTAGCTTCGGACGCTAATGAATTAGGTCTTGAAGTAGAAGTATGTGATTCGAAAAGATTGTCTGAGATAGATCCAGACATTGAAATGGATGTAGAAGGAGGAGTTTGGTTCAAAGAGGATTGCCACCTAGATCCTGATTTATTTTTAAAACAGCTAAGAAAAAAAATTCTTGGGATGGGTGCAGAAATACACTATCAGGTTTATGCTGATGGTTTTGTTTTAGAGAATGGCCAAGCTAAGGCCTTGCGCTGTATTAATTTAGAAGGGAGTGAATCCTCAAATGATAGTATCGAAGCGGATCAATTTGTTATTGCAGGAGGTACATGGTCATCATCTCTGGCTCGTGATTTGGGACTCGATCTTCCTCTCCTAGCCGGTAAGGGTTATTCAATGACGGTACCAGAACCTGTGCAACTGCCGCGTGTCTGTTCTATTCTCAATGAGGCTCGGGTTGCAGTGACTCCGATGGGAGGTTCTTTGCGTTTTGCAGGAACTATGGAATTAGGTGATAACGATTTATCCATAAATGCTCGTCGTGTTAAGGGCATTCTAAAGTCAATTCCCAAATACTTTCCTCAGTTTAAAGCTGAACATTTTAATGGTATCAAGAGATGGTCTGGTCTTAGGCCCTGTTCGCCTGATGGTTTGCCATACATTGGTCCGGCCGGTCCGGGTGCGAATGGTGTCTTTATTGCAACTGGCCATTCAATGATGGGTCTGAGTCTTGGCCCAATAACTGGTCACATTATGGCGAATATCCTTTGTAATGAACATAACGAATTACCATTAGATGCGTTGTTTCCGGGGCGGTTTGCTTGATAGATATGAATTAATTTAATGTTTGTGAGTGCTGGACTGGCGGCATCGAAAGAGTTAAAAAATACAGTAATGTGCAAGGCTGTTAAGAAAATCAGAGTCATTGATTCCCATACTGCTGGTGAACCTACCAGAGTAGTTGTTGATGGTGCACCTGATCTTGGAGTAGGTAATATGGCAGAACTTCGAGACCAGTTTGAAGAAAAAGCACATTGGTTAAGGGCCGCTTTATTGAGTGAGCCTAGAGGTTTTGAAGCAATGGTAGGTGCTCTGCTTTGTGAACCTAATGATCCTAAGTCCGCAGCGGGTGTTATTTTTTTTAATAATTCAGGTGTTTTAAAAGGATGCATACATGGGACGATAGGACTTATTAAGACTCTTGAATTTATGGGGCGTATTTCAACTGGGACTCATGATATAGAGACACCAGTCGGCACCATAAATGCTGAATTGAGGTCAGACGGTTCTGTGAGGGTGACGAATGTTCCTAGTTATCGTTATCTGAGTAATGTTGAAATTGATATTGAAGGATTTGGTAAAGTTCTAGGAGATGTCGCTTGGGGAGGCAACTGGTTTTATCTCATTGAAGGGTACGGGCCAGAAATTAAATTAAGTAACTTAAAAGACCTGAGCTCATTTTCGATCGCTGCAATGGAGGCCCTTGAGGCTGCAGGTGTCTTTGGTGATGATGGTAGTAAAATTGATCATGTTGAAATTTTTGGACCTCCTTCTGATCCCCTTAAATCAGATTCGAGGAATTTTGTAATGTGTCCTGGAGGGGAATATGACCGATCTCCTTGCGGTACCGGAACCAGTGCTAAATTAGCCTGTTTGTATGCTTCCGGAAAATTGAAACCAGATCAAATCTGGAGGCAAAGTAGTATTCTGGGAACTGTCTTTGAGGGGGAAGTGATGCCACTGGAAGATCAAAAAGTAGTTCCAAAAGTAAGTGGTCGGGCATGGGTTAACGGAGAGATTAATATTTTGATTGATCCTTCTGACCCTTTCCGTTTTGGTATTGGATAGTGCTTGAGAAAAAATGAAGCAGAGTCCCGTAATTATCTTGGCCGTTTTTTTAGCGCTCAATGCGGAGTCGTCAGAAAGAAAGAATGCCTTTGATAATCTGATCAAACCTGTATTCCAAGCAAACTGCATTAAGTGCCATGGGGGAAAAGGTAAAGTTAAAGGTAAGTTAAATCTTTTGGAGCTAAATACTTTGCCCAAGTTTCAAGAAGATGCTGAACGCATTGAAAAAATAATTATAGCTATAGAGGACGGCGAGATGCCGCCCGAAGAGGAAAGTCCGATACCGGAACCAGAAAAGAAATTAATCCTGACGGAACTGGAATCAGTATTAAAGGAATCGATACTTAAAAATAATTCTTTTGCGCGGACTCCGATCCGCAGAATGAATCGTTTTCAGTATGCCAATGCTGTTAAGGACCTTCTTAATCTAAGAGTCGAAGTTTACCCGCTCCCTGAAAGAATGATGAGGGACCGCAGTAATTATTTCCGTCCTGAGACTGGCAAGATGCCCGACAAAATGACGGTGAGTAGTCGTCCACTGGGAAAGTCCGGATTGATTGAGCCTCGACTGGCTGGAGTCGCTCCATTCCCTCAAGATCTTAGAGCTGAAAATGGTTTTGATAATCAAGGGGATCACCTCTCTTTATCACCGTTCCTTATGGAAAGCTTCCTCAATTTGGCAGGTTCCATTGTTCAAAGTACTAATTTTAACAATAAGACTTGTGGTACATGGAATGATTTATTTGCGGAGCCTAAGCAAGGATCCAATATTCTAGAAGTATCCAGGGAACGGTTATACCCCTTCTTGTCGAAGGCATTTCGGAGGCCAGTCGAAGAAAATGTAATTGAGCGTTATGCTGGACACGTTGAGAGTCTCGTCAGTTCAGGCAAACCCTTTACTCATGCCATGAAGGAAACCGTATCGGCAGTTCTGGCATCCCCGAGATTTCTTTATCTTTATGATAGACAATTAGGGAAAGGTTCCATTGAGAAGATTGATGATTATGAACTGGCTTCTAGACTTTCTTTTTTTCTTTGGGGGAGCTTACCTGATGAAATTTTACTGGAAGCAGCAAAGATTGGCCATCTGTCAGATCCTGCTATTCTAAATCAGCAAGTGGACCGAATGCTTAAGGATCGTCGAGTCAAACGTTTCTGTGACAGTTTCCCTTCCCAATGGTTGCAATTGGATCGAATCATTTCGGCGGTTCCGGACGTTAAGAAATATCCGGATTTTTATTACGCTCCACCAAATTATCGTACCACTATGGATATGATGATGGAGCCGTTGCTGCTTTTTGAAAATGTATTAGTAGAGGACCGTTCTATTCTTGAACTAATTGATTCAAATTACAGTTTTCGATCTACGCGTCTTGCTAAGTGGTATGATCCAGAGATTAAAGGTAGGCTTGGAGGCCCAACCACAATGCAATTTCAACGTGTTGCTTTGACAGATCGTCGTCAGGGCGGGGTCATCACATCTGCTGCGGTCCTCACAATGACATCAGGACCCGAAGAAACTAAACCCATAACACGAGGCGCATGGATTGCGGGTGTTATTTTCAACGATCCTCCAGAACCGCCTCCAGCCGATGTTCCACCACTTAAGCGTGAAGATCCGAATGATGCTAAGAAGAGAACATTCCGTGAACGCTTTGCACAGCACCGCGAACGCGCTGATTGTGCTGGATGTCATGTAAAACTTGACCCTCTTGGTTTTGCTTTAGAGAATTTTGATGCAGTGGGCCGATGGCGAGATAATTACGAGAATGGCCCAAAAGTGGATTCGTCTGGCACATTATTTAGAAAGCATGAATTTTCCAGTATTATAGAGTTTAAGGATGCTATTCTTATAGAGAAGAACCGTTTCGCTCGTGCTTTGGCCGCACACTTATTAGCTTTTGCGCTCGGTCGTGAGGTCACTGTAGCCGATTCCGAAGCTCTGGATTTGGTTGCAAAAATGACGGCTGAGCGTAATTATAGTTTACGGACCATGATTCATGAAATCACCCGTAGTAAACCATTCCATAGCAAATTTATCCCTAACGAAAATTGATCATTGGAAGACATTTAGAGCCGTCATCAATAAATGAAATCTAACCATAGTAGTCGGCGGAATTTTGTGAGAGGGATGGGTGGAGCCGCACTTGCTATTCCATGGCTGGAAAGTTTATCAAAGTCCGCAGAGCCTTTAAAGCCTTCCGTTCGAGCGGCTTGGTTTTATGTGCCAATTGGTGTAGTGCGAAGGGGCTTTTTTCCTGGCGAAGATAAAGCGGCAATTCCTAAATTCAATGGTAGTAGGACTGAAGTAAAAAATGATGCCAAAATTAAGGTAGGCACTCATGAGTTAAAACTGACTCCTACACAAAAGCCGCTCGAGAAAATGAAGAAAAAAATTACTTTCATTACGGGGCTTGATCGGACCTTTCAGGAGGGGACTGATGTTCATGCGCAATGTGCTTCATGTTTTCTTACAAATTCGGCTCCTCATACAATTACTCAATCTCCTTATCCGCAATCTCGCACATTAGACCATGTAGTGGCCGAGAAAATTGGCCAAGACACTCCTTTTCGTACTCTGGAGTTTAGCTGTAATAGCCACAAGGATAATAAGGAGTCTATTCAGTTTGATAATATTTCTTGGTATGGGACTGAGCATGTAGCTCCAAGTATGAGGGATCCTCGGAAAGTTTATCGTCGTCTTTTTGGAACTAAGGAAGGACAGTCTAATAAGAATATAACTGATTTGGTGTTACAGGATGCTAGATCCATGCAGCGTCATCTTGGATATGATGACAAGCAGAAATTTTCCGAATATTTTGATTCGATTAGGACGATCGAAGAGCAGATGGAAAGACTTGAAAAGCTTCGTGAGGAATTATCTTTTGCTCAGTTCGAAGAGCCGGCCGATGCTCATTTGCCGAGAGGAGAATATATAAGGCTCATGGGTGATCTCATGGTAACAGCTTTGCAGGTAGGCTTAACGAACGTTGCTACTTTTATGGTGGGTCCTGAGCGTTGGGATACTCCATACATGTATGAGACTCTATTTGAAAAGCCTCGAAGCCATCATCAAATGTCACACAATCAAGGCCGTTTCATTGAGGATCTATTAAGAGTTGACCATTTTCATATGCAGCAATTTGCCTATTTAGTGGAGAAGATGGACTCCATTAAAGAAGCAGATGGAACGACGCTTCTTGACAATACTTTGTTTACTTATGGATCGGGCTTGGGTGATGGATCAACTCATCAATATAGTGCTCTTCCAATCATTATGGCAGGCTCTGGAGGAGGAAAACTAATTACTGGTAAACACATCAATCTTTCAGACCATTCAGGAGCAGTTCCAAAGAAGGAAGGAAAATACCAACAACTATATCATGGATTGCCTCTAGCTAACTTATGGCTGACTCAAGCGAAAGCATTGGGTTTGGAAATGGATAGATATGCTGAAAGTACTGGTGAAATCTCTCATTTAATGGCTTAAAGGTCAGAGTGATTGTATTCATATTGCCCTTAGTTTTTTTGAATAAATCAAGGGCTTGCAGTAAACTGATAATTTGCGAGATTAGAGAGTTATTTTTTTTCTAAATATGAGAAATTTATCTGTTCTTATCCAAGGTTTATTATCACTGATTTTTGTTGGGATGTTCCCGCTATTAGCTGATGAGGAATTACTTGATGCCGAAAGGATGAGATCACTGGGAGTTGGTGACGCATCATTGGAAGTTGATCAACTAAAGATAATGCTCAATCCAATGACTAAAGATGAACTCAATGAGTTGTCACATGCTTGGAGAAATAGCTTAAAGAAAACGGTCCAAAATATTTCTGATATTAATTTGAAGGAGGAATTAAGCTTAGCCGATGAGGAGAGGAAGAATGCTTTTATAGAAAATAAACTTAAGCAGTTGATTCTTTTTAGAACTGTTCTTGCTGAGTCAAAGAAAAAGGGTGGCGATCTGAGTGATTTGGAGATGTACGCGAATGCTGTTTCTGGAGCTCAGATTGCAGTTAATGATGATGATTCCTTTTGGTCTAAATACTCCTCTTGGTTTACCTCAAAAGAAGGCGGGATCAAGTGGGGCATTCAGTTATTGAAATTTGCTGCGATCATGATGATTTTCTGGGCATTGGCGGGATTTGTGCGCCGAGTTGTGCGCCGAGCTGCTGAAAAAAGCAATCGATTTTCCGAACTCCTTGAGCAGTTCATGATTAAGATTTCTTTTAGAGCTATGTTGTTGGTTGGTTTGCTGGTCGCACTTTCAACAGTCGGAATTAATGTTGCAGCTCTTCTTACAGTGATCGGAGGAGCTTCGTTCATTATTGCTTTTGCGTTACAGGACACTCTTAGTAATTTTGCAGCTGGTGTAATGTTACTTATTTATCGCCCCTTTGATGTAGGAGATATGGTCGAAGTGGGTGGTGTATCCGGAAAAATCGGTCAGGTTAGTCTAGTGAGCACCACTATTAAAACATTTGATAATAAGGTTGTTCTTGTTCCTAACAAGAACGTTTGGGGGCAAATTATTACTAATTCTTCGGTCAGTACGGAAAGGCGAGTCGATATGATTTTTGGGATCGGCTATAATGATGACTCTGAAAAGGCAAAGCAAATTCTTGAGAAAATTGTCGAAGAGCACGAGTTAGTCCTTGATGAACCTGAGCCCGTGATTCAATTGCACGAATTGGCTGATTCATCCGTTAATTTCATCTGCCGCCCATGGGTAAAGACCGAGAATTATTGGCAAGTTCACTGGGATGTTCTTAAGAGGGCTAAGTCTGAATTTGATCAGGCTGGGATCAGTATCCCTTACCCGCAACAGGACGTACATATTCATCAAGTCAATTAGATCATATTTTATTTATCTTTGACCTTTTGCCTGTCCCTGCTTAAATCGCTTCGTTCACAGGACATAGTCAATTATTTCTAAACAACCAAATGTCACAATCTCCTACTATAATTTATACGAAGACGGACGAAGCTCCTGCACTTGCTACTTACTCATTACTTCCGGTGATTCAGGCTTTTACGAAATCGTCTGGAATCAAGGTAGAGACCAGAGACATTTCTTTATCTGGCCGGATCCTAGCAAATTTTCAAGATTGCCTAAAAGATGATCAGCAATTTAATGATGCTCTTTCTGAGCTTGGAGAGTTGGCAAAGACACCAGAGGCAAATATTATTAAATTGCCTAATATCAGCGCTTCGGTTCCACAGTTAAAGGCTGCTATTAGTGAGCTTCAGGGTAATGGTTTTGATGTTCCGGAATATCCAGAGGATCCTGTTACAGAGGAAGAGAGTGAAATTAAGGGCCGTTATGATAGAGTCAAAGGCAGTGCGGTCAATCCTGTTTTGCGTGAAGGTAATTCTGATCGAAGGGCTCCGAGCGCTGTAAAGGAATATGCCAGAAATAATCCACACAGAATGGGTGAATGGTCAGCTGATTCCAAGACCGAAGT
>JASLJT010000090.1:0-3710 GCA_030747955.1 Verrucomicrobiales bacterium | reverse complement strand
ATTAGGGATGTTTGTAGTGTTTGCTGCCCCGGAAAGATCACGGCTGATAGTGGATATTCCCTTATAGAATATAGCACTCAGTAGAATGAGCCCTCCGCCGCTTATGATATAGACAGTGGTTCCAGTGAACGCATGGTATGCTTTGCTTGGTTTGTTCTTTTTGTTCTTCCGCCTTCTGACTCTTTGCCTAGTACCATCCTGTTCAGGTCCGCTGGAATTTTCCTTTTCAGGTTCCGTTTCTTCTGATTTAGATTCTTCAATGTCCCATTCAATTAATTTCGATTTTTTCGATCTCCTGCGACGCCGCACTACAGGAGTGTTTTTCTGCTGTTCTTCTGCCTTAGCGTATTGAGGCTCTTTGAGATTGCTTGATTCAGAGTCCAAGTTTAGTGGGCTATGACAATGAGGGCATTCTATGGCTAAGTTTGAGAGGAGTATTTCCTTTCTTGCTTTGATTTGACGTGAGCACCCTGGGCAGGAAGCAATTAACCAAGTCTGGTCTGGGGAGGCACTTGAATCCATTGAAGATATAAATGATACTTTATTATTTCTTAGCCAGATTATGAAGGTTCTTCAATTAGTTATTTTCACTCAATAACCATCCCGAAGCGATTATGTCATTGATGATGACTTGGTTCTTGCCTCCGGGTCCATTAGGATATTGAAGATTAACTATAATAAAATTGATGCTTTTCCCTGATTCTATGATTTCAGATAGCTTATCATCTACAGTGGATCCCTTTTTTATGTACCCGTATACAGATTCAGTATCTTTAGGATTCCTTAAATATAGGCACCGGTGGTCTTTTTCATTAAATTGAAAATTGAAGTAATCATCGGGCCTAGCATGTAAACGAAACATTGTTGGTTCTTTTAGCTTGGTATCAACGAATTCATTTAGGCTCATTTCTGAGTAGCCAACAAAGGATTCCCAATCGATTACCATTTCCCCCTTTTCTAGACCCATGACTACTGGCCTTATGCTGAAATCAGGGAAACTTATCTTTAATAAATAAAATCCCTGCAATGGGCCGGTTTCATTGTCGCCGACTGTACTGAATTTTCTGTAACTTATGGGTCCAGAATCATGCTTTGAATAGTAAGACTCCATGAGGGGTTGGACCCTTTGAGATTCTCTGCAATATTGAATTCTTGATTTAACATCTGTTGCTTCTAGAAAATTTGTCAGTGCAATTGTTGCCATGGAGTGTAACTCTTTCGCTCCGACTTCAAGTAATAGCTCACTAATCGTTTCTGATTCTTTATTGTTTTTCTTTTCAGGCTCATTTTCCTCACCAAAATTGAAAGCTAGATTATCATTTTGTTTCTTATGAGTTCCTTTAAATGAAATGAGAATAACTGCTACTATGAGAATAGCTGCTAATGCACCGAATTGGATTAGCTTTATCTTAGTGAATCTGGGAGAGACGGGAGCCTCATTTGTGCGTTTTTCATCCCAAGTTACTATTTTTGACTGGGCTACGGCAAACTCATGGGCTAGTTCTTGCTGCCTATCTACAAAGTCTTGATCAAAATCCAGATCAGTCGTCTTGGTGAATTTGGTGAAGTCAGGTCCTTGGTTTTGATCTTCAATATCGCTTCCTCTCTCTCCCATGTTATCCTGAATCAGTTCAGGGAGATCAAAGTTAAGACCTTTCTTTTCCTGAGCGGGCACCTCAGATCGGCTGCCATTAGCAGTTACTCCTGTGATGTTATCTTTTGTAGCATTATCCTTGATGAGGTCGTCAAGTGTGATTCCAAGATCAGCACCCTGTTTATCAGGAAGCTCGGAAACAGGTGATGAACTAGGAACTATAGAATCCTCAATGTTCTGAATTTCCGTTTTGCATTGAGGGCAGATAACTCCTTTCGCCTTGTCAGCATCAACATCCAAAGGTATTCGGTGTTCACATTGAGGACATTTAATGTCCCTTGGATCTTCTGGATTCATTCAGGCGGGAAAGGTGTAATGAATACTAAGATAAGGGATTTTTATCGGTTATCGATGTAAATTTTAATCTATATCCGGAATTTCTAATGGTTCTGGCGGTGTGATTTCAATTGGGAGCTCTCCATTTCCAAGTATTGTTGGCGTGACTGGTGTTGCCTTTAGAGGAGTTTCCTTTTCATTTACTGCCCGAGCCTTGAGAACTGGTTCTAATGATGAGTATGGATCCGATTCACCTACTACTGTGGGTGAAATTAAAAATATAGCATCGATGGAACTGATATTTTGAGACCGGTTATTTGGATTTGTTAAATCGCTAATGATAGGTTTCCGAATCTGTTCGTTACCGTTAGCATGGAATTGGCAATAAGAATGGAAGTCAGCACCTTTTTGAATTATTTCCTTGTATGTGGTTCTTGTAATCTTTCTTGTACCTTCTTCTTCTCCTGCTATTTCTTCGTAACATGTATCTGTCGCACGAAGGCCTGACTTTTTACATATTTCAATTGTGATTACGTCAGTTGGTTGGTTGATAGGTTTGGATGGAAAGGATTTTAGTGATGTGTTAATTGCGTCTACCCAGACCGGCATGATTGTGTCTTTACTGAATGCCCCTCGATATATTGTTTTAGGGGTATCAAACCCTGCCCAGACTCCGCACGTTACAGCACTGTTGTATCCAACGAACCAGTGATCTGTAAAGTTATAAGCCGTCCCAGTTTTTCCTGCTGCATTCTTGTCTCTTAGGCCATGTTTCTCAAAGGATTCCTTGCCGGTTCCCTTAGTGAGGGAATCCTTTAGGCAGCTATGAACCAAATAAGCTGTTGCGCTATCGGTGACCTTCTTCTGACCATTATTATTGGCTATGAATATTTTTTCTCCCTTGGGATCGGTGATCGAGGAAATGATGTGTATATGATTTGCTGTGTGTCCGCCATTAGGAAAGATAGTGAAGGCGCGACAGATTTCATGGAGACTCGTTGAACTGCTACCTAGTAGGGTTTTGTCGTATTCATCCATGGCCGACTTAACGCCTGCCTTTTTCACAAGATCTACGACCTTACTACGTCCAATTTTTTTTCCAATCCGTACTGTCGCGGAATTCTTTGATTCAACAAGCGCTTCCCTTGCCGTGATAGTTCCCTTATAAGTTACAGTCTCCGATTCGCTTCCCCACTCGCCAAGGATTCCTGTAGATCCACCAATTGCAACGCTCCTATTATCGATGGGAGAATCCTTAATCATTGAACCTGGGAAGTAATTTTCTGAGAATGCGGCGGCATAAACAAAAGGCTTAAAGGCCGTGCCAGTTGGTCTTTTTGACTGCAATGCCCGATTAAACTGACTGTGCTTGAAGTTGCGCCCTCCTACCAGAGCAACGATACCTCCGGTTTCATTTTCGATCATTATGACAGCTCCCTGTAAATAATCGGGCCTTTTCTTTTTCGTTAAGGCGATAGGATCAGGTGAGATTTCCTTTTCCTGAAAATTAGCATATGTCTGGTGCTTGAATTCAGGATGCCCTTCTGTTTTTGCTAGATTTCGGTAAAGGCTTTGTATGGCAACCCTTTGAGTTTCATTATCTATAGTTGTATTAATTTTAAGGCCTCCTTTACCTGCATTGTCTAGACCTATTTGTTTGATTACTTGTAGCCTAACCATTTCCTGAACGTAAGAATTTTGCTCGCCTTTGATCTGAGAGAGTTGAATTGGCTGATTAAGGAATGTAGAAAGTTCTGAATCGGTAATCATTTTCTCTTTA
>JASLJT010000089.1:0-4473 GCA_030747955.1 Verrucomicrobiales bacterium | reverse complement strand
TAAGGAGACCGCCACAATCTCTTTTAATATTGAGGAGAGTAATGACTTGAAGACTTGGCAAAATACTGGCGATAAAATCACCAAAACTATTCAGCTTAAAGAGGGCAAGAAGTTCTACCGCTTTGCTTTGGATAAGTGATCACTAACCACCGCTAATGGTCGGTGAGCTTAGGGCTAAACGACCTGTTAGTGACATCTCGATTAACTGATCTCGTTTCATATTATAATATAACACAAGACCTTTCGTTTGATCGGTTTGATCCGTCCAGTGCATGAAGTGCATAATTATTTTCAGAGTATTATAATTTAATAAAATATATATATATATAATATGGTGGTGGGAATTGTTGGAAATTTTCATGCACTTCATGCACTGCAATTTGGGCAGAGAGTGATTAGATCAGACTATTTTGACCACCCTCTCGAGTTACTACCCTAAGTTACTACTGGCGTTCAGAACCTCTGAGCACCTTAGAGAACCTCTATCGCTGTTAACACTGTAATAAAATCGTCTTCAGTGAAGAAGTTCTTTCTTGAGAACTTGTTTATTTTCGGTAACTTATAAGGCATGAGATCGATCCAAAAACGGAAGGGTGCTCCTATGAACCGGCGAGATGTTTTGAAGTCAGCGGGATGTTTAGTGATGTTGCCTGCATTGGAAAGCTTTGGTCAAGAGGCCAAGGGCGATGATGCTGTGAAGGCGAATCGTTTGTTTTGTATGAATATCGGCAATGGCATGTGCTCTGATAACTTTCCGACGTCGACGGGCAAGGACTATCAGAGCTCTTCTACTTTCCAGCCACTGGAAAAATTAAAGAATGATTTCACTCTTTGTACGAATTTAAGGAATTACGGAGATCATGAAAGCACGATGTACGCTTTTGCTGAATATTCTGACCACAGAAATCCCCAGTTGATTAAAGATTCGGTTGACGAAATCGCGGCGTCTCATATTGGCAATGACACGCGTATTAGAAATTTGGTCGTTGAACAGAGGCATTCCTATGGCATTTCCTATAAGGGAGGATTGCCCATTTCCCCAATCACGAATGGCCAAATTTTGTTCGAAACCATATTTGGCAAAGTAGACAAGAAAAAGCGTGCAGAATTACTAGCTCTTAAAAAATCTATGCTGGATGCTAGTAGAGAGGACGCTAAGAGCATGATGAGTAAAGTTTCTGGTGCAGACCGGGTCAAATTAGATGAATATTTTTCCAGTTTGCGTGAATCTGAAAAGTCTATCCAAAGATCTGAGCGTTGGTTGAATCAAAAACATGTAGATGTGCCATTCCCTGAAAATGTAAAGTTCAAAACGGATGGTCTTACTGAGTATCTGCAAAAGATTCTAAAATGCGCCTATTTCAATGAACGTTCAACCTATTTAGATTTACTCTTTCTGGCATTCAAATACGACATCACTCGAGTAGCCAATGTTTATGGTGAATGGAATTGGCTTGGTCATCATACGGATTCCCACGCGGTTAAAAGCGAAGCAGGATTTATTAAGAACATCGAGGCTGACCAGGCCTACATGATGCAGACGGCTCGTTTCTTAGACAAACTCAAATCGACTAAGACAAAAGCTGGTGGAACCTTACTGGATCAGACGGTTTGTTTGATCACCAGCTCCCTGAGTGTTAGTAAAGAAGAAGGCCCTCACGGCAGTAAGAATAACCCTGTGATTGTCGCTGGCGGTGGATTTGAGCATGGCAAACACATTAAATTCAATGGTACGGATAACCGTAACAACGTCTACCTCCCAGCCTTGCAGCATCTGGGTTGCGAAATTGAACGTTTTGCCACGAGCAGTGGATCCGCCAAACTCTAAGGAGAGTTAAATGAGACTCTTGTCGCTAACGTTGGTGGCGTGGGCTTTGGTCTCCGCAGCGGATGGTGTTGAAAACAATACGGAGTTAGGCCCTAGTAAAACCTTCTTAAAAACTTACTGTGTCAGTTGTCATGGTAATGAAAAAAGTAAGGGCGGTCATAATTTTGAAACCTTTAATAACGACGATTGGAAAAATCATGAATTATTAAATGAGATCTTAACGGTTTTAAAAGAAAATGAAATGCCGCCCCCTAAAGCTGAGAAGAAACCTTCAACTGAGGAGCGGGCAGTTTTTGAAGAGCTCCTGGCCAAACAGTACCTGACAATCAAATCAAACTTGCCCGGCGTTCTCACGCGTTTGAATAGCGCGGAATATGAGAACACGATCAACGATGCTTTTTCCACCAAGTTAGAAGTCAGAAACTACTTGCCTGTAGATAATACCAGAGATGGCTTTGACAATGAAGGCGATAAGCTTGTTATGTCACCCTATGCTATGGATAGCTATTTTCGAGTTGCCTCTGGAATAGCCGAGAAGGTCGTGGGAGGCATGCCCGTACCTTCTACAAACCTTTATACGTATAAAAATTCTAAGGTGCGCAGATTAGGTAGCAAAGGATTTGCGTACTATGAAGATACTAATGAAGGTTTGACTACAGAGGGGTTTTATTACAAAGATTATTCTCGTGGACTTGGATTTGCGTATGATCTGAGGTTGCCAGGCTACTACGATGTGAAGATCAATGGGCATTTCACGTTTTATGATCGTTCAATTAAGTTCCAGGAACGTGATTTCAATTTCAAGGTTGACCTAGGTAAAGAAAATGAATGGTTGAGAATCACAACCAATATAAACCCTAAGGTCAGTAAAGAACCACTCAGCACCCATGAGTTTTTGTTAAGCGATAAAGCGCGGGTCTATTTGGATCCAGGGGATAATCTTACACTTTATAGTCACAATTATTTTTATCCGTTGCCTAAGGATCTGAGCAAGCCCGAGCGTATACCTCCGCTACCGAAAGATAAGAAGCTATCCGAAGCGCCAAGGACGAGCTTGCACTTTATCTCGGCTGAAGTTACCGGCCCCTTCTATGAAAGTTGGCCACCAAAAACCGATTTTTACCAAACATACTATGAAGGCCTGAAGGGCAACGATCCACACGAGAAATACCAGCAATTCATTAGAAAGCTAGCGATTAAACTCTTCCGCAGACCTGTGAGTGACGGGGAATTGAAGCGATATTTCGATATCGCAAAAAAGAGATATGAAACTGATGAAAATGTCTTCAATGCCGTGCAAGCGGCCTTGACCTCCATGCTCTGCTCACCAAACTTTTTGTATAAATACAAAGGTAATTCTCTAAATCTTGATGATTATGTGATTGCGTCAAGGTTGTCTTACTTTTTGTGGAATTCGCTTCCCGACGACCGTTTGATCAAGCTGGCTTCTGAAGGCAAATTGAAGGATTCAAGCGTTCGTACTGCTGAAGCTTTGAGGATGCTACAAGACCCTAAAGCTCAACGTTTCTCTGCTAATTTCACAGAGCAGTGGCTCGAACTTGATAAAGTCGATATCGTCAATCCGCACGATGACATCCTTACGCACACGTTTGGAGACAGGCGTGGCGCAAAAATCTCACAACTGAAACCGTTCTTGATGCAGGAAGGGGTTGAGTTTCTTAAGGTGATCTTGAATGAGAATTTAAGTCTTCTGAATTTCATTGATTCTGATTTTGTTGTGATCAATAGACCGTTGAATCAAATTTATGAATTGGAACTTCCTGAAGAAGAGAAATTGCAAAAAGAATCTGATCAAAAAGACCATGACGAAAAGTTACTGCGTCCAAGTGACTTTAGAAAAGTCATGCTAGATAAAGAGTCCCGTCGTGGTGGTCTTCTAACACAGGCTGGTATTTTGATGATGACCACTAATGGCGAATTCACTAACCCTTTTTATCGGGGTGCCTGGGTGGCTGAAAATATTTATGGACACAAATTAACAGTCCCTGCCAATCTTGAAGTAGGAGTTCTCAATGCTCCCTCGGAAACATTCACGATTAAAGACAATATTAATGAGCACCGTAAAGATCCGAACTGTGCTTCCTGCCATAGCAAGATGGACCCCTTTGGTTTGGCCATGGAAGGATTTGATGTTTTGGGTCGCTATCGCGAGACTTATCAGAAGTTTGTCGTGACCAAAATACCCGAAGAGAAGAAAGATGGTAAAGTGGTGAAGCAAGAACGCATCACTAGCAAGTTTGTTGACACGACCAAGGTTGATTCTGACGCTGTTCACCGTGATGGTCGCGCTATCGATGGCATGGAAGGTCTTAAAAGACTGATGCTGGAAGACAAAGATAAAATTGCTAGAAATTTACTTACAAAACTTTCTGAATATGCGATGGGAAGAGAGATGAATTATTCAGATTCAGAGATGATTGATCGTCTTTTAGAAGCTTCAAAGAAGAATGATTATAAGTTGCGTGATTTGATGGTTAGCATCATTGCTGACGAATCATTCACAAAACGATAATATAATTTCCGCATCATTTATGGAACAAAAGTCAGTTGTTCGGGGATTGTGAGTCCTGAGATCCCAATAGATGTTTCTTATTGCTGTCGTTTGTTTGTTTGGTAATTATCTT
>JASLJT010000088.1:0-10635 GCA_030747955.1 Verrucomicrobiales bacterium | reverse complement strand
TAAGGAGACCGCCACAATCTCTTTTAATATTGAGGAGAGTAATGACTTGAAGACTTGGCAAAATACTGGCGATAAAATCACCAAAACTATTCAGCTTAAAGAGGGCAAGAAGTTCTACCGCTTTGCTTTGGATAAGTGATCCTTCCGCAAGGACATATGCTTTTCGAGTAGTGGAAAATTAGCTGCTGCTAATGTTCGATGGCTTTGGGTTAGAATGCCTCAAGGCTAACCATCATCCTCATCTGGATTCTTATTCTGTTGAGCTTTGCAATATTCATCCGCTTTGACTAATAACTCATAGGCCTCATCTACCAAGTCGTGATACCCTTCATTCTTTCGAAGAAGAGCGGCAATCTTAGCTACATCTACTGGATCAGGAAAAGATTTCTTCATTGCTTAAGGCTAAGGACTAAGGACTAAGGGATCAAGGTTGAACGTTCATAATTCACTAGCAATCGAGTCGGGCTTGGGAGCGATTATTGTCGTTTGAATTTTTCTAACTTTGAATAATAACCGATAAAATCCGTGCGTTTGTTTTCGCCTTTATAGGAGCACCGTTCCGTTCTATCATCCTTTCATGGCATCCATGAAACGGCGGAGTTTTCTCTTTTCCACAAGTATCTCTGCGACCTCTTTTTTGATGGGAGGATTACCTCAAGCTCACAGTAAGTCTGCAGATCCGATTGGAACATTCAAACCCTTAATTCAGCGTGACCGCCTTCCTGACCCGGTTATTATAGAGTCGCTTGAATTGTATGAACGGAGTGGGAATTGGTTCATTCGAGCTCGCTCTAAAGATGGCGCTGAGGGCTGGTCAGTTGGGCATCCTAGCAAGATGGTGCTAAGCCAAAACGTCTTCACTAAGGTGATAGCACCCTACATGCGTGGAAAAGATGCACGGGATCTGGATCATTTGGTAGATGAGGTTTTTCTCAGTGGCAGTAATTACAAGATGCAGGGACAACTGTTCTGGATTCAACTGGCAGCAGCCGAATTTGCGATCCTCGATCTCCTAGGAAAAATCGCCAAGTGTTCGGCGTCGGATCTGTTGGGCGGACCGCGACGCAAGCAAATTGATCTTTATATCGCCAATAATCATCGCTCTAAAAGTCCCAAGGAATCTTTGCGCCGTATCATAAAATCAGTAAATAGCATCGATGCCAAAGCATTAAAGTTCAAAATTGGAGGACGGATGAAAGTGATCGATGGGATTCCCGGTCGCACCGAGAAATTAATTTCAATGGTCGCTGAATCCTTGGGCGAACGATGCACTCTTTACGCAGATGCAAACAGTTCCTATCTCTCAGTGAAAAAGGCTATCGAAGTTGGTAAAATACTGGAGGCAAATAAGTATGCATTTTATGAGGAACCCGTGCCCTTTGATTACCTTGACGAAACGAAACGAGTCGCTGACGCGTTGGATATTCCTATCGCATGGGGAGAGCAGGAGAGTAGTCAATGGCGCTTTAAATGGATGGTTGAAAATAGTGGTGTCCGCATCTTCCAGCCTGACCTTTTTTATTACGGTGGCCTGATCCGCTCACTACGCGTTGCTCAGATGGCAGCCCTCAAGGGCTTTGATTGTACGCCGCACATTTCCGGAGGTGGCCTTGGATTTCTTTACATGGGAATCTACGCCGCATGTTGTCCAAATCCTGGGCCACATCAGGAATACAAGGGATTGACGGATGATTTTCCTTGGGAATCAACAGGCGACAAGATCACGATCAAAAACGGATCAATGACCGCACCTAACGGCCACGGAATTGGTGTGGATATCGATCCTGACTATCTAGCAAAAGCTGACAGAGTTAAGTAGCCAAGGCTCTATTTACAGAAGTCCTTTAATGGTGCTTTTATTGCTGATCGATGACCCAATAAAATACTTTCGTTATCAATTATAGGTTCATTGTCAGTAAACTACGGTGAACCTTCTTCACTTATTTTGATTTGTGCCATGGAGTACGAGCATTTTTGCCGATCTCAGCGTCCAATTCATCCATGCGAGCAGTGAGTTCATTAACCTTTTTTGTATTCTGCTTGGCCAGATTTTTCTGTTCACCCATGTCTGCGATGAGGTCAAAAAGGAGAATTTCAGGGGCAGGGGCTTTCCAGTTTTTACCTGCGTTCCTTGGCTTATTTTTCTTTTTCACTAGGAGTTTCCATTTGCCTTGCCGTAAACCCTGAATATCGCCTCGGGAAGTATAGTAAAGAAATTCATTGCGTGGAGATTTGGCGTTCTGCGTAAGCAGAGCCGAAGCGTTTAGGCCGTCAATTTTCTGATCGGTGGGGAGTGAAGTGCCGGTCAGGGCTGCGATCGTGGGCAATAAGTCGATGGTTCCCATAAGTTCGTGGCATTCGGTTCCTGCGGGGATGCGTCCGGGTGCCCACATTACGCAGGGGACACGTTGGCCGCCCTCAAAGGTTGAGCCTTTGCCGTCACGGAGGGGGCCCGCGCTGCCGCCATGGTGCTTGAAGGGTAACCAAGGACCATTGTCCGTTGTGTAGATTACATAGGTATTCTTTGAGAGGCCCAGTTCACGTATTTTATCCATGAGTCGTCCAACCTCAGCATCGATGTGTTCGATGGTGTTTGTGTATGCGTTCAGGGGATTCGGATCGCGAACCTCATCAGGAACGTACAGAGGAATGTGGGGCATTGAATGCGGCAAGTAGACAAAAAAAGGATTTTTTTGGTTAGTTGTGATGAAATCGATGGCTTTCTGAGTGTAACGGCGAGTGACTGTGCGCTGGTCAACGGGCAGTTCCACGATTTTTTCGTTTTCCATTAGCGGGGTATTCCATTTGGTGAGAGTGGACTTGGGGTCCTTCCAGAGAGCGTCCATGCCTGGGGACCGGCCCGGAGGCTTGCCCTTGTTATCAGGGTGATTCATGTCATTGGAGTAGGGAATTCCAAAGTAGGTATCGAAGCCGTTCTTTTGAGGGAGAGTCTCAGGGTGATGTCCGAGGTGCCACTTACCGAAGGCGGCAGTGGCGTAACCTTGGCTCTTTAGGTGATCAGCGATGGTGTGTTCTGTGGGATTTAGTCCCTTAGTAGAAGATGGAAAGAGCACGTGTTGGTGCATGCCGACGCGCTTTGGGTAGCACCCAGTCAGTAAAGCTGCGCGCGAGGGTGTGCAGACTGGGGATGCTACCATAAAATTAGTAAAGCGTCGGCCTTCCTTGGCCATCCGGTCGATGTTTGGAGTCTTGATCTTAGTTGATCCGAAGCAGCCGAGGTCTCCGTATCCCTGATCATCTGTGAAGATGATAATGAAGTTAGGTTTGTCTTTGGCTGCCTCAGTGGGCAGGGACGTTAAGGTAAATACCAAGGTGAGAGAAAAGATGAAAAGAATTCGGAACATGGGAGAATTGAAGCTGTCCACGGGGTGCCGAGTCAAGAGGAAAGGAAGATAAGGTCAATGTAAAAACCAAATGTTTTTACTCTCCAGGGATTTTTTTTCGGTTTTTCTGTTAATCCATGTGTAGGAATACGGATCGAAGTCATAGGCTTTTTTGGAAGGTGCATCAGGTGCAAAATTATCGGGAATGAAACAAGTCACGTCTGGCGATTCTACCCCAAGGAATTTTTTCTGAACCTTACGTTTAGAGCTTTTCCCACACTTGAAGAAGTAGTGCCTCATCGTTTACGTTTTTGATAGTTAATGGGAAAACAACATTGCGATCAATGTCAAGTCCGGGTCTCAAGGGTTCAAAGGGTCCTCCAGTTGACTTGCGTAGTTCAAACGTTCCAGGACGGAGATTTTTTATAGTGACTGTGAGTTCCTTACTAGAAGAGTCATAAGCGTTGATGATCAGTTCCACGGGATCACCGCAGCCAATTAAGCCGTCGATATTATATTGAGAGACAAAATCCCATATGACTTGTTCCGAGAAGGGGGGCCAATCATGAAATCCTTCCTGAACCCGATAATGCTCGACTGTATGACAGCCTTCAGCTTCGGCCCACAGATAACGTGTAACATCTCTACTGAATTGATTAGTAGAGGGCGAAGACTGGGAACCGTTAATAGAAACCCAATACTCATTGAGTTGGTTTATCGAAATCGAATACTGGTTACCATTGTATGGATTATATGAGTCGTTAGTTCCATGAATAGTAAGGATTCCTGTACGGCTAGTTGGTGAAAAATCCTTATAGGTCCATTCCCACATACTAGCGGCGACAGAGGCTATCGCAGCAAAGCGATTGCCAAGTAAGCTAGCGTAGTCCCACATCAGATTTCCACCTTGTGAAAAACCACAAGCATATATCCTGTCAGGATCAACGGAATGATCTGCTACGAGGTCATCTATCATGGCTTCAGCAAATCCTATTTCGTCTGTCCCATTATCATAGGGTCCCTCATAATTCCAAGTAGTCGAACTTTCACCTTTTGAATTGGTGACTAAGCCTTGGGGATAGACCGCAATGAACTGATTTGCATCTGCGAGTGAACGGAAATCGGCAGTGAAGCGCATCATGGATTCGGCGTACATGTCGCCACCATGGAAGCAGAACAGCACTGGGATCGATTCAGAGCTATCAAAATTCGATGGTAGATAGACAAGGTACTCTCTAGTAGTCCCGTCAATCCTCAGTGTCTTGTTAATGAGTTGTTGACTTAAGGCACAAAACGAACTGAAAAGAAAAAAGGATACGGCAATGCACTGCGATCTTATCACGCCGTATGTTTACTACATTTCTGGACTTTTTCCAATGCTCCTTTAACTCATTCTTCGTGGTCAAGGATCATGGGACAAGATGCCATTTGTGAATTCTCTTTCTTAGGCGTTTGACGATTTCAGGGTGCATCGCGGATAACTCGTTTTTTTCATGAGGATCGTTCTTTAAATTGTAGAGTCTCGTGGGTTCCTTGTCCCAGATGTGTAGTTGCTTGTAGCGCGTTGTGTCCAGCCCACTGTAGCGAAGAAGGAGTTTCCATTCATCTTCGACGCACCAGAGGTATTGCAGGGTCCCGTCAGGATTGCCGGGGCTCATGTTATAAACAGAATGACAAACGCCAAAGACATGCTTGCGTTTCGCTCTTGCCTGCCTATCGAGTAGATTTATGCCGGGCAACTTTACTGTCAATTTTAGCCCGGCAGCTGCGGCAATGGTGGGAAAAAGGTCAATGGCATGAGCCAGGTCCTGTGCACGTTCCTTTTTAATTTGTTCAGGCCAAGATAACATGATTGGTGTGCGGATACCCTTTTCAAAAGGTGAGCTCTTGGAGCGCTGAGCGTATCCCTTCCAGAGTTTTTGAGCCGGATCATCTTTGTTGGTGCTGGCTGCAGCCCATCCATTATCGCAGATATAGATAACCAATGTATTTTCTCTGATCTCTTTCTTATCCAGATAATTGAGCAGTTCTCCGCAAGTACTATCAAACCATTCGCACATCGCAAAGTATTTAGCCTCATCCTTTGAGCGTCCGGGCATGATGTATTTTTTCAATAGCTGTGCCGGGGGATTGTGGGGAGTGTGTGGTAGAAAAGGGGCATACCATGTCAGGAATGGTCTTTGCTTTTCAATGGCCATATCAATGAACTCCTTGACTGGTTGCATCGATTTACGGCCGATCGTAAGGCCCGCATCTCCGTGTCGTCCTCCCCGGGCCGGGTCCCCGTGTGTCATGCCATGCGTGAAGTCACCGTCTTTCCATGATCCTTCCCACCATTTGCCGGACTGGTGAGCTAGATAGCCATTATTTGTGAGAATTCTAACGAAGTTTTGATGAGTATAAAATTGCTTACGTACTGGCACATCTAGTTCGGCTCTCCGGTTCGGTCCGTCAACATCGTTTCCTGTGATGCCGTGCTGAAAGGGATAGAGTCCGGTAAGCATTGATGCTAATGATGGGCGGCACAGTGGAGCAGCTACGTACCCACGTTCGAAAACGAGGCTTTGACGGGCTAATTCATCAAGGTACGGTGTCTTGATTTCAGGGTGACCCATGAAACCATAATCCGTCCAGGCCTGGTCATCGCTCAAGATGAAGACAATGTTAGGCGGAGATTTTGCTGTTGACTCGAAGGTTACCAGGGACCATGCGAGAAGAATGTATGGCAATAGTAGTTTCTTCATATCTAATTACTTAGTCGCTTTTGGATGGTAATGGAGGAAATGATTTAATTCTCTGAACTTATGCATTCTTATAAAAATACAATTCTTTTACCACTTGCTTGTACGGATGCTACGCCTCTTAGGTGAATGATTAGTAGCGAAATAAGTGTAAAAAATTATTGGAATTGAAAAGTTGAGGAAGTTGATTTGATAAGAGAAGCTATTCGATAAACGAAGTGAAGAAGGTATTATGTAAAATACTCTTAGCTATATTCTGTGTTTATTTTATATGCGGGTTAACACTCACTGCAGTGTCATGGTCGAAGCAAAGAAAACACACGATTAGAATAAATCATTTTTATAAAGGGTTCGTTCAGATACCCGCATCTTATATCGGGATTAAGCTTCCTAAATGGTGGGTTATTAAATGGACACGCCCGTTCAGAGATTAAGCTCCGTAGCTGAATTTCTTTACCCCATATAATGTACTAATAGATAAATAGAATAATGGGGTAATTATTGACAGTGGTATTGACTATGAAAGAATAGAAAAATGAAATACTTTCTGCTCATTTTCTTGGGAATTAGCCAAATTACTTGGTCTTTAACTCATGAAGAGTTTGAAAAATTACATCAACAATTACAGCCTGATCCGAATGAAACCTGGCGTTCGATTCCTTGGAAGATATCAGTCATTGATGGTCAAAATGATGCGATTGATCAAAACAAATTAATTTTCATTTGGGCCATGGATGGTCATCCCATGGCATGTACGTGAAACAATGGTGTGCTGGACCGTGAGTCCACATTTAAAAATCCTGAAGTCGTTCAACTGCTTAAAGATAATTTTATCCCGATTGCTATAGATCAGGCTTATCAGCGCCGACAAAAGGATAATGAGGGCTCGTTCTATCAAAAAATAGCCAATCAGGGTCCAAGAAAGGTCGGGGAGGGAACCACTCAGGGGCTTTATATTGCTGATGCATCAGGAAAATTCCTTGGATTTTCTAACAATCGAGGAGCCGAGCGCGTGATCAATATGATGAGGAAAGCCATGAAAGAACCTCGAACCACAGACTTCGGCAAGATAATAAAAGGTAAGTCTGATCCTAGGTACAATCCCAAGCCACCCAAGGGAGGTTTAGTTATAAGAGTAACCACTAAGGTCTTAGATGGTTATGAAAAAACGGAAAATACTTACCGTAAAATAATGCATAGGTCTCTCGGTAGGGACAATTTTTGGGTCACCGGTAGCGAGAAAAAAGAATTAACAAATGGAAAATTACCTGACACTTTCCTTCGCCGATTGGTCCGATTTCACTTGGTGGATAATACGCGTGGAGAGCCTACAATGTGGAGACCTAGCGATATTAGAACGATTAAAGGGAATCTGGAAAATGGTCAGCTTTCCGCCAAAGTAGTTCTAAGAAATGATCGGGGTGACCGTGGATACGAAACTCAAATACTTGGAATGATCAAAACAGAAGGAAAAAAAATTACCGGTTTTGATGCCGTCGCAAAAGGCCAATATTGGGGCGAAGGTAAGTATACTAGAAATGCTCCTAAGGGTCGATTTCCATTAGTAGTTGCATTCAAATTAGCTGATGGTAAAGACATTGCCGATAGCATTCCTCCGCAAGGTTCGAGGGGTTGGGTTCAGGGTTACATTAACTAACTATAGGAAAGACAGAATGAAAAACCGATTAATCTTAATATGTCTCTGGGCTGCATGCATTGCACCCACTCTAGGAGCTGAGCCAAGTAAGCTGAATTTTGTTTTCATTTTGGTTGATGATTTAGGCAAGCAGGACATGAGTTGCGAAGGTAGTACCTTCTATGAGACGCCAAACATTGATGCTTTGGCTAGGAGCGGGATGCGATTTTCTAATGGATATTCTACATGTCAGGTGTGTAGCCCTTCCCGAGCCAGTATCATGTTGGGCACGTACCCTGCACGGAACAAGATTACTGACTGGATAGGTGCTGCTAGCGGGAAGAAATGGAGACGCAATGATCGAGTGCTACCTGTCGAGTATGTGCACGCATTGCCGAAGGAGGAAATTACTATTGCCGAATCGATGAGGGCAGGCGGGTACAGGACTTTCTTTGCAGGTAAATGGCACTTGGGAGGAGAAGGATCGTTCCCTGAAGATCATGGATTTGATATTAATATTGGAGGTCATCACCGGGGAGGTCCTCCGGGAGGTTATTTTTCGCCGTACAATAATCCCAAGATGAAGAACGGACCCAAGGGTGAATCATTGCCTATACGGTTGGCTAAAGATACGGCCGATTTCATTGAGGCGAACAAGGAACAAAATTTTTTCGCTTACCTTTCTTTTTATGCCGTGCATGGGCCAATCCAGACCACTCAACCTCTTTGGCAAAAGTACCAAAAGAAAGCCGCGGCACTAGGATTGAATGGGTCCCGGTTCAAGTTCGATCGTACTAAGGGAGTCCGGCAAGTGCAGGATAATCCAATCTATGCTGGCATGATGGAGTCACTCGATAATGCTGTAGGCATTGTCCTTAAAAGGCTCCGTGATTTGGGCCTCGATAAGAACACCGTGATTATCTTTACCTCCGATAATGGTGGAGTCTCGTCCGGAGACGCTTTCGCTACCGCATGCTTGCCTTTCCGAGGCGGTAAGGGGCGCCAATGGGAGGGTGGAATTCGTCAGCCATATTACATTCATGTGCCTAACTTGACTGAACCTGGGTCCACTAATTCTACCCCAGTCACTGGAACGGACTTTTACCCTACCATTCTTGAGCTGGCTGGATTGTCTCTGAAGCCGCGACAACACGTTGACGGTGTCAGCCTGATGCCATTACTCAAGGGCGAGAGGATCGCAGACCGTGATCTTTTTTGGCATTATCCGCACTACGGTAATCAGGGCGGTGAGCCTTCATCGATTGTCCGATCAGGTAATTTTAAACTCATTCATTATCACGAGGACGGTAGGGATGAATTGTACGACCTTACTAAAGATATTGGGGAGGGAGCTGATCTGGCTCAGTCGAATCAGGAGAAGGTTAAGGTCCTGCGTGCGAAACTGGATAAGTGGTTAAAGGAAACTGGGGCACGTATTCCCGCTTCTGATGACCGTTTCAATGCTGAATTGAAGCAACGGCAAATAGAGAACGCTAGTGAGGGCCAATTGCAGGGCCTTGAAAAGCGTGCGGCGAATTACCTGAAAGCCACGTTCGTTCCTAATAAGGATTGGTGGAGTAGTCTCGTGCCCAAGGACTGAGTTGATAGCGGTTGATATTCTCCTAGGGCCTCTCAAAAATTAATCACATTTCACACCCGGTGTCACGTTATCCAGAACATCCGTGCACTTGATCCATATTTGCAGACGATCAGGATCGATTCGTTTGGATAAGGTCAGCTCTGCACTCCGCCCGTGAGGCTCAATTTTCTCTAGGTACCCTATCCTTTCTTTTTTCTTATCTAATTTGTCATAAGCTATGATTTCATACCCAAACTGAGGCAAAGATTTAGGATCAATTTTCCAACTCACTTTGGCCTTCTCTTTGCCTGTTAATTGAGCGCTGGCTGAATGAATTTTAATGGGCGAGTACCCGGGCCTCTTTTCATTTCTCTTGATGGAATGACTCGATGGATTATTGGTAGTCGGCCTAGTATTCGCACCTCCCGCGACCATGAAGTAATATTCTCCCTCAGAATCTTTGGCCACGCCACCGTTCCAATTATTCTTGAAGTTAAAAGAACGTTTTCCTTTCTTAAGGTCCCAACTATTCACTGAATACTTGGCACTACCGAACGCGTGCCACTGACCCGTGAGTTTGCGTTTCCAGCCATTTCGCAGATGCGTTGTACGGGCATTCTTTCCAGTCTCGAGCCAATCCTCAATGAAAGAATCATTACCACCCAGAAAATGGGCGTCTTTCACTGCGACATCCATAGTGACCATGTGAGTCCATTCCTTAGTCTTAGCCGAACGGACCCAGTAACCATAGAATGTATGATCCTTAACGGGCCAGCAACGCGCCACGAGTGTGTACCAGACATCAGTGTCCCAGCCCAGCTCGAAGTTCCATGATTTTAGGCCAGTCCCCTCCCCGCCGAATTTTTCGGTGAGCGTTCCAGGACCTCGGTGAACGGCCCTGATCGGTGCCTTGTGATTCTTATGGTCCCAAATAGAAAAGATATAATTATGGGCCTTGGGGTGCGCCTGGATCCCGGCGTATCCGGCACCTTTTCCTGCCCATCCGAGGGCCTCATAATAAGTGTACATCGCTTCACCATCTTTTGGCACACGGACCTCATTAATCATAATATCCCCTGGAAAATTCGCATCGTTATAGACTAGGTGAGAAGAAGGGGCAGCGTTCTGTCCGGCCTCGGCCCTATCGAAAATGAGTCCCATGAGAATGGGAGTTAGTAAAATTAGACGCATATCTTTTCGATTATTTTGAAAATAAAGATAAGTGCCCGGACCAGTTCCCGGCAAACAGATTCTTACAGGAGTCCGTAATCGTTATACTTTCTAGATTGGGATTTTACTATAAGATGAAGATATCGATTTAAATATCCTCAACCA
>JASLJT010000087.1:0-3361 GCA_030747955.1 Verrucomicrobiales bacterium | reverse complement strand
ATTGCTTTCGTTTTGCAGATACGCCCGAATGGGAGGCAGCATTTGAGTTTGCGCTGCCCGTGGTAGGTATTAAAAAGTGGCCATGACTAATGAATTGTCATTGCGGAGAATCTACTTTTTTACTTTAGTTTCTTTGCGAGGTTGATGAATTTCAGAGTGCCCTCATCTAGGTCATTGATAATGAGTGTTTTGGAATTGATAGATTTCCGGAAGGAGCTCTAATTTCCTCTGATTTTATAACACAGTAGAATGTCCTGATCGCGAAGGTAAAGGTTGCCGTTAGCAACTACCGGGTGAGGCCATGCTTTGTATTCACTGCGATGAGGTTGATCAAACTTACTTATTTCAGTCATCCCCTTTGGTGTGGCTTTGATTAGAGCAACAGGACCTTTTTCACTGCGCAGGATGAAACGGTCTCCGGCATATAGTGTAGAACCCTTGCCGGCGCTTCGTTCTTTGAATATCTCGTTCCCGCTTTTGAGTTCAATGCACCGGAAAGTGCCTCCTGTGGATCCGTACACGTGGCCATCAACTAAGACTACTCCACCATGATGGTTGGCGATCGATTTGTTTGCGTAGATTTCTTCACTTGACCATTCATCTCCGGTTTTTTTGATTTTGAATCCGTTGCATCCAATGCCATAACCTGAAGTGACAAAGACGATGTCTCCGTTAATGATCGGAGTTGGGATCACTGCAGTTTGGCCTTTTCGATTTGCTTTCCAAAGAATTTCACCTGTCTCTGGATGAACTCCAGCAACGCTATCCCCGGTGAGTTGAACGTATTGGCGAGTGCCATGAATCGTAGCAATAACAATGGAGGAATATGCGGCACTGTCAGTCCATTCCTTAGTTTGCCAGATCTTTTCGCCAGTCGATCGATTGAGGGCCAATAAGGTTCCATCTTTGCCTCCGGGCGTACATATTACCTGATCCTTATCCACTAATGGTGATTCACTGTATTTCCATCCTGACATCATTTTCCCTCCAAAATCATCGACGAGGTTCTTTTGCCATATGAGTTTACCAGTTTTCGAGTCGAGGCAAACGAGGTCCGAGTGTTGGTTTAAAGCAAATACATGCTCATTGTCCACGGTAGGGGTGCTACGAGTTCCTGGATATCCTCTGTGACCACCCGAGTCACCGATTCTTGTTTTCCAGAGTATGTCACCATTCTTTTCATCGAGTGCGATTGTGTAACTGCCGTCTTTTAGATCGCCGAGAGTGTATAGTTTTCCTTTTAGGACTGCGAGGCTTGAGAAACCGATTCCTAGGCCTTTGACTTTCCATGTGAGGGGTGGCCCTGCCTTTGGCCATTCTTTAAGGAGATTGTTCTCTTTCGATATGCCATCACGATTTGAACCACGCCATTGTGGCCAGTCCTCAGCCTTGGCGTTCGAGGTGAATAGGGTAACGGTGAATGGTAGTACGGAAATTATAAGTGCAGTTAATTTCATTTGTTGAGCTCTGAGGCTATCTATGTAGTGAGTTGGAGTCCAGCTTTTCTGGTATTGGATTGATTTTAAATGAGAAAAGAAAAGAAGAATTTTGTGATTGGTTAGTTAGTTGATTAGATGTTAATTTTTTATAGCTAAATGATGTTAATTTGAACTGAATATAAGTAAAAGTTCATGCAAATTCATTGAGACAAGGGAGTAGCTATTGATATGAAATCCACAGCAGTAATCATTTTTTTTATCCCCTTATTACTCGCCATCGTAAATTTTTCAGCAAGTGCTGATGTTCGCTTGCCGCGAATTTTTGGTGATCATATGGTTCTTCAGCGTGGAATAAAATTACCGGTTTGGGGCTGGGCCGAGGCAGGAGAGAAACTTACGCTTACCTTAAAGGGTAAGGATCTTAATGTTAATGCTGAGGTCACAGCTGATGGGAGCGGTCAATGGAAGATTGACTTGCCCGCTCTTAAGGCTGGAGGCCCTTACGTGATGACTATCACAGGCAACAATTCTGTTATTTTTAATAACGTGATGGCTGGAGAGGTGTGGCTTTGTTCTGGGCAATCGAATATGGAGGTGCCTGTCGGATTAATGAATGGGGCGGCTTGGTGGAAAGGTGTTCTTAACTATGAAAAGGAATTAGAGTCAGCCAATAATCCAAAGCTGCGATTGTTCAATGTTGCTACTACATGGAAGCAATCGCCGATACAGGATGTGAATGGGACGTGGGCTCTATCTTCACCTGAGACTGTAGCTGGATTTTCAGGGACTGGGTTTTTCTTTGGTAAAAAACTGGTCAAGGATCTTGATGTTACTGTAGGCCTGATAGAGGCGGCAGTGGGGGGGATGCCCATTGAACAATTTTCACCACATTCGGGGCAGGCTTTTTGGTATAATGGAATGATAGCTCCGGTCATACCATATGGGATTCGGGGAGCAATTTGGTACCAAGGTGAAACGAATTTTTGGGCAGGAGACAGAGCAAATTACTTTGATAAACAGAAGGCCCTGATTGATTCTTGGCGTCAGATCTGGAAGCAGGGCGATTTTCCCTTCTATCTTGTTCAACTGGCACCAGGACTAGGAGAAAATTTACCTTTGTTCTGGGAAGCGCAGGCTCGTACTCTTTCCATTAAGAATACAGGTATTGTTTCTACGAATGATATTGGTGGAGATCCAGTCCATCCCCGTGACAAGCGTGGAGTAGGGGAGAGATTGGCTCTCTGGGCCCTAGCAAAAGATTATGGGAGAGACGGTTCCTTTTCTGGGCCGACCTTCAAGTCAATGAATGTAGAGGGGCACATGATTAGAGTGAACTTTGATCATGTTGGATCTGGATTGAAAACGCGAAATAATGAGCAGATTAGCGGATTTGAGATTTCTGGAGATGGGAAGTTTTATCCGGCTAAGGCGGTAATCGATGGAAAGACAGTGTTAGTGGCAAGTAAGAAAGTTCCCAAGCCTGCCTTAGTTCGCCTTGGTTGGAATCATTTATCCAACACTAACTTGCAGAACAGTGATGGGTTACCCGCATTTCCCTTTCGGACTGGTAGTAGTGCCCCTGAAATTGGCGGGAAGAGGCTCTTTTCAAATAGTTCAACAATCAATTTGAAGCCGATAGAGAGTAACGGAAGTATTCACTATTCTCTGGACGGTTCACTTCCTGATAAAAAATCACCTATTTACGCTAATCCAATAAAGGTGAGGCAAACTACTACTGTTCGTGCCAGATTTTATAGGGATGATGGAGTTGTGAGCAGTGTTGCAGAGGCAATTTTTAGTAAGGCCCAACCTCGAAAGTACGGGGTCAGAATGCTTAACTTGGGAGTCAGTTACAAATATTATGAGGGTTCTTGGCCGGCTTTACCTGATTTTGGTACTCTTCAAGTTCTTAAGACAGGAGT
>JASLJT010000086.1:0-12152 GCA_030747955.1 Verrucomicrobiales bacterium | reverse complement strand
TCAGTTACAGCACCTTCTGATGCAGAAGAGACTGTCGAGGCATACTTTGCGAGAACACCTCGTTTATAACGCGGCTCAGGCTTTTCCCATGACTTCATTCTTTTCGTCATCTCTGCAGATGTCACATCAAGATCCACTACGCTCTTATTAGCATCTATAGTAATTTGATCACCGTCCTTGATCAATGCTATCGGTCCACCACTGAAAGCCTCAGGCGTAATGTGCCCTACCACAAATCCATGAGTTCCACCGCTGAAACGACCATCCGTAATTAAAGCAACATCCTCACCAAGACCCCTCCCCATAATTGCTGAAGTAGGTCCAAGCATTTCTCTCATACCTGGTCCACCCTTGGGCCCTTCATAACGAATCACAACCACATCACCAGCGACAATCTTTCCAGCTAGAATAGCTTTTTGCGCCTCTTCCTCAGAATCAAAGACACGAGCTTTACCTTTAAAGCTTTCACCTTCATGCCCGCTAATCTTTGCCACTGCTCCCTCAGGCGCAACGTTTCCCCGCATAATAACTAAATGACTCGTTTTTTTAATAGGTTCATCCAATGGGCTAATTATGTCTTGCCCAGCAGGATATTTAAGTTCTGATCGAGAAACATTTTGCTTAAGAGTTTTACCTGTAACTGTCAGGCAATCACCATTTAATAGGCCTTCATTAATGAGGATCCGCATCAGCGGAACTGTGCCCCCAATATGAACAAGATTTGCCATCATATGAGCCCCGCTAGGCTTCAAATCTGCAAGGACTGGCGTCTTTTCTCCTAACCGGGTAAAATCATCAATAGTGAGAGGCACATTCGCAGCATCAGCCATAGCCAATAAGTGCAACACTGCATTAGTTGAACCTCCCAAAGCTATGACCATAGTAATGGCATTTTCAAACGCCTCCTTGCACAGAATATCTGAAGGCCTAATACCTTTTTCCAATAAGTAATTAACTGCAGCGCCTGCATCCATTGCATCGCGCATTTTATCTGCATGAATAGCCGCTTGAGAAGAGCTATTAGGAAGGCTCATGCCCATCGCCTCTATCGCGCTGGCCATCGTATTAGCTGTATACATGCCTCCACAAGAACCAGCTCCTGGAATCGCACACTCCTCAATAGCCTCAAGTTGAAGAGTATTAATCTCACCTGCTGCACGTTTCCCAACCGCCTCAAAATCTGATACAATGTAAACATCCTGCCCCATATGATCACCTGGCATTATATTGCCGCCATATACAAAAACAGCTGGCCTATCTAATCGAGCTGCAGCAATGAGACAGCCAGGCATATTTTTATCACAACCTCCAACCATCACCAGCCCATCATAACCCTGAGCCGCAACTACAGTTTCAATTGAATCCGCGATGACCTCCCTTGAAACTAACGAATACTTCATCCCCTCTGTCCCCATAGAAATACCATCAGAAACAGTTATTGTATTAAAAATGACGCCCTTGCCACCTGTCGAGTTAACGCCTTTCTCGGCTTCTCGAGCGAGCTTATCGATGTGCATATTACAAGGAGTAACATTGGCCCAAGTAGAAGCTATACCCACATGTGAGCGCGTGAAATCATCTTTACGAAAACCTACGGCATGAAGCATTGCTCGACTCGGAGCACGGTCATCTCCATCAACAACTTTTGAAGAAAACTCGCGCGGCTTGTATTTAGCCCTTTTCGCCTTAGTGGCTTTCTTAGTGGCTTTCTTAGTGGCTTTAGTTGCCTTTTTTTTCACGGTATTCTTTTTGGGCATTTGCCGCAGATTTTGGCCTCCCACATGATAAGGTCAAGCGCAGATCTCTGTAATGCTCAAAAGAATCGCTCAGACCGTATATTAAACAGGTTTTTGACCAAAAATATTTTACTCCCATTGACATTTCTTCAGCATCCACTAATTATGGCGCCTCATGTCAAAACATAAGGTTCTAGTTGCAGACCCAATCGCCGATGCAGGAATTGATGAGCTAAAAGCTGATAATTCGCTTGATGTTGATGTTCGCATCGGAATTTCAGAAGAAGAATTGCTAAAAGATGCCGGATTATATGAAGCGATAATTGTCCGTTCACAGACGAAAATCACCGAAGACGTAATCAATGAGGCAGCGAAACTTAAAATCGTAGGCAGGGCAGGAGTCGGAGTTGATAACATCGCAATACCAGCAGCCACAAAAAATGGAGTCATTGTGATGAATACTCCGGCCGGTAATACCATTTCGACTGCAGAACATGCTTTTGGACTAATGGCATCTCTGGCGCGAAATATACCACAGGCACATGCCACAGTTACAGGAGGCGGATGGGGCAGAAAAGATTATAAGGGAGTCGAGTTAAACAAAAAGACTCTAGCGATTTTAGGAATGGGACGCATTGGAACAGAATTTGCTCGCAGAGCAATTGCCTTTGGCATGACCGTCCTTGCTTATGATCCTTACCTCTCTCCAAGCAGAGCAAAAACATTACAAGTGGAACTCTTTCAAGATGTGGATTCAATAGTAGCGAAAGCTGATTTTATCACGTTACATATGCCACTAACTGATGAAACAAAACATATCATCAATGAAGAAAGATTAAAAATATGTAAAAAAGGAGCGAGAATAATTAATTGCGCAAGAGGAGGTCTCATCGATGAAAATGCTCTTTTAGATTCCATCGAATCTGGCCATGTCGCTGGAGCCGCTTTGGATGTATACGAGGAAAGCGAGCCTCCTCCCGAAGGATATGCTTTATTACAGTCCAAGAAAATTGTTTTCACACCACACTTAGGAGCATCAACAGCTGAGGCTCAGGAAAATGTCGGTATCGAGATCGCTAGAAATGTTAGAAACTTTTTAGTCGACGGCACCATCATCAACTCAGTTAACACACCAAGTGTTGACAGTAAAACAGCTCAACTCTTAGAGCCATATCTAAATTTGGCTGAATCTATGGGTAAGATGCTATCGCAAATTTCCCCACAAGGGGCCGAATCGATATGTATACGGTACTCTGGTAAAGTCGCAGAAATGGATACATCACTTGTGACAAGAGCAGCATTAAAAGGTTATCTAGAAAGGGCCTGCGGTGAAGAATCAGTTAACTACATCAATGCTCCTGGGGTAGCTGAAAAATTGGGGCTTACATTGAGTGAAACTAGGCCATCAGATGAAAATGAGTTCACTGAATTAATCGAAATCGAAACTACCAATGAAAATGAAAGCGCTTCAATTTCAGGAACTTTCTATGGAGCGGCACCGAGAATTGTAACGATTAACGGCCATCGAGTAGAAGCAGACCCAGTAGGTCACGTATTATTAGTCAGCAACACCGATGTTCCAGGAGTTGTGGGTGCCATAGGCACAGTTCTATCAAAGTATAAGGCAAATATTGCAACCATGTGCTTAAGTCGAAATCAAGTAGGCGATCTTGCACTCACTGTACTAAACTTGGACGATGACCTTGATCAGTCGG
This sequence comes from Verrucomicrobiales bacterium, assembly GCA_030747955.1. Lineage (GTDB taxonomy): Bacteria > Verrucomicrobiota > Verrucomicrobiia > Verrucomicrobiales > DEV007 > EC70. Next base: position 8,701 of record JASLJT010000086.1, on the reverse strand, counting down.
CACGCGATGAATTACTGGCATATGAAAGTATCCACAGCGCCAAACTTGTAACACTTTAATCTTTTACGGTGCCCGAAAAAATATTGCTCCCATCAGTCACTATTCTGATGCCCCAGTCTTTCGATTGTTGAAGTCAGGTGAGAAATTCTAAATGGCTTGGTAAGAATACCACAAAATCCATGTTCAAGGTAATTTTCTAAGACAGTATCATCAACATAACCTGTCGTAACAATCGCCTTAACCTCTGGATTCTTTGAGCGGATCTGAGAAAGCGTTTCATCACCCCTCATTCCACCACGAATATCTAAATCAAAGAGCAGCACATCAAAAGACCGCCCAAATTCTTCAGCCTTATCATAGGCCCTGAGAGCTGCTTTTCCTGTAGACACGCAAAACACTTCATGCCCTTCTCTAGTTAATGCCTTTTCAACCATAGAACATATGTGAGGCTCATCATCAAGGACAAGAACACGCAATGCTGAATCATTAGATTTTTCGCCACTGAGTTGAAAATTATCTTTATTATTTGCAGGAAGATACAATTCAAAGAAAGCTCCTCCATCTTCTCCAGAATTGGCCGAAATATATCCATTATGCGAACGGCAAATTGAAGCGGCACGACTCAATCCAAAACCACGGACACTTTTATCTCTGCTAAAATAGGGATCAAATATCTGATCAATTTCAGAGTCCGTTAATTTCGGTCCATTGTCCCTAAAGGTTAAATGAACATAATCACCTAAACTCAATGGGAGTAGACTCTCCTCATCAATGACAACATTCGATCCGTCTATTATGATCCTACCATTTCTAATTCCTGATTCGCTCATTACCTCTGCAGCATTCCCTACCAAACAATTAATCATTTGCCTTATCTGTTCTTCATCTCCCATCACTGAAGACAAGACCCTTTCAAAATTAAAAACAGGCTGAACTCTATCATAATCAAATAAGGAGAAATGAACTGTTTTCCTTATAATTTCAGGCAAATCCAATTTGTTTTTCATCTTGGCTTTCCTGCCTCCACGAATTGATGTGATCTCCTTAATTATTTCACGGCCACGCTCACAGGCCTGCTGCGAACATTTAATGGTATCTCGCGATTCTTCATTGAGGAAATCAGCCGACTCTAGCAATGAAAGATTACCTCCAAGAGAAGTAAACAGATCACCGAACTCATCACTAATTCCTGCCGCAAAACGCGCAAGAGCCTGATCCTTTGAATCCTTAATCCTATTCCCCTCTTCACCTGCCCGCCAACTCACATCACGACATAACATCATCACTGCATACCCAGAATCCCAAGGGATTGCTGACATCATTATATCCAGATAAATATGCTTGCCGTCTGGTCGACGATAAGAAATCGCTTTCAGAATAGTTGACCCACTCAAAACCTCACCACTTGTAGCATGTCCATCTTTCCCGAAAATTTGAGGAAATATCAATGACATATATTTACCAAGCAATGCTTTCCCGTCATAGCCGAGAACTGATTTAACTGCCCGATTCACCCCAATGACTTTACCTTGCCGATTCTTCAGAACAAGAACCGCTTCAGGCGACTCAAGGAAGAGACTCTCATACCGATTTCGATCACGTTTTATCTTCGCAAGATTCTCTTGATCTTCTCTTCCGCTACAAATCCTTGACTCCATTATCTGTAGTCGTGCAATCAATTCAGCTTCACCTGAATCAATGGATAAAAAATCATCTACACCACTTTCGATAAGACCTGACAAGTCACAATCAAGCCCTTCCTCCATTGCGAGTATCACATATGGTTTTTCTGTCCCTAAAGAAGAAATCCATTTTAGAAAATTTTTCAATTCATCATCATAAGATTTACTACCAATCAGTATCGAATCAAAACACGTGCCATCTAATAGATTCCGTGCGTCGGATGGCGATGAGCAATTGGTCACCTCGAATCCCAAACGTCCTGCAACATTGGCGCGCACGCTCCCTTGTTGCTTATCCCATTGTACAATGAGTAAGCGCTGTAAACTTATATCGCTGAGTAAATCACCCCATTGAGAAACATTTCCCGAATTGTCTGATCCTTGACTAATCACAATAAATGCTTCGGATAAAATTTAGTACCTTGATGAATTTGGCTGATGGAGTCGATTGGGAATCCTTAAATTTACAAAAGTTTTTAATAAATATCAAAATTTTTTAATAATTTAATATTTTACTTAAAAATGCCTTAATTTATTCATTGGCTCATAAACGCATTCCCTTCCAATTGGATAATATATAAATTAAGACTCCATTATGGATAAACGCGATCTAATCGCAGATGTGCTAAAGAAAATTGCAATTCTCCTTGAGCTAAAAGGTGAAAATGCATTCAAAATCCGTGCCTATAGAACAGGTAGCGAAATCGTAGAAACTTATAGTGGAGATATCATTAAGCTCGCCCTTGATGACGATTTAAAAAATATTAAGGGAATAGGAACGGCCCTAGCACAAAAAATACATGAATTGGCTGCCACTGGAAAACTTGAGTATTTCGAAAATCTCAAAAGTGAATTTCCACAAAGTATATTTAACCTTTTTAACATATCAAATTTAGGTCCAAAAAAAATTAAGATCCTCTACGATCAATTAGGAATTGATTCTATCTCAAAATTAAAACAATTCTGTGAATCTGGCGAAGTCGGGGAAATATCTGGATTCGGTAAAAAATCAGTCTCCAAAATTCTTGATTCTATTTCTTTCCATGAAAATAACGCGAATACTTTCCGATCAGGTGATGTAGCCCCCATTGCTGAGAATATCCTTGAATTTCTTCGCTCTCATCCAGACACAGAACAAGCTACAATCGCGGGAAGTTATAGAAGAGGCAAAGAAATATTACACGATCTTGATTTCATAGTTTCAACAAAGTCACCAGAGTCAATTATTCATTCATTCACAAAGATGAATACAGTGGCTGAAATAATTTCAAAAGGTTCGACTAAATCGAGCATCCGATTAGATAATGGTCTTCAATGCGATCTTCGAGCAGTCTCGAATGCTGAATATCCATTCACTCTTAATTATTTCACTGGCAGTAAGGAGCATAATATTCAAATACGTGCACTCGCGTTAAATAAAGGATACAAACTAAATGAATATGGCCTGATACCCAAGAGCGATGTTGATTCCTCAATTTCAGATTCTATCCACACAGAATCTGACCTTTACGAAGCATTAGGATTAAAAATGATTCATCCCTGCTTACGTGAGAATTCCGGTGAGATTGAAGCCTCATCGGAAAATAAATTGCCTAAGCTAGTGACTCTAGAAAACCTGCGTGGAACCTTCCATAATCATACCACGGCAAGCGATGGCAAAAATACACTCGAAGAAATGGCGGAAGCAGCAAAAGATTTAGGCCTGCAATACCTTGGAATTTCCGACCATTCCAAAAGTTCAGTTCAAGCTAACGGGCTCAGCACAGAAAGATTATTGGCCCAGATAAAAGAAATTCAATCTCTCAACAATTCTTCTCCTAATGACTTTAGAATCTTTTCAGGTGTAGAATGTGATATACTCAAGGATGGAACCCTAGATTATGATGATGAAATTCTGGCAAAACTAGATTACTGCGTTGCTTCTATTCACAGTTCTTTTTCATTAACAGAAAAAGAAATGACTTCTCGTGTCATCAAAGCAATTGAGAATCCTAACGTCACAATGATTGGACACCTAACCGGCAGACTCTTATTGAGTAGAAAACCATACTCTATCAATGTCCCCAAAGTTATCGATGCCTGCGCCTCGAACCACACCCACATCGAAATTAATGCGAACCCTCGCCGACTAGATATGGATTGGAGATGGTGGAGACAAGCAAAAGATAAAGGTGTAAAGTGCTCAATCAATCCTGACGCTCATAGAATAGAACACTTCCAATTTCTTCATTTTGGGGTCAAGATAGCTCAAAAAGGATGGCTCGAACCTAATGATATCATTAACTGCCTCCCTCTTAATGAAATCGAGTCCACATTAAATAAAAAACAAAACCTATAAATACATTGGAATTTCCATATCTTCTTTGCGCAACATTAGTCTTGGCCGCTTACATAGTTGGTTCATTCCCGTTTGGATTTTGGATATCAAAGTGTCTTGGCGTAGACATACGAAATCAAGGCAGCGGCAACATCGGAGCCACAAATGTGCTACGAACTCTTGGACGCAAAGTCGGAATAATTGTTCTAATACTAGATATGTTGAAAGGATACTTACCAGTTCTGATCGGGAGCGGAATAATCATCAACCATCTTCCAGACAGCATGCTAGCCGATGAAAAAGTTGAGGGAATAATTTTTGTGCTCCTAGCCATAGCAGCAATTCTCGGTCACAATTATACTTTCTGGCTCGGATTCAAAGGTGGTAAAGGCATAGCCACTTCCGCCGGCGCCATAATGCCATTCTTGCCAGAAGTTTTAATTGGATCAACACTTGTCTGGGTACTAGTTTTTTTCCTTAGCAGATATGTTGCCATCGCCTCAATGGCTGCTGCATTTTCAATACCAATCCTGACAGTTTCTCTAGACCACAACTATGTGTTTCCTAATATTAATTCGTCAGCACCTGTAATTATTTTCGGAATCATTGCGGCTGCCATGGCGGTTTGGAGGCACCGATCAAACATTCAACGCCTCATCAAAGGAGAAGAGGATCGATTCGAACGAAAAATTAAAAATAAAGCATGATGAAAACAGTTTCAATCCTTGGCGCTGGTAGTTGGGGAACCGCCCTTGCCACCGTGGTAGCCGAAAAGGGCCTTGACGTTACTTTATGGTGTCGCAACTCCGATCATGCCAGCCAGATGGCAGAAATTAGAGAAAACAAATTGTACCTTCCAGGTGTTAATTTAAAAGGATCGATAAGCCCCACTACAGATTTAGAACTCGCCGCCAGATCCGAGCTGTTAGTTTGCGTAGTCCCATCCACAGGTTTGCGGAAATTTTCTGAGAAATTAGCTAAAGTAAAGCCAGCAAAAGAATCTATCATCTTATCTTGCACCAAGGGCCTTGAACGTGAAACGGGGCACCGCATGAGTGAAATTATTTCCTCTCATTTACCAGACAATATTACCGCGGTGCTGAGCGGTCCTAACCACGCAGAAGAAGTAGGTAAGCGTCTCGCAACAGCAGCAGTCATAGGCTGTAAAAATGAAAAAATCGCCAATTCCCTTCAATCGATCTTTTCATTACCTTGGTTTAGAACCTACACAAGTACCGACGTCGCTGGAATAGAACTGGGAGGAGCAGCAAAGAATGTATATGCAATTTGTGCAGGAATTTCGGATGGGTTGGGCCTCGGTGATAATGCAAAATCAGCTCTAGTTACTCGAGGCTTGGCTGAAATGACACGTTTAGGAACTGCATTAGGGGGACAAGCAGAAACTTTCCAAGGGCTGTCAGGTGTTGGCGACCTCATAGTAACTTGCTACAGCACTTACAGCAGAAACAACCGAGTCGGGAGGCTCATTGGCGAAGGCAAGAAAATTAACGATATAGTTAATTCTATGAATATGGTTGCTGAAGGCGTCCCTAATACTGAATCATTCTACGAATCAACTAAGCGTAACGGTGTTGAAACACCAATAATCAATGAAGCCTATTCCGTTATTATCGGCGACAAGAATCCCGCACAAGCAATGGAAGATCTGTTAGCCCGAAACCCAAGACCAGAAACGGATCAATAATTCTGTATCTTTAAGTAATTCTTTAATAGACTACAAAAACCATTTATTACTTAATAATGAGTTTTATTTGAGCTGATGGATTTTCCTGAGCACTTGATTTCCAATTCATAATTATGACCGATTCTACTCCCGTTGATCTATCTGATCTGCAACTGATGCCAGATTGGCTCAAAGAACCAGCGAAGAGAACTGATTCAAAGGGTCAATATCGCGACAAAAAAACAAGAAAAAATGACAACTCAGGTAAAAGACCCTTTAAAAGAAAAAAATGGGAACGAGACAAGGATCGGAACAGGAACCGCTCAACTGATCCCAAAAAAAGAGCTCATCATGTTCAAGCACCTCAAGGCATCAAGGCGACCCTAAAACCGAGTGAAGATAGCTTATTGAAAATTGCTGACCAAATTAAAAAAACAGCAAGAGCATATTCAGTATTTGAAATAGCCAGGCTAATATTAGCTGATAGAGAACGCTACAATGTATCCTTCGAATGCGATGAGAGTTTTGAAAAAGAACTTTTCTTTGGAGTAACTGATAACTCTATTTGGCTGAGCCGGGATGAAGCTGAAGCCAACCTAATTAGAACTGACAAGTTCTCCGAATTTTACAATGAGGAAACAATCGAAGTCGATCCACCAAAAGGAAATTTTAACTCCATAGCTATTTGCGGAATGAGCGGAGCCCTCATCGCTCCACCAAATCATCATTCCTATCAAACAGCAATCGCGCAATTGCATCGCAGTAATTTTGCAAACATGCCGATTGAAAAATTCAAAAATAAAATCCGCGTCGAACAGAATGAGGAAATAATCGAAAAATGGCAACAAGAGCAAAGCCTTCAGAAGCAGTACACTTACAAAGGATCCGTTGAAAGTGATGAAAGCCTAGTCTTGAAAAACAAAGAGGAAGCCCAAGCTCACTTCCTAGCCAATCATTCAGATGAGTTAATTCAATCCTCGAAAAGCGCTATTGTTCCAGGGAGAATAGATGGTAAGAAATTATCCGCTGGCCTTTTATCTCTACTTAAAAATGCTTCTACACATTCAAGGAAACATCCAGCTAGCCTTGTAAATCCACTGTGCAAAATATTAGGTGATCAAGGACTGAAATTCTTTAAACGCGGCAAGAAAATTTTTGCATGTGTTTGTCGACCAAAGCCTATTTCTCCAGATGACAAGCTATCTGAAGCCATTAATGCAATTGTAACGTTCATTCGTGAAAATGAACGGGTAACTAGTAAAGAACTTATTGATGCCATTGCCCCCTACAATATTAATAGTGAAAGTTCTAAGAACAAAACAACTGAAGAAAAATCCACAGAATTCACTGGAACCGAAGGGAATGAGAACAAAGCCAATCTCTCCTCAAAAAAAGAAAATACCAATGAATCATCTAATGCTGAAACAAAATTGGGGCCTGAACAAATTCAAGTACTTAAGGATCTGAACTGGTTACTTCGGGAAGGGGCCGTGATTGCTTTTGGAGACGGGAAAATAGAACTGGCTAAAGCTAAACCCCCAAAAACCAATCAAGGAAAAACTGAAAGTGATGACGGATCTTCCCAAATAAATGGAAAACAACAATCTGATCAAAGCTCAAAGGTTACTAAATAAAAAATCCATTGTCTGATTTGTTATCTAATGAAATCCAACCTCTTGGTAGATACAGAGCGTGCAACAGAATTAAAAGTGAACTCAAATGAGTACGCTTCGCATGATCTTACAAAGAATCAAACCCATGAACTTGAACTCCTAATTGCTGGAGCTTACAAACCACTGATTGGATATCTAAACGAATCCGACCACGTTTCTGTAGTTAATTCTATGCATTTAACTGATGGGACATTATGGGCAAAACCAATATCACTCGAAGTAGATGAGAGATTATTTAAAAGCCTCAATGAGGGAGATCGGCTCGCTCTCCGAGACCAAGAAGGTGTTCTCCTTGCAATCTTATCAATCGAGAGCCTCTTCACTTCTAAAGACACTCACTATTTGGGGGGGGCAATTGAAGGTATCGAAATGCCAACGCATTACGATCATAAAGAGCTACGCTTATATCAAAAAGAAGCGAACCCCAAAGTCGGTACAGTTCTTACATGTACTAATTTATTACATAAAGTTGAAGTGGAAGCTTTGAAAGAACATATCAAAGTCCATAAATCAAAAATAACAATTCAACTATTTGCCAACGACCCAATAGAAAGCCACTCCAGATTGAGATGCATTAAAGCGGCATTATCGGAATTACCTACTGACCAATGCACTTTATCTATTCTTCCTGGTCATGCTCCAGAAAATGCCAAAGAATGGCTCCAATACGCAATCTTATTGGAAGGCTCTGGATGCTCTTCCCTCATCTCGGATGGTGATATGAGTTTGGTAAAGGAACACTCCGTTATCAATGTCTTCACTTTGCCAAAAGGATCCCCAGAAGAAACTTTCGATACGGTCTTAGAAGAAATTAATTCAATCAATCCCCCACCAGAGAAAAGAGGGATAACCATTTTCTTTACAGGTTTGTCAGGATCTGGGAAATCAACTATCGCCAAGATTCTACAAATTAAGATGCTAGAATTAACCAAGAAGCGCATCACTCTTCTAGATGGTGATGTTGTAAGGAAAACCCTTTGTTCAGAACTTGGGTTTTCGAAAGATCATAGAATCATAAATTTGCAACGTATCGGATTCGTGGCGAATGAAATAAGTAAAAATGGCGGCATCGCAATCTGCGCTCCCATTGCACCTTATGATTCAATACGTAAGGAAATACGAAAAAGCATCGAGCCCAATGCTGGATTTATACTAATTCATGTAGCAACTTCCATAGATGTTTGTGAAGCAAGAGATAGGAAAGGACTCTATGCCAAAGCCCGGTCAGGAGAAATTAAACATTTTACAGGCATATCCGATCCTTATGAAGAACCTAAAGACGCAGAATTAATTGTACAGACTGACAATCAAACAGCTGAAGAATCTTGTGAATTCATACTAGATC
>JASLJT010000085.1:0-4680 GCA_030747955.1 Verrucomicrobiales bacterium | reverse complement strand
GAGATAGATCCTACGAACGATGCTCCGGATTTGATTCCTGATGATTTTGTAGTGGATGGAGGGTCGCTAGTTGGGAATGTCTTGAAAAATGATTCCGATGTTGATGGTGATTCTCTCACGGCTCAGTTGCAGAGTGCGCCGAGTAAAGGTGTCTTATCCTTAAGTTCTGATGGTAGCTTTGACTATAAGCAGAATGCAGGGGCCGAAGGCCAAGATGAGTTTGTTTATTCTGTTTCGAACCGTGGAGGTAATGTTTCCCGCAAGCTTTTCACTTATTCTAGTGAATGGACCTATCTGGATGATGGCTCTAATCAGGGAAGTTCCTGGACTGGCGTCGATTTTGATGATTCGGCTTGGAGTGTTGGTGCGGGTGAGTTCGGTTATGGTGAAGGTGATGAGAATACGGTAATTAGCTATGGTTCCAATTCTAACAATAGGCATGTCACTACCTATTTTAGAAAACAGTTCTATTTGAGGGACCCTGACTCAGTAAACTCAATGGTCATCGGTCTTGTGCGTAATGATGCGTGTGCTGTTTTTCTGAACGGCAAGGAGGTATATCGTGACAGTAATCTTAACGACAATGCAGCATACAATGTTCTTTCTTCGACTGATCTTTTTGAAGAAGATTATAAAATCAATGTGGCTGTGCCCGTTTCTTTAATTAGGGATGGTGTCAATGTGCTGGCAGTGGAAGTTCACAAGAGCTCAAGGTCCAGCGCCAGATTTAGTTTTAATTCAAGTGCGACCGCGATAATTCCTCCATTCACTAGGATTTTTGCTAGTGGTGAATCTTGGGCCTATTTGGATAATGGAACTTACCCAGGAAATGATTGGGACTCTTTGAATTTTGACGATTCGACATGGAAGGCCGCTCAATCCCCGCTCGGATATGGTGAGGATGCGGTGGTGGGGAATGTCGGTTTCGGTGACGATTCAAATAATAAGCATGCCACAACGTATTTTCGTAAATCCTTTAAGTTTCTGGGCGCGTCTGAGGTCGTTTCTTCAAAGATAAGAATACGCAAAGATGATGGCATTGCTGTTTATCTTAACGGTAAGGAAATCGTCAGAGATAACCTCAGTACAGATGCAGGAAACACAACTTTTGCTGATTCGACAATTGGTGGTGACGATGAGTTGGAAGTGAAAGAATACGTGATTGATTCTAGCCTTTTGGTCGATGGAGATAATGTTATATCAGCTGAGGTGCATCAGGCCAATGCGAGCAGTAGTGATCTTTTCTTTGATGCTGAGTTTTTCGTTAGCATTGGGAAGATAAGAGAATTTGTAAGCCTTGATCTAATCGATGCTGTTGCTGGCAAAGATACGGATGAGGATGGTTGGTTCGATGAGACGGAAGTCTTTTTTAGAAGTTCACCTACTGATCCTGATAGTGTTCCCATTTTCCAGTTAAAGTCCAGTGTGTTGGAGGGAGGTCAGGTTCAATATATGTTCCCAGCGGAGCAAGGTTCGGGATATGTCATTCAGACATCGAATGATCTTCAAACGTGGATGACTCTAAAGAAGTTGATTGTTGGCCGCGGCAATATTGCAACGGAAAGATTCTCACCTACTGGTAAGCGCCACTTCTATAGAATAAGGAAGCAGTGAGTTGTCTTATTAGGATAACTTCGATCTTACTCTTTCGAGTAATTTCTTCGTAGCTTTGATTCCATCGAATTCACTCATTTTACCGCCCTCGTATTCGACGCCCACGTATCCATGATAGCCGGCATCAATGACAATCTTCATCATTTTATGATAATCAGTATGGATTTCATTCCCCTTATCATCAAAATCATGTGACTTTGCGCTTACTGCTTTGGCGAATGGCATGAGTTCTTTGACTCCTTTGTATCTGTCATAGGTCTTACCTCCACCGATTCTAAAATTGCCAAAATCAGGTAATGTTCCGCAATTCTTTTTGTTTACGATTTTCATTACTCCGGCGAGCCAGGCTCCGTTAGAGGACAATCCTCCGTGATTTTCTACAATGACATTTAAACCGTGAGTAGCTGCAAATTCGCTGAGGCTACCGAGCCCGTCAGCGGCACGTTGTTGTTGTTCCTCATAAGAGCCTCCTGAAGATGCATTGACTCGAATAGAATGGCATCCTAGGTGCTTTGCCGCTTCAACCCAGCGCTTGTGGTTATCCACTGATGCAGCTCTTTTCGTTTTGTCAGGATCTCCGAGTTTTCCTTCGCCGTCACACATGATGATTAGGCTCTTTACTCCCTCGCTATCACATATTTTTTTAAGTTCGTTTAAATACTTTTTGTCATTTGCTTTGTCCTTAAAGAATTGGTTTACATATTCGACGGCATTGATTCCGAATTCCTTTTTTGAGACTACAGGGAAATCAAGGTTGGTCATTTTCTTGCCAAATAGGGCCTTGTGTAATGACCACTCGGCGATGGAGATGTCGTAGAGTTTTTTCTTTTTGTGGTGATCAGCTAAGAGGGGCAGGGGCGATGCTGCCAGAGCAGCAGTGCTTGCCTTAATGAATTTACGACGAGAGGTGTTTTGGTTTGGAGTCATTGGATTCTTATTTGAGCTGATTAAAACTTTCAGTTGTGGAAATTATGAATGAATAAACATTATTATGGTTTCTCGCAATAGGGCAATAGTGTTTTTGCTGGGATAACGATTTGACCAGCACGATACATTCTGCAAATTTCTTTGATCATGACATCAATTACGAAACTTTCTATATTAATTGGCTCATTGTTAACTGCATTGGGAGTGGTTCTCTATTTTTCCACTGGCAAGGCCAGTGTTACGGCTTTGATACCTTCATTCATAGGGGTGCCAATTCTAATCTGTGGGTTTCTGGCTAAGGATGAAAAGAAGCGAAAAGTCGTAGCTCATATTGCATTAACGTTAGCTTTATTGGGTGCCCTCGCAGGTTATGGAAGGGGCTTGCCGAAACTTTTTGGCGGAGATTCTGGTACGGCCATCCTTGGTATGCTTGCAATGTCTGTCATTTGCACAGTCTATGTGATTGCCTGCGTCAGATCATTCATTGCCGCTAGGAAGTCTTAGGGCAATTGATCTAGACAATCCTTTGCCCATTGAAGCCACCGCTTGGCATCATCATTAGTTGGTTCGATATCAAGGATTTGCTGATAATAATCTTGAGCGGTTTTAAATGAGGATTTTGCTTCGGTGATGTCGTCTTCTTCTCCTGTATTAGCTAAGTGCCATCCGAGTTTGCCGTAGTCACGGGCAATTATTTCTCGGTAATGATTTTTCTTTCTATTGCCATTTTCTACATCAATATCTTTATCAAGTAAGTTCTTGATGTGATGAACGGCTTCTCGTGAGAGTTCGACTGATTTTCCTGTGTCGCCGGCTTCTTTGTGAAGATCGGCTAATTGACGGTACAGTTGTGCTATTTCATTTTGATAAGCAAAATTGCTTGGTTCATTCTTGATCAGGTCTTTCAAGATATTGAGTGCTGCATTTGACTGAGTTCGTGCTGCGCTTGATTCCCCTTCGTCCTCGATTGATCGGGAAAATGCATGCAGTCTCCTGGCCATCTCGAACTGGTACCTGTTACTGGGAGACCGTTCTATGAGCGAGGTGAGGAGTTCGATGGCGTCATTATTTATAACGCTAGCTTCAGAGTTTGCGGTAACAAATGCGATGTCTGCTTCTTCGCCTAATGCACGTGCTAGCTGAAATTGGTAATTTAATTTTTCAGGGAACGCTGTCACAAGCTCAGTGTATCCTGCTATGGAGTTTTGATATGATTCATTAGCGGAATCCGGTTCGCCCTTTGAGCTGAGTATTTGTCCAAGTTCGAAATGAGCAGAGGCTAATAACGATTGGTCTTTTTCTAATGGTAGTGAGTCTGCTGTGGTTGCGTTAATGATCTGAATTGTCTGTTCTACATACTGTTTAGAAGCTTCAATTTCTTCAGAATTGCGTAATCTTTTGGCTAGAACTAAAGCGCTTTCTGCTGCAGTTCGTGCATTTCCTGGATCATTTGGCTCTTGGCTCAGCAGTTCCTTGTAAAGAAGAAAAGATTTAGTGGCAGCCTTTGTTGCAGCTCTGTGCATTTTTGAACCTGATTGTGAAGTGGATAAATTCTTGAATAATCTGGCTCGACGTTCGATCAATTCGCCATTGATTCCGCCTCCAATTTCATCATCTACAATTAATTCTGTGGCTTGTGTTAGTTTTTGACTGGCCGATGTGAAATCGCCTAGGAGTATGTGAAGTTCACTTGAATTACTTAGCGCAGAAATTACTGAATCACGTAATGCGGGGTTGTCCTGGTTGCGGCTAATGAACTTGTCATAATAGGTAAGCATTGATCCGATCGTTCCTTCGGGAAATCTGTACATTGGATTACCTTCACCATCCAAAGTTGCAAGCATTCTACAAAGCTCATTTAATGCAGATTGAGATTGCTGGAAGTCATTGATGAGATTTGCGATCTGTTCCTCTTTGATGTTAAGGTCAGGGTCTGATTGAACTGGGGCTGGGGTCGGGTTTGGATCAATTGGAACTACTGCAGCGGCCTTTGCCGGTTCAGGTGGCGGGACCGGAGAAGGCGGATCTTTTGGGTCCTGATAATTCAAAGTGATTATAACTGCCGCGGCTGCAGACACTGCAGCTGACAGCAAGACGGTAGCAGCATGTTCCCACTTGGATTTTCTGTTGTTCCTGTAA
>JASLJT010000084.1:0-5304 GCA_030747955.1 Verrucomicrobiales bacterium | reverse complement strand
AATCGCAGAGAATTGCCAAAAAAGGGAAATATTAATCTAGGTAATCAAGAAGTGATGTATCTGCGGATCCCTGATGGCGGAGAATTTAATAAATTCATTGCTCGGCAAAATTATGTCCGGAATGCGGTCTTAGACAAATATGTTGGAGATGCTTGGGAGTCCTTGAGCATGGAAAAGGAATGGCGTTCCGATGAAATGGATGGAGTTAAGGATGATTGGGTCAGGATCGCTGAAGGGAAGGGTATTTTGCATGAGATTTATTTACCTGTGTCTGGTGGAGCCGGGTTGCCTGCGATTCAGAACCCATTGGCCTATAGGTTGAAATTTATAATTGGTTCAGGTTTTAATTCGTATCAGGCTGAACTTAGAGGATCAGTTCGTTATCAGGTCGAGTCTCGGCCCCTCGTCTGGTCAGAAATCAGGGGAGAAGCTCAAGGAATTTCTCCAAGAATTAGTCCTGACCTTCTTTCTCCAGCGAAAGGTAATTTGGGCCGTAAAGTTAAATCTCTATTTTCTGAAATTACTGAGGGGTTAATTTCTGCACCCGCGAAGTTGGATTCGATTCAGAGTTATTTAAGGTCGGAGTTTAAATACAGTACAGAGGTTAAGAATCTGAAAAGCTTATCAGCGATGGAGAATTTTCTATTTCAAGAGCGTGCTGGATGGTGTGACTATTTTGCTTCTGCTGCGGCGCTCCTTGCTCGTGAGGCTGGATATCCTTCGCGAACAGCTTATGGATTTTCTGGTGGGAGAGCCTTCACTGAAGGAGGGATTGTTTCTTATGATGCCTCAGATGCTCATGCATGGGCTGAGGTGCTGGTGCAGGGGCATGGCTGGGTAGTTTTTGATGGGACTCCAGTTGGAGCCGGGGCAGCGCGGCTCCCTGCACGGTCGAACATTGAGGATTTAAAAGCCCCGGAACTTTCATCATACAAGGATGCCCATGAAAGTGAGAACAACGTTGAGATTGCTAAAGATCCTGAAGGGGATAAGAGAACGCAGCTGATTTGGCTTGCTGGTTTGTTGGGTCTACTTGCTCTCTTTTTCTTGAAAGTATTTGTTAAGAGCTTTATCAAAAAAGTAAAGAAAAGTGACCTGGATGGGGCATCAGAAAGGGAGCTTTATCTGGACCGAGATGCTCCGCCCTATTTGTTGGAGTTTTTAAGAATGTGTTTAGAGCTTGGTCGTCCAAAGGCCAAGGGAGATACGATCAGAGAGGCTATTCAAAGGGTCAGGAATGAGAAGGAGTTTGGGGCCGAAGCGTTTGACCTTTTAGCGAATTATCATTATGCCGTCCGATATGCCGGATCTGAGCGTGATAGAGCCACAGAAGCAGCGCTAAAGAAATCGTTCCGCCGTCTCCGTAAGGGAAGAGGAGTCTCTCTTTAATTCTCTACGATCCAGATGTTTCGGTAACGGACAGGGTTGCTGTGGTTCTGTAGATGAATATTACCCTGACTGGATCTCTTTCTGAGATTTACCTTATCGTGAATAATAATGCCATTATGCTTCACAGTCATAATGGGCGGCTTGTCCTTGGTGGCTGCCTGAAATTCAACGTCGTAAGTCTGCCAACGGAGTGGAGGATAACACATGTTAACGTCTGGTCTTTTCCACTTATAGAGGCCTCCGCATTCGTTTGATTCTCCGGAAAGTCCAAACGAGTCAAGCATCTGTGTCTCGGTTCCAAGCAAATACATTCCGCTGTTTCCACGGCCCTGACCCCTTGCCTTTGGCATGTAGGGGAGCCTGAACTCAATGTGTAAGGTAAAGTTTTTGAAGTCATTGCGTGCCGAGTTTACTCCCTCCATTAGTAATCCATCCTCAGTCTTCCGAGCCCCAGTCTTCCAGTGCTCAAGAGAAGAGCCGTCAAAGAGTTTGATTGCGCCTTCAGGTGCCTTCATTCCCATTGTCGGGCTTTTTCTCTCAACGCGATTGAGTGTTCCGAGTGCCTTCCCCCCGGCACTGTAAATGGTGAGCTTTCCTTCTTTCAGGACAGCAGATGATCCGCCTTCTTCTTTTTTGAAGGTCACTGATCCGTCATCGGCTTGCTTTGCCTCCGATTGGGCTCTCTCACTAAGGTCCCAACCATTGCCCGGAAGCCCTCCCTCGAATCCTACCGCATTAAAGATTCCGTTTCCGAGCGCAACGACTTGAATTCCTACAATTGACTTGTTTCCGTTCCCTTTCGTGTAAGACCCCTCATATTCACCTTGGATCGAGAAATCAGGATCTTTGGCAGCATCTTCAGGTGTAGAGTAAGCGCCTTTCTTGTCCGGAGCTGAAAAAGCATAGGTAAGGAAAATTGATGAGAATAAGGTTAATTGGATCAGTGGCTTCATGTCAGTGCAAGTGTTCCGGTTAGAGTGATTTTAGGTAAGCTGTAATATCTGCAATGTCTTGTTCAGAGAGTCCTTGCTGAGCTGCTGACATCATCAATGAGGATTCCATTTTCCCCTGACTCTTGACTCTCCCCTTTGGAATGGTTTGAGTTATTCCTCCCATTGATTGGATGACTAGGGGGTCGCCGGCAGATAGTAGTCTTCCCTGAATTTTAATTCCGTCCTTAGTTTCAATTTGGTAGCTATCATAACCGCTAGCAATATCAGCTGAAGGATTAATGATAGATTGAATGATGACTTCGGCAGTTTGCGTCTTGCCATAATCGGTCAGAGTGGGTCCGTATTCAACGCCTGTCCCATCAATGTGGTGGCACATGTAGCATCTAGCAGCAACAGTCTTACCACGAGCAGGGTCTCCTTTCATTGCAAGGATTTTGGCAGCGGGTGCATACTCCCGTTTGACTGGCGGAGGCAATACGGCGCCGACAAGTTTTACACTTGAAGGGTTATAGATGCCTCGTGACTTGAGTGACCCTACTATGTCATGTTCTTTCCATCGATGATTTCGATTGTTCAGGAGCCACCAAATTGCTTCGGCCTTGGCTCGTCCAGTGGCTCTTTCAGCGACAGCGAGCATAGAATCAGCTCCTAATTTTGACTTAATAAACGCTAAGGCAACCACAGCCGCTTTCTTCTGGGCCTCAGGAACTCCTGATGCCATGGCCCTTCCTGCCAACATTAGTGCTGATTTCTCAGGGTGCAGCCTCCATACAATATCAGCAAACTCTTTGCTCCATTCTCTTGGTTCATTGCTTCCTATTGCCCTTCCAATTGCATTATAACTTTCGGTTTCCTTTCCTGTAGAAGCTATGCCTAGTGCGTCTAGGTAAGTTCTATCCTTGCCGTCGTAACCCTTTGCTAGTGAGACTATGTGCTCTCCTGCCTTATCGAATGAAACGTTACGGAGTGACGTTGCCAGTTCTCTCCGTACTGAGGGATCAGGATCCTCTGATATTTTCTTGGCTAAAGGTAGGATGTCATTTTCTGAACGCCTCAATGAACGGACAGCGGCCAGGCGCAGACGAGGATTATCTCCATTTAGAATTTCCTTTGTCAGCGCGACTCCAGAATCCCCCAGATGAGGAAGCAAGAAAGTTGCACGGGCTGCGATGTAAGGATTGGGGTCTTTTAATAATTCTTTAACGGCAGGAATGGCTTTGTCTTTTTGTTTCTTTAGAGCTGTGAATCCAAGGTTGCGGACATTCGCTGCATTGCTTTTGATAGCAAGAATTTGTCCTTCAGTTGAATTGAGATCGATCTTTGGTGTTGTGGATTTGAATCCTTTAGGCGCGACGCGGTAAATTGCTCCCGAGAGTGTGTTGTCGTGATCCGCATGGCCGCCGACTCTTGGATCATACCAATCAGCAACATAAATGGCTCCGTCTGTTCCAACGGCAACGTCAGATGGGCGGAACAGTGTCTTTGCCTCATTATTGGTTCTGCCTCCTTTAAAATCAGTCCCGGCGAATTCCTCAGCAGCATTAGTTGTTAAAAAGTTGAACCTTTCAAGCTTAAACCCTGCCCCATCCTGAACAGGTAAATATCCGAAGACCACATTTCTGGCTGGCTCACAGCTTAATAACAATCCACCTGCATAAGCCTGACCCAGAGCCCCTCCCTCATAGAAACAAATTCCTGTAGGTGATCCGCCACCATAGACATCACCTGATGGCATCGTTCCTGGATCTTCTTGTCTCCATTCGGCGATTGGAGTTGATTGGCCTGGGCGTCTGTCGGATTGCCAGCTCCTTTTGCCATCAGCAGAACAGAATCCTGCATTGCCATATTCGAGAAGGAAAGAAGTCCTTGATGCAGGAGGATCATCATTGTCATTTTGAAAAACATCACCGAACGAAGTGATGGTCTGCTCATAACTGTTACGGAAATTATGCCCAATGGCTTCTACGTTTGTTCCATCCGGGTTCATTCGGTAAGCGGCCCCGCCGATCCAAATGTGTCCATCATCACTTTCTTTACCTGCTATCTGGCGCATCTGATATGCGCTTCCAACACGAAACGTTTTACCTGACTTGTCAGTGAATTGGGCTCCGCAGTTACCATGGTTCCAGTACCATTTTCCATCTGGTCCCACAGTGACTGAATGAAGAGAATGATCATGTTGCTTGCTGTTAAATCCTGTAAGAAGAACTTCCCGCTTATCTATTTCCGGATCAAATTTCAGGTCCCTGTTGACGTCAGTGTATATGACTAGGTCCGGCGTCATAGAGACAACGATCTTATTGTCAATGACCGCGACTCCGAGTGGTGCTGTAAGAAATTTTTCCTGAACGAATACATGAGAGCTGTCAGCCTTTCCATCACCATTAGTATCTTGAATCACAACTATCCGGTCACCTTCTGGCTTTCGGTTTCCGTGCCGACGATAGTTTACTCCTTCTGCTACCCATATTCTTCCGTCCTTATCTACATCCATGTTAGTTGGGTTGTAGAGCATAGGTGATTGTGCCCAGAGGGTGACTTCCAGGTTCCCATGAGCTGCGAAAAGCTCGAGAGGAACGACTTTGTGCTCAGCTCTTAAAGCTGAAGAGAGAAAGGAAATGACGATTAATTGGTAAAAATAGCGGATCATTACCTATTTATTGTGTTCCGAATCTGTATCTCACACAATATTGAAATTTGTTTCTTGGATTAAAAATATCCACTTGCACCAATCCCAACCACTAAGCATATTCTCGGCTTGGCAAATCCTGCGTAGCTCAGCGGTAGAGCGGGTGGCTGTTAACCACTAGGTCGTTGGTTCGAATCCAACCGCAGGAGCCATTGCCGCTAAAATGACTGCTCGAGTCATTTTGAGTCAAATCACGACTCTCTGCCTCACTATCAGAGTCCTTATCTAAGTTCTTACGCAAATCTTGTGAGTCATCCCCAGACACTAAAAGAC
>JASLJT010000083.1:0-10211 GCA_030747955.1 Verrucomicrobiales bacterium | reverse complement strand
GAGCTGGCAACCACAGGACTGGTTACCTGATCTGACCAGTGAAGATTGGATAGAAAGCGTACAGACCTTCCGCGAACCCGCCAAAGGGCTATCAGACGCAGTTCTCGTAGTGTTAGTAGGAGACATGGTAACTGAAGAGGCTCTACCGACTTATCAGACATTAATTAATGGGTTCGAAGGGATCACGGACAAGACCGGCGCCGACCCAAGCCCTTGGGCACAGTGGACTCGTGGCTGGACTGCAGAAGAGAACCGGCATGGAGATTTGCTGAACAAATACCTGTACCTCACCGGACGCGTTGATATGCGTGCAGTAGAAGTGACGATTCAGAATTTGATACGCAATGGTTTTGACCCAAGCACGGCGCAGGACCCTTACAAAGGATTTGTTTACACTTCCTTCCAAGAACGGGCCACAAAAATTTCTCACAAAAATGTGGCCCAACTCGCACGGTCCGAAGGCGACGACAGTTTGCAAGGCATTTGTAGCGCTATAGCTGCAGACGAAGCTCGGCACGAAAAGGTATACACAAATTTCATGCGTCACATTTTCGAGCAAGACCCTAACGGCTCGATCATGGCGTTTTATGATTTAATGCGCGCTCAAATTATAATGCCCTCCCACTTGATGCAGGACGGAACTGATCCCAACTTGTTCGAAGATTTCTCCGCAGTCGCACAACAGTTAGAAGTCTACACAGCCAAACACTATGCTGAAATCGTCGATCACTTAGTCAGTACTTGGAACGTCGAAAACTTAACAGGGCTCAGCGGCGAGTCAGCGAAGGCTCAGGATTATTTATGCCTCCTAGGTTCTCGTTATGCGAAATTGGCCGAGCGGAGTCAGCGACGCACATCCAGAATCGAGCAGAGGAAATTCAGTTGGATCTTTAATCGGGAAGTTTAACTCCAATCAAGCCTGAATCTCAGAGACTGTTCCAGTGCTGTCGGCATACTTGTCTCTCTTAATCCCCAAAGCTCTAAGCTGAGTCAACCAAAGGTTAGCTAGAGGAGTTCCCCTCTTGCAGTGAATATGATTACCCATTTTCAACTTACCTCCACCGCCTCCAGCTACTACCAATGGCAAATCATTGTATTGATGAGTGGTCCCATCTCCCATTCCGGCACCTAACGTGAAAATAGTATTATCAAGAAGCGTGGTGCCGTTAATTTCTTTGATCTGATCCATACGTTCGAGAAGTCTAGCAAAGGCTGAAACATGGAACCGGTCCAACAAAAGAAGATGTTCAAGGTGATTAACTATGGAGTGAGTCATGGCATGATGGCTATATGGCTTATCTAAAATGCCTTCCCAATTAGTGGGAGTGGTCCACCGTTCAGGACCAAGCATTAGAGTCCCCACATTGGTTAGTCCATTTTGTAATGCGGTGACTAAAAGATCTCCCATTAAATGAATGTACTCATTGCGCGGCAAATGCTCAGCCGGACGTTCAATTTTAGCCTCCGCCAACTCTAGCTTCATTTTATCGATCCGATCCATTCTGGTCTCAATAGTCCTTATCGATTCTAGGTATTCTCCAAATTTCTGCCGATCCTCGGCACTCAAACGCTTCTGCAGTCGACTGGCATTACCAAGAGCAAGATCAGTTATGTTGCGAAATCGCGTGTGGGCTTGGGTCCCGAACAGTCGGTCATAGACTTTACGAGGATTCCTCATGGATGGCGCCACATGACCAGTCCCATACCAGGACATATTATCAAAGTAAATGGACTCGATGTTATTCTTGTGGTCATTACAACTCAACTCGAGTGTCGAGTACGGTGTAGTTTGCCCAATACTGTCTGCCGCAATGTGATCCAAGGTACGGGTCAACGGATATGCTGAGTTTTTAACCTCGTATGGAGCTACACTAGTAAGAAAACAAGAAGCGCATTGAGCATGTGAATCTGTACCGTGCTGAAACGTGCGATCCATGCCGGTAATTAGTGACACTTTCTTACGCATCTTATGCAAAGGAGCCAAGGTCGGCGTAAGCGTCATAGGATGACTGCCTGGGGGCACCGTCTTACCTTCAAATCTCCATACATTGTTCTGCCCGGCGAACGGAGGCAATGGACGGTCACTTTCACCAGGAAAAAAACCACGGCGCGTGATCCCATTGGGCAAGTAAAAGAAAGCTAATCGTTGCGCAGGATTTTCTTTTTGACCTTTGCTAGTATCAGCAAAAGTTTCCATCCAGGGAAGACTCAATGTAGCTCCACCGGCGCATGTTATAAATTTACGACGCGAAACAGGCCGAACAGTATTCTTATCACTCATCTCAGTAATGGGCTTTTTTTATTTTAGTACAATTCATTAAGCTTACAATTTGAAAATACTCACATTTAATTTCACTGACTCTGATCATCCTTCGCTTTAGGGGCTCCAGCCTTAAACTTATCATTTTTGAGGAAAGGCTCACTCATTGCTATGCTTTTTAGGACAGATCGCATATTGCCCTGACCTTCGAGTGCCTGAGCCGTCATTTTATCAAGAGCCGGAGAATCTGCTGGTCCGAGTTCCCTACTCAATGCATAGGACAATAGATGCGATATGAACCCACGAACAAAGCGATGCTTTTCCTTAATGATAAACTGCTTAAATTCTAAAAAAGTCTTAAACTGATGCTGATTGAACAGGACCCCACTAACATCGACGTCTCGGCCATTCTCATACTTATCGCGCCAAACCCCAGTCGGCCCATAATTTTCTAATGCGAATCCCATTGGATCTATCTTATTGTGACAGCCTGCGCAATCCTCACGTTCTCGGTGAGCAGCTAACCGCTCGCGAATAGTGAGCTTGGCAAGCTCCTCAGTATTTGCCTCAGGAAGCGGCGGAATATCAGCGGGAGGAGGTTCTGGCGGTTCATTAAATATTACAGCATTAACCCAGGCCCCACGAGTAATTGGCTGCGTCCGCGTAGGAGTCGCCGTCATCGTCATTATAGCAGCATTAGTAATAACACCACCTCGGCGCGGATCACTCAATGGCACTCTCTTAAAAAGCTGCGTCACAACATCATGACCCGCCTTAGCATGACCCGCATAATTTGCCCTGAGCATAGCATTCTCCCAAGTGTATTTCGGATCCAACAATTCCATAATCGGCCGATCCTCAATAAAAATCGTTTCAAATAAAAGCAATGGTTCAGGCATCATATGCATGCTAGTTCGATACCCATCAACCAGATAAAAGTAAGCGAATTTCTCGGGATCAGGAACCGATGTAATCAAACGATCAAGCTGAAGCCATTGGGCAGGAAAATTGTCACAGAACCTGCTCACCCTACGATCATTCAACATCCGATCAATTTGAGAACTGAGAATTTTTGGGTTACTCAACTTACCTTGCTCAGCGAGATCGAGTAATAAATCGTCCGGAATACTACTCCAAAAGAATAAAGCAAGACGCGAAGCTAATTCAAAATCATTAACACTTTGGCCAGGAGGAGCTTCATAAAAATAGAGAAAATCAGGCATGCCGAGGACTACTCCTATTACACTGCGCATGGTATTTTCTAATGACTCTCCGTCCGCGTTCTGCTTTAAAGCGAACTTAACAAATCGATCAAGCGTCACTGGATCAACCGGCCGTCGAAACGCACGCCGAAGAAGCTTTGTTAGCCTAGAGCGAATAATTCCTTCTACATTGTCCTCTGGTGCACCATCAAGAGAAGCAAAGAGCCAAGGCCAGCTACGACACTCTTTGGGATTCAGATCAGGACTCTCAGAAATCGTCTGGCTAAGATTTAGAAAGGACTCCATTAATAACGGTGATAGAGTCAAGTGATCAGCGCGGTTATCATAACCATGCTCTGCGCGCTTGTCCTGAGGAAATGAAGCGACCCCTTTGAATCCTTCTGGTCGTTGATTGTCAATGTCCTTACTCAGTGGCCGGCTGGATATTCGCACCTGCTCTGGCATTTTCCTGGTTTCAGGCTTGAAGTAATTATCGCGACGGCGCATGAGCCGCTCATTCATTCTAAAAATCTCACGATCTAACTCCAGCAAATCCACTACAGCATTATTGTACTGAAAACGGTTCATGCGCCTAATTGGCGTATGAAGAAAGGGTTGGTTTTTGAGAGACTCTCTGAGTGTGTCCTCTAGCCATGCTACCATTTTTTTCCGCTCTGCCTCAGGGAGTAGCGGCTCATCCTCTGGCGGCATTTCACGATCTTTTAAGACTTTAATCAGCGTTTCGAGAAGTTCAGGATTGCTTGAAAAGGCATCACTGGACTTCAATTCCTGCAAGTTAACTTTACCCTTAACTTTTCCGCCCTTGCCATGACATTTAATGCAATGTGTCTCGAAAACTGAATGGTTTTCATCAAAGGAATCAACACCATGCAAAAGCATCGAAGCGCTCATCCAAAAAATTAAAGCGCATAAACATCCCGCCAGAGCCTTGCCGATACCCCACAATTGAATCCTCTTGGAATAAGAGAAGTCATTCATAGTCCATTTAACTTTTTCTTTCACAGCTTGGGCAACAAAAACTAATAAATTTATGATACACTCAATATTAAATCCATTGCCAACATTATTACTAAAAGCTCTTTTATATGCACTTAAGTTAGCTCTAATCGATTAACGCTCGACAATCTCCATTCATGCATTTTGAATCATTAATTCAATGAAACGACTCTTCGCAATCTCATTAATATACTGCTTTTCGTTACCCATATCGCTATCTAAGCCAATCGATGTCATCATTTACTCGGCAACTGCATGGTATAGGCACCCCGAAATACCCAAGCTGAATGGATTTTTAGTTCGTCTGGGAGCAAAACATAATATCAACATCAGTGTGACCGAAAATCCAGCTGACCTGAAACAGGAAAATCTTAAGGACTACAACTTGTTACTTCTTAATAACGCGACAAACTTAGGTGAGAATATCCCAAAGGAGATTCAGAGGGGAATCATAAATTGGTTCGAGGGAGGAGGAGCAATAATGGCAATGCATGCAGGGATAGTGCAGAACGGAACATGGCCAGAATTAATTGAAATCGCAGGTTGCGATTTTGACTCTGACTCCGATTATATGGAAGCCCGATTTTTAGTTGATCCAAAGGCTGAAGGTGATCCCATCCTAGCTGGAAAGAAAAAACAATTCGATTACACTGCTGACTGGCTTTGCTTTAATCGCTCCGTGACGGGCCTCCCCGGCGTTGAAGTTCTACTTCGACTCGATGAAAAAAGTTACACGCCAGTCAGGAAACATCCGAGCTATGTCGGCAAAAAACCAATGGGAGACGATCATCCAATTTGCTGGCGCCGACAAGTTGGAAAGGGTCGCTATTTATTCACCGGGCTCGGGCACGACGTTCGTTCAATTGATAATGAATTTGCTCGAAATCACTTAATTGCAGGAATGAGATGGGCAACAAATTCGACCCAAGCAAAAGAAAAGAAATCGAAATAAATAAAGGTTAACGACAAGCCATTCCCGACACTCGTATTTTCCCAATAAATGAAAGCAATATTATCCATACTAGTTACTACAATCGGGTGCACAACGAGCTTAGCAAATGAGCAGTGGTCTCAATTCCGTGGGCCCAAAGGGAACGGTCATATTAATACTACCTCTGTCCCATTAGAATGGAGTGAAAATAAAAATATATCCTGGAAAACTTCCATACATGATCGGGGCTGGTCATCTCCCGTGATCTGGAACAATCAGATCTGGATGACGACGGCAACTAAGAATGGAAAAAAAACGTTCGCCATTTGTGTCGACAAGATGACTGGGAATGTTCTCCATGATATCAATGTATTTGATGTCGAATCTCCTCAAGCGATAACAATAGACAACACTTATGCCTCACCCACTCCTGTCATTGAAGAGGGCCGTGTCTACGTCCATTTCGGGACCTACGGCACTGCCTGCATAAACACTTCCAATGGGAATATATTATGGACTCGCAGAGATCTTAAATGCGATCATGAAAAAGGAGCTGGACCCGCTAGCTCCCCATTTTTATTTAACGATTACTTAATATTCAATGTTGATGGGAGAGACGTTCAATATGTCATCGCTCTAGATAAGAAATCAGGGAAAACCGCATGGAAAACAAATCGCTCAGTTAACTTCAGCAACGTTCAAGTTAACCAGAGGAAAGCTTACGGGACCCCATTAATCATTCCTCGGGGTAACGAAAAGCAAATGGTAAGCATCGGAGCAAAGGGTGTTTTTTCTTACGACCCGAAGAACGGAAAAGAGCTCTGGAAAGCCCTTCACCGCGGCTGGTCAATTGCTCCTCGCCCAGTTTATGGAGAAGGCCTAGTCTTTACAATGATCGATCGTGACAGGCCCGAACTTTGGGCCATTCGTCCAGACGGGAACGGTGATATAACTGATTCTCATATCGTGTGGAAATCTTCAAAGAGAATGCCGCCGAGGGCCTCACCCTTAATCGTTGGAGAACTTTTATTTGTAGTTGATAGAAACGGTTACATTTCTTGCCTCGAAGCCAAGACCGGAAAAATATTTTGGCAGGAACGCATGAAAGGCTCTTTCTCTGCCTCACCAATTTATACCGATGGTCTTATCTATTTCTTTAACGAAGACACGGTATGCACCATAATTAAACCAGCTCGAAAACTTGAGATCGTAGCAACGAATAAAGTTGCCGATGAACAACTCATGGCCACACCAGCAATTGATAATGACTCAATCTATATTCGAACAGCGAATAACCTGTACAAAATTAAAGCCAATTCTGAACAATAGATCCTAGTCAATTTCAGGGAAAAATCAGCATTCCCGCTTCATAATAAGATTATTGCCATTTGTTAATATTAACACTTCCAGCCAAGCCCCTTATTTTTTATCCTTACCCAATGAAGATGATAAAAGAGCTGTATTTCACATTATTACTTTTTTTACTGACCCTCATTTCATCAAATGCAGATCTCGTAGCTCACTGGCCTTTAGACATCGATGCCAAGGACGCTACTGGAAACGGGCATGATGGCCAAATCATTAACGGCACCGTTTTATTTGAAAACGCTGGAGCATCAGACCTCACAGGAAATGCGGCCTCTTTCCCTGACAATGGTCGAATTGACATCCCTTTTAACCCTGATTTAAATCCTGAAAGCTTCACCATCACCTTATGGGCAAAAGCAACATCAACTAACGGTTACGCTTCTCCAATCACTGGCAGGAATGATGTTAACGGTGGCCAATCGACTCATGGATATATCATTTATAACGACGCTTCAGGTAATTGGAATTTTTGGACTGGAGATGGTGACCCAGGATGGGACACGCTGTACGGAGGGCCTGTAACTACCAATCAATGGACTCATCTAGCGATCTCTTATGATTCCGAAACTGAAACAAAAACAATCTGGATAAACGGCACAGAAAAGGGTTCTGAATCGGCCCCAAACCAGTACAGCCCTAACGGAACTGTAGGCGCAATGGATTTGCACCTAGGGGCCGGACAAGATGACGGCGCAAATTTTTTCTTTTCAGGTGACATTGATGATGTAGGCCTCTGGGACGAAGCGCTTACTGAAGAAGACATTAAAAACATTATGCAAAATGGCATCAGCAGTACTTTAGTTGACCCCAGAATTAACGCTCCTCTAAAATTCATTGCAGAACTAGCAACATCAGACTCATTCGCTATCAAAGTTTCAAATCGCGGTGAAACGAGAGACCTAATAATTGACTCGGTCGAAATTGTCGGAGCTGACTCTTCAAATTTTACGATTAATGCGATCCCCGCCCCCATCGAGCCGGGCGAAGAGAACCTGATTGAAATTAAATTTGATTCGAAAGGCGAGACCGGGACTTTTGAATCGCAACTTGAAATCTATAGCAATGACCCAAACCGAGAATTGTTAACAGTTGCTATATTGGCGACAGTTCATGATCCGATCCTTAACATTGAACGAGATTTTAATTTTGGAGTTTTCAGTTCCGGGTCAGGCCCGCAGTCCGCTAACATCCAAATAAAAAATGATGGTGCATCACGTGAACTAAATCTATTGAAAGCTTCCATCATTGGGAAGGATGTTGATAATTTCTCTGTCGTAAACTTTCCCTCATCCCTAGCGGCAGGCAGTGAGGCCGAAAATATTTCCCTAAACTTCAACCCCAAACAAGACGCCGGCCGTTTCTCTGCTCAGATTGAAATTGTCAGTAATGACGCATTAAGCGAAATCATTATCGTTAATTTATCTGCAGAAGTCGAAATTACAGATCCGTTAGTGGCTTGGTGGCCACTCGATGAAGACGCGAGTGATAATTCAGGGAACGGGTTCGATGGAATCGTGCAAGGAACAATCAACTTTGGTCAGGCCGGAGCAAACGAAGCTACTGGAGGAGCTGGCCTCTTTGATGGCTCTTCGCACATTGACGTTCCGTGGAACCCTCAATTAAATACTGAGGATTTTAGCGTAACATTATGGGTTAATCCTTCGGCAGCTGGAGGATCTTACCGGTCCCCCATAACTAATCGTGATGATGTTGCTCCTGTTGGAGCGTTTCGCCATGGTTGGATCATTTACAATAATCCAAATAGCCAATGGTCGTTCTGGAACGGAGGAGGCCGCGGCTCTGACGGAGCATGGAACGGCATGAACGTTGGCCCCGTAGAAATAGATGAATGGCACCACTTAGCAATTACTTATGACAGCGCATCAAATACCAAAGTGTTTTACATCGATGGATCTGAAGTCAGCACCTCAAACCCTATTTCTTTTAGTCCTAACAATAGTGAACTCAATGATGACTTTACTCATGAAGATGAAGACCTTCACATCGGGGGAGGCGGCGACTCAGGCACTAGCTTCCGTTGGTCTGGGCTCATCGACGATGTCGGTCTCTTTCGGACCTCTCTCGATGCCCAAGAAATTCAATCGATCATGACTAGCGGCGTTACTAGCATTAATAATAATGTCACTTTTAGTATTGAAACGATAACACGTTCCGAGAACGGCCCGTTAATTATTACATGGAACTCAAACCCAGGAATAACTTACGCGATTGACCGAGCAATTGGAGGTTTTAAAACTGATGACTGGGAAGAGTTAGATGACAGCTCTTTGGCAACGGACACTGTAACCAGTTATACTGATGATGACATTCCGGATGGTGCTGAAGCTGTCTTTTACAGAGTTAGGCTTACCGAATAACTGCTCAAACATCAAAACAGCCAAGCTCATTCTCCTCAGAGAGAATTACCACCCAAAGAAAAGAGACGAAGCAAACTGTATCCTTGGATTGATTCACATAAGCAGTCCGCTAAGATGTTTCACGATACTATCTAATTAATATGAGAAATAAAATTACCCGCCGACACCTACTCTCAACTACAACCGCTGCCGGAGCTGGCATTACTATGCCACAATTACTACTAGGGCAGAAAGGAAGCCAATCCGTTATTATAGGTAAAGGTATACACCGTTTCGAAGTACAACACGACTGGGCAAAATTACCCGATAAATACTCCTGGCAAACGACTCACAATGTTGCCGTTGATGCAGAAGGTCTTCTCTATGTTATTCACGAAGGCCACGCAAACAAAAAAGATCACCCGTCCATTTTCGTTTTTGATCAAAAAGGAAAATTTATACGAGCGTTTGGAAATCAGTTTCAGGGCGGCGGACACGGAATCGAAGTCCGCACAGAAGGAAAAGATCAGTTCCTATATGTCTGTTCTTACCAACAAGTCAAATCTTTCGCTAAAATGACACTCAAAGGCGAAACCGTGTGGGAAAAATACGCACCAATGGAAAGTGGAGTTTACAGAAAAGACGAAGATAAGGTCCGAGTAAAACGCTGGGGAAGAGACGCCTTCATGCCTACCAATTTTGCTTTCCTTGACGATGGCGGATTTCTACTCGCTGATGGTTACGGATCCTTTTACATCCATCGTTATGATAAGGATGGGAACTGGGTCTCTAAGTTCGGGGGACCAGGAGCAGGAAAAGGTAAATTCAATACGCCTCACGGGATATGGATTGACCGTAGGCCCGGAAGAAAGCCGCAAGTCGTGGTCTGTGATAGAGGCCATCATACTCTGCAATATTTTACGATGGAAGGAATGTACATCAAAACGCTAGAAGGTTATGGACTCCCAGCAAATATCGACTCATGGAAAAATCTACTTCTAGTTCCTGAACTTCACGCTCGAGTAACACTTCTCAATGAAAAGAATGAAGTCGTAGCACGACTCGGTGATGACGTG
>JASLJT010000082.1:0-3206 GCA_030747955.1 Verrucomicrobiales bacterium | reverse complement strand
ATAGGTTTCTTTGCCACCTTACCGTCTTGATCTCCATCCCTAAGATCAATTTCATTAATCTTATTCCTTAGTTGCTCATCAGTTAAATTCATTCCCTCTTTGATAAATTCCCACAGCGCCTCAGTAATCATTAATAACCGTTCAATTTCCTGTTGCTGTATGTCATTTTCCGTTTTAGCGCTACGCGCAATCTGAGCGGCTCCTGTGTGCAAAGAATTAAACATAAATTTTTTATATCAGATCGTTAGATTTAGATGAACTTATTTTTTCTTCTTGAGACTTCGTTCAGCACTTCCTCAAGAATGATTGAGAGTTCAGTTGGTATTTCCATAAAAATAAAAATGACTACGATGAAACAAAACTTTTAATGTCTTTATTGGCCTGAATGAGGTCCGGTTTCCCGTCTTTAATAGAATAGTGAATGCGGTGAGTCGTAGTTGCCCCATTAGCATGCACACTCACGAGGCGAATTTGGTGATTCCCTTCCTTAAGATCATTTATCTTAATCCAGAATTCATTATTCGGACTAAGAACGGAAGTCCAAGTAGTCGCATCATAATCATTATTAACTTGATATTTTTTTTGACCCTTATTTTCTCCATCGTTGTAAGCGATCATTGCTATAGCAGGAATAGTGGAGCTAACTTTACCTCTTAAGTGAAGAACCCCATCAGTATGTTTAAGGCTTAATTTATCAATTGAAAGGCTCGAATTTAAAGCTGACTCTTTGGATGTTCCGCTAAAAACAGGATGCACTAGCAACCGAATCGCGTGAGCATTTGTGAGAAAAGATCCCTTACCTTCATCTCTCCACTCCTGACGATAAGTATAATTTCCTGCGCCCATCAAAGCCGTTCCCTTAATAGACTCGGATCTAGTTGCTAAATTATGAGGTAATGATAGGCCGTGCCCAAGCTCATGTATGGTCCCCCCTATGTAAGTCGTATTAAATCTTGCCAAAGTGAATGGCTCGTACCCCCTATGCTCTTTGACCTGAATTTTTGTGTTTGTTTTATCCACTTTCAACCCATCAATGTTAAGCCAATCAGAATCTGCAACGAAACAGATGCCTTTGTTCTGGCTAGCACCCATTCCATAATAAGGGGAATAAATCTTCACTTTCTTGCCATCAGTTCTTGAAAGCCCACAGACTATTAGAAGCGTTTCCGATTTGGCATCTATTCCTTTCTTGGCCAATGCTTTTGTGACCTCATTGTAGATTCTCCCCCCAGATTTATAAGAATATGTTCCATCATCATTGGCTGTTCCCTGCACTTCATGAAGCTTTAAGTTGCCGTTCTCCTTCTCCAACGAAAGCATACTTTTACCATAACCAAGCTTTACCATCTCAACAGAAAAGAACTCTTGGATGTCATGCATTATCCTATCCCACCTCTGAAGATGATTTTTTAGAGGTTCCCTGTCCTTTGGATAAAAATATACCACTCTCAGTTTTTTACCTTCATCTACCGGGTCTTCACTTTGCCATTTTCTAATTTTTCCTACTATATACTTAGCTTGATCAGATTGTGAATTAACTCGGGACCAATCAAATGAATCACTAGATAACTCTCTCGCCTCTCTGGCAAATTGCGTAAGCGTAAGAAGAAGAAATGGTAACAATATTGGTATAAGTTTTTTCATTAAATTTAAGATTTGATTCCTCTGTTAACTAACTTTGCAATGAAGTAAAGTTTAATATTTAATGAACTCACTTGTCCCTAAGCGACATGCCTAATTCTTCGGCTCGACCATCTGGCAATTCCATAATCTGAATCTTTCGAAAGTGAATTTCAGCGCCTTCTGATTCCAAGCACAAGTACCCTTTCCTAAGATCCGCTTCTCGAATTCCATTAACAAACTTTCCATTAATTGACAACTTAACAGTGCCGTCCACTGCAACGACCACGTATCGGTTCCATTCACCTTTTCCTTTGCATCTCATTTCATAAGACATGCTCCGACTCCCACGAGGATTTTCAGGAACTGCCCTCATCCCGCCGGCTCCGAAAAGTTCACCACTAACATAACCGAGGTGATTTGGCTCCCCGTTCCTTTTCTTATGGATATACGGCCACTGGAGCTCAAGCATCTGCACTTCCATACCCTTAGGTAGCCTCCCCTTAGGTTTAGCATCACTCCACAAAAAGACTCCAGAATTTCCACCAGCTTCCATATGTCGCCATTCAATGACCAATATAAAGTTCTCGTATTGCTTTTTGGACCGCATAACACCTATAGGATGCCCTGTGCAAATTATCATACCATCTTTGACTGACCAAGTATTAGGCGAAGTATTAACATCAACCCAGTTCGTCAGATCTTTACCATTGAATAAATTCACAAAACCCAGTGCCTTCTCTGAATCTTCATCCTCATTTCCGGAACTGCCTAAAACGAGAAATATATTTAGTACCAAGCAAATTAGTAGAAACTTTTTCATACGCTCAGATTAATCCATACATCCCATCTCAAGGAAGGAGAAAAGGAAAATCCTTTATGATTATTCAACCCCAAAAAAACAGACTATAATGAGAATAGAATAACTGAACTACGAAACTTCTATTCTACCTAGTCAGCCTACTAAGCAGTCTAATTAGCCAATCTCATGTCAACCGTTAGTCTCTGCCCTATACTATTTTAAATCTCCTCTATGTTCCTCTTCTAATTTCTTTAGAATGTGAGGAGCGTAGACGTTCCCTTGCTCAGCGGACTTTCGTAACCACTTTACAGCTTCATTCAAATCCTTCTCAACTCCAGAACCTCTCTGATAACTCTGTCCTAAAAAAAGCTGCGCAGAAGCGTCACCCGCTAATGCTTTTTCTTTTAATTCTTTTATTTCTGCTGATATCTCCTCATCAACCTTAGACTCTTCTTTGGAACTCCGCTCATTACTCTCCGGTTCATTCAATTCTCCGCTAGGCAATACTGAATCCACATCAAGGAGAGGAGCCTGTTCTTGGATATTACTGGAGCTAACCTTATTTTCTTTATCCGAATTCGGTTCGGTCGATTCATTTCCGCCTTCCTCACCGCATCCCACACAAAAAATAAACGCAACCAGAGTAGTAATTATAAAGCGCATAGGAGAACATTCATTCAAAAATCAACTAATCAAGCCCACTCTATCGTTAATTGCTGTCATTTCTTTCTCTTTAGATCAGGAACCTGATTCTTCTCATTTACGGGTAACCATTTTCTGTAAC
>JASLJT010000081.1:0-1832 GCA_030747955.1 Verrucomicrobiales bacterium | reverse complement strand
AATAAACATCATCGCAAGATTGTCGGCAAAAACAATTCCAGTCATTGAAAACATGAAGAGGGAAAGCCCAGAAAAATAACGAGCCTTACCAGCATCTTCTCGCATATATCCTAATGAAAAAAGATGAACCAAAAAACCTATGAGGGTAACCACAAGGATCATCCCCAGCCCTAGACCCTGCAACTCTATCCCAATGTCCAATTCAAAATCTGCAATCTTTATCCAATTAAATGATCCAAGATTATTTAAGTCGCTTTGACGGATAAGACCAAAAGTTAATACTAAGCAAATTGCCGCTGAAAGCGTTGAGACATATGCACTGATATTTGCCTTTTTCCTTAGAAAAAGAAGATTAGATGCAGCTGCAGCTAATGGTAATAAAAGGATAATAAATGCAGTCGTCATCTGTCTTATCCTTTCATGCTTCTCAGCTCTTCAACTTCTACGGTTTGACGCGATCTAAAAAGAGCAACGATTATAGCCAAACCAACAGCCACTTCAGCAGCTGCAACTGTAATAACAAAAAACACCATCACTTGTGCGTTATATGAGTGCGCAGGCAATCCCTCTCCTCCGCCAAATCTCCAAAATGCAACTAAGGTCAAATTAGCGGCACTGAGCATCATTTCGAGGCTCATTAATATAACAATTATATTGGTTCGGATCATGACTCCACAGAGTCCTATCGCAAATAGCAGACCGCCCATCAAAAGGTATTCATTTAAAGTAGGCATGAGACAATTAATTGTTTTCCGAACCCTCCTTCCCTTGCCTGCGACTAAGAACAACAACACCAATGGTAGCAACTAACAAAAGGACTCCCAGCACTTGTAAATGAAAATTGTAATTCGTGAAGATTTCAACCCCAATCATTTTTACATCTTCATGTGATAAATTCTCTGGAAATGGAACCATCTTTTGTTTTCCATCCTCATATCCACCAAGCACAGAAATTAGTTGCACAATGAACCCAAAAAGAACAACTACTCCTCCCCCCACTGCCAAAAAGTTCCAATCCTTACTTTTCTCTTCTCTTATATCAAGAAGCATAATAATAAAGAGGAACAGCACCATCACAGCTCCGGTATACACGAGGACCTGAATTATACTTATGAAATAAGCATTAAGGGTCACAAACAAAGCGGCTAACCCTAAGAAGGAAATGACAAGGCATAGTGCACTCGACAGTGGGTTGCGGCAAACAATCACCATTATACCAAACCCGAGCATCAACCCTGAAAAAATGTAAAAAAGTAGCGACATCAAAAAATATTCAGACTTTCTATTTTAATGTGTTCCACTTGTTAACTAGGCCTTCTCGAACGCCTCCTATTTCATAAAGCTTCTGCTTACCATGAACCATTTCATCCCTGGTATGGCCTGAGATTGCATAATCCTTACGAAGAAAAATTGCCTGCTCAGGGCACACTTCCTCACACATCCCGCAATAAATACAACGGATCATATCAATCTCAAATTCCCTGGGTCTTTTTTCAACTTTGGACCACTGATCCTCAGAGGGAATTTCTTCAGGAATGATAGTGATGGCCCGGGGCGGGCAAATGAATTCACAGAGCTGACATGAAACGCACCGCTCTCGTCCATGCTCATCAGTAACTAATGCAGGAGCGCCTCTATAATGTTCCGGCAGATTATCATCCCACTTTTCCTCGGGGTACTGCATCGTTACTTTCTTTTTTCTTCTGAGTATCCGAATCGCATGTCCCAGAGTAATGCGCAGACCTTTCATAATTGCTGGGAAGTAAAACTTCTCAAGAATAGTTAATTTGGGACGCTCTACAGTGATAGCCATATTTAAGAAGAAGAGTCCC
>JASLJT010000080.1:0-15919 GCA_030747955.1 Verrucomicrobiales bacterium | reverse complement strand
TATGAGATCTTTCCATGCACTTTTCATTACTGTTCTCACAGGACTGTTGCTGCTTTCCCGGCTCGAGGCACAGGTAATTATTTATGATGCGGTCGAGGGGACCATAGGTAATCAGGAGTTCGGAGGTTCACTTGGCATGGACTTTGAAGTTAATTCAGAGATTATCGTGACGGACCTTGGTGCCTTTGACAGTGGCTCGGATGGCCTCTTTCAGCCGATAATGGTTGAACTTTGGACCCGTGACGGGACCGTCGGCATTGAGGTGATTGCTTCGGAATCCTTCGACCTTGATGATGAGGCGACCCTAGAAGGAGGTCATCGATTCAAGGCTCTCAATAACCCAGTGGCCCTGGAGCCGGGAAGCTATACGATCGTTGCTTATGGGTATGGCGGAGGTGAACCGAACGTTAATGTGGGTGGTCAGCCCGCTGAAGACTTTGGTCTGTCCAGTAATGATGCTGGAGGCGCGATAACTTTCGTCGGTGGATCCCGTTGGGGTGACGCTGGATCGTTCCCAGCAAATGCTGACGGTGGTCCTGAGCAGCGATACGGTGCCGGTTCTTTTAAAGTTGCTAGCGAGGATGAGGATGAGGATGAGATACCGGATGCCTGGGAAATTGCTAATGGACTGGACCCGGAAGATCCTGAAGACGCTGGCCAGGACGCTGACAATGATGGTCTCAATAACCTTAAGGAATTTCAATTAGGACTGGACCCGAACTCGAAGGACACGGACGGTGACGGTGCTGAGGACGGTTTTGAGTTCGATAATGATTCGGACCCGAAGGATCCTGACACTGATGATGATGAGCTGACTGACGGTGAGGAGTTTGCCGAGGGAACGGATCCAATGGACCCTGATACGGACGGTGATGGGTTCCGTGATGGGTTTGAGGTGGCTAAAGGTTCTGACCCTAATGACTCGGACAGTGTTCCGGAAATTAAGAGTGGACCCGGTGCTATTATTTATGATGTGGCCGAGGGGACCGAAGGTAACCAGGACTTTGGAGGTCCACTAGGCATGGACTTTGAGGTCAATTCAGTCATCACTGTCTCTGAGCTTGGGGCCTTTGACAGTGGCTCGGACGGTCTATTTCTTCCCATTAAGGTTGAACTCTGGAGCCGTGAAGGTGATGCAGGTGTTGAGGCTCTAGTGGAGATGAATTTCGATGAGAATGATGAAGGGGTTCTCGAAGGAGGGCACCGTTTCAAGGCCCTCACTGAACCATTGGTTCTTGATCCGGGAAGTTACACGATCGTTGCGACTGGTTACGGTGCAGGAGAAAGGAACTATAATCGGGGCATTGGTCCATCAGATGCGTTTTCCACGAATGATTTGGGCGGAGAGATTACTTTTGTTGGAGGATCGCGTTGGGGTGATGCGGGAACCTTTCCAGTGAACGTGGACGGTGGTCCTGAGCAGCGGTACGGTGCCGGTTCGTTCAAGGTCATTGTTGATGATGAGGACGGGGACGGTATACCTGACGCATGGGAGGAGGCTAATGGGCTGGACCCTGAAATGGCGGAGGACGCTGAAGATGATCCGGACAATGACGGGCTCAGTAACCTGACTGAATTTGAGGCGGGTCTGAACCCTAAGGTCGCTGACACGGACGATGATGGCGTGCAGGACGGGACAGAGATTGATAATGAAACGGATCCACTGAAACCTGACACTGATGATGATGGCCTGAGTGACGGTGAAGAAGTTACTTTGGGCACTGATCCGTTGAATCCCGACACGGATGAAGACGGGCACAAGGACGGAAAAGAAGTGGCCAAGGGAACTGACCCGAAAGATTCGAACAGTAGTCCCGTTTCACAATTTTCCGGAGAACTTGCCTATAAAATTGAGCAGGGAACGATCGGCAACCAGAACTATACTGGGGCCCTTGGTTTGGACTTCATTGTTGAGGAAACGTTAAGGGTACTGGAACTTGGTGCCTTCGATAGTGGTGCTGATGGTTTGAGCCGGCCAATCACTGTCAGTATGTGGTCAAGAGATGACAATGGAACACCAGATTTAATTAATGATGATCTTGGCCTTGATATTTTGGCTCAGATCGAATTTGGTCCGGGCAATGAGGGTGACCTGCGTGATGCGCATAGGACCATTGCTTTGGAAGAGGATCTGGTCCTTGAGCCGGGCCCGTATACGATCGTTGCGAGTGGGTACGGGGCAGGTGAACCGAACGGAAATGTTGGGACGCCTGGAATGAGTTTGACTGAGGACCCTATCATTACGTTCGTTGGAGGAGGCCGTTTTGGAAACGATACTGTAGCTTTCCCTGGCACGCCTGACGGAGGGCCAGTGAACAGATACGCTGCTGGTACCTTTGCTTTTGAGATTCTTTCCTCCCCACTACAGTTCACTGATGTTAGTTATGACTCTGTTAATGGGGAAACGACTCTGACCTGGTCTTCCGTGCCTAACAGAACCTATGCAATTGATGAATCCATTGATCTTATCACATGGGACGAACTTGACGACAGTCTTGAATCTGGGGGCATGTCGACATCCTTTACTATTGATACGCTTCCAGGAAAGAGTTTCTTCAGGGTAAGGCTTCAGGACTTTTAGGATAAGATTTTTTTAATTAAAAATGATGGATCATTTATCTATTTAGGATTGTACATGGGTAAACATTCATGCCTGCTAAGGTTTTGCATGATACCTGTCATGCTTTCATTTTGGGGTTGTGGTGAGAACGTTCAGGATCAGAGCGATGGCCAAGGTGCCGCTGACCAGAACACTGCCTCTACCTTAGTGGCCTCTGAGGAGTTGATCCTTGATCTGACTCCACGATTAAAAGGTTTTAAGCCTAACATCTTCACTGAGGATTGCCTTTTCGTTGGAGTCGATCCTGACCCTGTTCAGAAGATGGAATATCCTGAACTTGGAGTCGTTGAGAATCATTGGAACGGCAAAAAAACTAATAATAAAACTGAGGCAGTAAAACCAACTATTGCGAAAATGACAGGGCCAGCGGGTCAATT
This sequence comes from Verrucomicrobiales bacterium, assembly GCA_030747955.1. Classification (GTDB taxonomy): domain Bacteria; phylum Verrucomicrobiota; class Verrucomicrobiia; order Verrucomicrobiales; family DEV007; genus EC70. The sequence goes on along the minus strand of JASLJT010000080.1, from coordinate 12,922 downwards.
TGAGCTCGGGGATATTAATTTTTCTCTAGTCTCTGGGAAGTTCAGTGATTCGGGTATGGATCTTTTTACAAGCATTGTTTCTTTTTCCGGCTCCAATAAAAATTCATCAATCAGTTCGGTGAATGAGGTCATTTGGAAGAAGTTTGGAAGTTCCTGGAAGATTAATTTGTGGAGAGTTCAAAAACTTACTGCTCAGCGTTCGAAGGGGCAATTTTTTAAAGAGGTCCTCAATGAGGCTCTTCCTGACAAAGAATCTCTTTCCCGTGCACGGACATCAATGCATTGGAGAATTCTCAATGATAATTATTTTGGTGGCAAAAAACCAACAAACATACCTAGATACACTGATACAAGATTTTATCCGGACTCAATTAACACGCATCCTTCGGTCTCTGTCGTGGACATTGACGGGGACAGCTTTGATGATATTTACGTATGCGTGCGGTGGGGTAATAACCTTCTACTGCGAAATAAGGGAGACGGAACCTTTGAGGAATGTTCGGCACGTTATGGACTTGATGTGAGCGGAAGAAATACGGTCGCTCTATTTGCTGATTTTGATAATGACGGAGACCCTGATTTGTTCCTTGGACGGTCCCTAGAGAAGTCTCTTTATCTGGTCAATGAGAAGGGAATGTTTCGTCCTCACAGTGGTCCTGTTTCTAACGGGAAACTTCCATGGTTAGTCACTTCGGCCTCCGCTTCTGATTACAATAATGACGGCCTCCTCGATATATACATATGTACTTACAGTCCACTTGATCTGAATACGAGACTACAGGACAAGGGTAATGCTCCTAAATGGGCCAGACAATTTCTATCACCGAAGCAGGCTCAGGAAGTGGTGAAAAGAAAAGCAAATGACCATACTTACCTCAATCAGATTGGTCCCCCGAACGTTCTCCTTGTCAATCGTGGAGGGCATTTTGAAATTTCTCCCCAATCAGTCAATGTGGCTGGCTATTATAACAGTTTTCAGGCGTCATGGGCCGACTACGATAATGACGGGGACCAGGACCTTTACGTGGCCAACGATTATGCACCTGACCAGCTTTTTCGGAATGATAGTGGATCTTTTTTAGATGTCACTTCGGGTTCCGGCATTAATACTCTTGGCTTCGCGATGGGAGCTTCGTGGGGAGACTATGATGGGGACGGGGATCAGGACCTTTACGTTTCTAATATGTATTCAAAGGCGGGACGAAGAATCACAGAACAAATTCCGGGCCTTGATGATCGTATGTCTGCAGTGGCTTATGGTAATTTTCTTTATAGGAATGACGGTGATGGAGGCATGAAGAGAATGTCTGGCGCTGATGGGAAGTCGATCCCAGTGCATCTCGCGGGCTGGTCATGGGGTGGAATGTTTACTGACTTTGACAATGACGGGTTCCTCGACCTTTATGTCTCAAGTGGATATTATACACCTCCCCCAGGTCAGGACAATGGAGTCGATTTGTGAAGTTGTCTATGGCGTACGGTCGTGCGTTCCGATGAGTCTTTACCTGATCAGTTCAGAAATAACAAATCGTGGGGAACGGATCCTAAGACAGGAAAGGTAAAACCTTCGCAGGAGAGGCTCACTTACTACTATGGACCGAACTATCACCGGCACTCTTACAGTGGTTACGAGAGGAATAAATTTTACCTGAATGTTTCTGGAGAAACGTTCGCAGATTTGTCAGGTGTTTCCGGTGCTGATGATGTTGCTGACAGTCGTACGTGGGCAGCCCTCGACTATGACCAGGACGGCTGGACAGACATTGCTCTGGTTAACGCGAACGCTCCGCTACTGAGCCTGTACCGGAACACGATAGGAGAAATAAAAAAATCCAATCACATTAAGATTCTTCTTGTCGGTGGGGCTGATGGAAAAGATCTCGGTAAGGGTCTAAGTAACAAGGATGGGGTAGGAGCTGTTGTCGAAGTCGTATCCGGTGACCGTTTAATAAAAAGGGTCCGGAAAATCGGTGATGGTTATGCTGCTCAGAACAGTTCCACAATGACTATTGGTATAGGTTCTGAGCTCACGGCTCAATCAATAAAAGTCCGTTGGCCGTCAGGAAAAGTCACCATGAGCCAATCACCGGCAAAAGCAGGATCCATGATTGTAATGAAAGAGATCCAGTGAAGGAACGTTCCTTGCCTTAGCCTTAAAATGGTAGGATAATACACTTAGTAATTAATCCTCTCCCCCATGAAATTCCTCAATGCATTTGTCTGGGCCGTTCTTTTTATGGCCTGCTCTTTTGAGTTGATGGCGGTCGATCCTGTCATATCCGAATTCTTGGCATCAAATTCATCAGGCCTTGAGGACGAGGATGGTGATTCATCGGATTGGATAGAAATATGGAACGTTTCAGGTGGACCGGGTGACTTGCAAGGTTATCACCTCACTGATGATCCTGAGGATCTGACCAAGTGGACCTTTGCTAAAGCACCATTTAATAATGATGGTTACGTCGTGGTCTTTGCTTCAGGAAAGGATAGGAATGGTCCCCAAGATGAGTTGCATACTAATTTTAAGCTTAATTCATCTGAGGGTGGATACCTTGCCTTAGTTGAGCCGGACGGGATTACTGTTGCCAGCGAGTATAAAAATTATTCTAAACAGTTCGAGGATATTTCATATGGTAGCGGATACGGAGACCCTGAGGATGTGAAATTTTTAAGATCAGGTGATATTGCAAAATGGATCGTTCCGGAAAGGCCCATCGAAGGATGGGTTGAGACTATATTTGATGATTCTTCCTGGGCACAGGGTCAGACGGGAATCGGTTATGACAGGTCCGATAAATATATACCCCACATCGGTGAAGGAGGTGACTTGCTAGATTTTATGCGTGGAGTGAATGCATCAGCTTATATTAGGGTGCCATTCACTGTTAATGATCTGAGCGGAATAAGTAATTTAATTTTAAGAATGAAGTGGGAAGACGGTTTTATTGCGTATCTAAACGGGACGGAAATTAAATCAATGAGCTCTCCTGAAAATCCACAATGGAATTCAGAGGCAACATTGAACCGGTCGAATGAGGATGATGCGATTACCTTTTTTGATTATCCTGTCTCTGGTCCATTGATCGAGGGTCAGAATGTCCTGGCCATTCATGGGCTCAATGCCTCAAGGACCAGTTCAGATTTTCTTATTTCCCCTGAACTGACAGCGAAACAAACTGATCTTAACTCGCCTAGGACTGGTTTTTTTATGGTCCCTAGTCCAGGGAGCCTTAACGGAAAACTCATTGATGGTCTGGTACGTGACACTAAATTCAGTTTTAAGAGAGGCTTTTATGATAGCCCCTTTGATTTGGAGATTAGTACCGAGACAGTGGGGGCCAAGATTAGGTACACTTTGGACGGTTCTGAGCCGAGTGAATCGAGTGGGATGATTTATGATGGTCCCATTAATATTAATGATACGACGGTTCTTCGGGCCATTGCATATAAGGATAATTTCACATCGACCAATGTGGACACTCAGACCTATTTGTTCCCGGAAAAGATCGCGGTTCAGACCAATAGCCCGGCAGGATACCCTTCTAGCTGGGGTGGAGTCAGTGCGGACTATGGGATGGATAATGATCCTGTTGATTTTCGCCGAGCAGCTGGTGACGCTAATCATTCCTTATCATCTGCCAAGTCAGCTATTGCTGATTCACTCAAATCGATAACGACCATTTCTATTGTCACTGACAAGGATAATATATTTGACCGTAGCAGGGGAATTTACCAGAACCCGAGCGGTCGTGGGAGTCAGTGGGAGAGGCCAGTGTCTGTGGAAATTATTAATGGTGAAGGGGCAGATGATTACCAGACCGATGCCGGGATCCGTGTCATGGGTTTCACGTCACGTAACCTTAGTACGACGACCAAACTGAACATGCGTTTATTGTTCAAGAAAGAGTACGGGGACAGTAAGATGAAATATCCTTTACTGGGTTCAGAGGGTCCAGACGAGTTTAATACTATTGCCTTGCGAGGCAATATCCGTGATGCCTGGGTCACTGAGTATCAGGGTTTCGGAAGTGCTTTATACATAGGTGATGAGTGGTCCAAGAGGTCGCAAAAGGCGATGGGTCAGCCCGCGGTCCGTGGCACTTATGCCCATGTCTATCTTAACGGTATGTATTGGGGACTCTATAATCCGACTGAGCGTCCCGATGATGATTTTGCTGAGACTCATCTTGGCGGGGACCGGACCGAATATGATGTGGTGAAGTTTTGCTGCCCGGACCGATCGATTGCGGGGTCGATTCGGATCTGGGACCAGTTACTCTCCGCTGCCAGATCTGGGCTGACAAGTCATGCGAGTTATCAACGGGTTCAGGGAAAGAACCCTGATGGATCACTTAATCCTCAGTTTCCGGTACTTCTTGATGTGGACAACCTGATCGATTATTCGATTAATGGTTATTATCATGCTCAGGTTGACTGGCCCGGCAATTATTACGTGATCAGGGACCGGGTCGAGGGACGCACGACTGGTTTTCAATTCTTTACTTGGGACAATGACATTGCCTTGGGCGCGGCGAACCCGAATAACGGGAATAAAGTACAGAGCAGCCCAGGACATAACTGGTGGACCGAGTCTCCCGGTGAAATAGAAATTCCAATACGTCGGAACGCTGAGTACCGGGTCCGTTTTGCGGACCGTGTCTATAAGCATTTCAATCATGATGGTGCAATGACTATCGAGAACAATATTAATCGCTGGAATGAGTTAGCTGAGATGGTCCGTCCTGCACTATTCGCTGAGTCAGCGCGTTGGGGCGATTCGAGAGGACAGAGGCTCCGGACAGTGCAGGATAACTGGGACCTAATGGATCAGAGAATGGTTAATAATTATTTTCCAAAGAGGCAATCAGTTCTCTTTTCCCAGCTACGGAGTCAGGGCCTTTATCCTGATACGATTGCGCCTGAATTTAATAAGCGTGGTGGTGTAGTGAGTCCTGATTTTAGGCTCAAATTTGATTCCGAAAGTGTAGTTTATTATACCACGGACGGGTCTGACCCTAGGCTCGTTGGCGGGGCAGTGAATCCAGATGCAGTGATGGTTTCGGGAGGCCGTACGATCCTCTCACTCATAGAGACGGGCTCAGCGTTGCGTGTCAACGTGCCTCAGGACGGGTCCGAGGGCGAGGACTGGTTCTTACCGGATCATGATGATTCAAAATGGATTTCAGGAAATTCCGGTGTCGGTTATGATAGAGGAAGTAAATATAGGGACCTAATTTCTCTGAACCTCTATGATGAGATGCGTGGTATCAATTCTTCTGCCTATGTGAGGATTCCTTTTGAGGTGGTGGAGCCAGCAAATTTCATTAGTCTTTATTTACGCATGAAGTCAGATGATGGGTTCGTGGTTTACCTGAATGGGGTCAAGGTCGCTGAGCGGAATGCTCCGGACCAGTTGTTGTGGAATTCATCAGCGACGCAATCACCGACTGATGAGGAGGCAATGACTTTTAAGCTTATTGATATTACGGCTCATAAGGATTTGCTCGTGAGGGGATCTAATGTCCTAGCAATTCATGCTCTCAATGATAGTTCTGGAAGTTCTGATTTCCTTATCATCCCAGAACTTGCGGGAGATTCACTAGAGGCTGCTGATACTATTTCGATGGACCGGACGACGGTAGTCCGTGCCCGTGCGCTTGACGGTAATGAGTGGTCACCAATTAATGAGGCGACTTTCATTGTCGGGTCCAAACCAACGGCCCAGAACCTCGTCGTTTCTGAAATCATGTATCATCCCTCACTGAAAAATGAGAGTAATGAGTTCATTGAGGTAATGAATATTTCCCAGACCGAAGAGATTAATATGACCTCAGTAAAATTCGATAACGGGATAAGTTATGAGTTTCCAGTAGACTTTATTCTTGGTCCTGGGAAGAGGGCTGTCATCGCTTCGGATCCTGATGTTCTTCGTGTTGACTGGCCTGATCTTAAAGTAGTGGGCCAGTTCACAGGTAATTTAAATAATGGTGGTGAAAGAGTGACTCTCATTGATTCGGAGGGAGTTGAGATTCAGAGTTTCAAATATGATGATAAGTTACCTTGGCCTGATAGCCCTGACGGGCAAGGGCCTAGCTTAGTTCTTATGGATCCCTTGAGCGGGCCTGATCATTCTGAGCCAGAGAGCTGGAGAGCGTCCGGGTCTGACGGTGGCAGTCCAGGATTTGATGGAGGACAGAATCATAATGGTGAGGACCTCATCCGATACGCGATTGAAGAGGGTCCTGATTTTAATATTGTTAATGGAACCCTCTCCATGAAGAGAAGAGAAGGAGCAGATGATGTTCTAATTGTTCCGCAATGGAGTGAGGACCTGAAGGTTTGGCGAGGTGACGGTTTTGAAGCTAATGGCGAGGATCCTACTTCATGGAAAATCTCTGATCTGGTCCTTCAGAAAGGGAGAGCTTTTTACAGGTTTGAGGTTAGATACCGTTAATTCTCATCTAATTAAACGAGTGAAGGAAAGTACCCGAAGATCTTAGATGAACTTGGGAAAGGTCTCCCTAATGATGTTTTTATCGGAGAGTTCTATTATTATTTGACTAAGAGTAAAGGGAAATACCGTATTTATGGGTCAGGTTGGAACCTAAAAGATGACGGAGGAAAAGTGAGTACTAGTAATCCTCAATCGAACGAGGTAAGCTCCACTGAAGTTCTGGATATAATATGTCAGAAATTCCCTGCATCACCCCATGATAAAAAATGAAATATAAACTATTATTTTTATTTATTTTAATTAACTCGGCTCCGCTCGGTGCAGAGATTGGCCCTGACGGGACCGGGACAGTCAAAGGTTACTTCATAGGGCCTGGAGTTGACTTGAGCGGAACTCCTCCAGTCTCTTTGGTTTCAGGATATTACCACAACATGGTCCTGATGGAGGAGGGGAATTGTCTTGCTTGGGGCTGGAATAATTATGGGCAAGCAAACATTGATTCTGATCTGAACGGGATCATTTCCATTGATGGGGGATACTATCATTCAGCGGCAGTGACAAAAGAAGGATCTGTTTCCGTGTGGGGAAGGAACAATTATGGACAAATAACCTTACCTGAGGACTTGGGTCCTGCTGCTTCAGTTGCGACGGGTCATGCCCACACTTTGATTCTCAAAGAAGATGGTACAGTCATCGGAATAGGAAGGGACAACTATGGTCAGATAAGTGTACCTGATGAGTTGAGCGAAATTAAATTAATTGCTGCCGGAAGAGAGCACAGCCTAGCGCTCAAAGAAGACGGCACTGTAGTTGCATGGGGAAGAAACGATTACGGGCAGACTAGTGTTCCGGAAGATTTAACTGATGTTGTTGCCATTTCTGCCGGGTACTATCATTCTTTGGCTCTTAAGAGTGATGGGGAAGTTGTTGCTTGGGGTGATGATTCATATGGTCAAGGAAAGGTCCTGGAGGACCTGACTGGAGTCACGGCCATTGATGCGGGAGGATTTCACAACCTAGCGCTCAAAGAAGATGGCACAGTCGTGGCATGGGGGAGGGACAATTATGAACAGGCTAGGGTGCCTGAAGGACTCTCTGGTGTGATTGCGATTGCTGCCGGGACAGTTCACAACATTGCACTAAAAGACGACGGAATCATGACTGGTTGGGGAAGAAATAATTATGATCAGGCTGAAGTTCTTATTGGATTAAATCCCGCAGACCTTAGGGAGGCGGATCTGAGAGGCGCTGATTTGTCCGGAGCAAAATTATCAGGTGTTCAATTGGACGAAGCTGACCTTGACCGAGTCAAGTCAGGAGAAATTGAGGGCATTCCTGCTAGTCTTCCTAAGGACTGGATCTTGTCTAACGGCTATCTTATCGGACCAGGTGCTGATCTTGCCGGGGCAGATCTTACTGACATCGATCTGAGTGAAGCTAAAATTTCTGGGGTCCGTTCAGGAGAAATCACAGGGTCACCTCAAGCTCTTCCTGATGAATGGATCATAGTGAATGGATATTTGGTCGGGCCGACGGCCAAACTGGAACGTGCTGATTTTTCAGGTAAGGACCTCGCGGGTGTGGATTTTTCATCGGCTGATTTAGAAGAAGCGGATTTTTCCGGAGCTGACCTTACCGGGGCAATTCTTACTGAGACGGACCTTTCTGAATCAGTCTTTTCGGAGACGGAAATTTCCGGGATTACTTCGGGCGATGTTTCGGGGAGTCCGGCCGTTCTGCCCGAAGGCTGGAAAATAGTGAATGGTTATTTGATGGGGCCGACGGCGATCATTGATGGGGCCGACTTGTCTGGTGCTGACCTTGAGGGGTTGGATCTTTCTGAAGCGAAAATGAAAGGAGTCCAATCAGGGAATGTAAAGGGAGAGCCTCTAGCTTTGCCAGAGAATTGGGTCATTATTAATGGTTATCTGATAGGACCTGGTGCTAATCTTGAGGGTATTGATCTTAAAGAAATGGACCTTTCTGAAGTCGATCTTACTGGTATCAGCTCCGGCTCGGTCAAGGGAGAGCCATTAGCTCTTCCTGATAGCTGGACAATCATTAAAGGTTATCTCGTCGGCCCCACTGCTGATCTGAAGGAAGCTAATTTTACTGAAGTCGATTTTACGGACGCTGATCTTTCAGGAACTAATCTTGAGGAAGTGAATTTCACTAAAGGTAATCTCACTGATGCGAATCTCTTTGGATCGACAGGTCTTGACAGTGTTGAATTTAAGGATGCAAACCTTGATGGGATTATTCTTCCTGACGGTTATGAATACATTAATGGCTACGTCGCTGGTGGTGAGAGGATCGTTCCCTGGTCAGTGGCCGAAACTAAGATTAGTGTTCTCGAGAAGAGAATCGAAGAGCTTTCGAATGGGATTGATCCGGACCAGACTCAGGGAGGTCGCATCAATTCGGTCCTCATTGAAGCGGATCAAGTGACTGGAGAATTGACTCTCACTTTGCGGTTAGAGGAGAGCGAGGATTTAGTTAACTGGGATCCTGTAGGTGATGTTTTTACTAGGAAAATAATCCTGTCCGAAGGGAATCGCTTTTATAGATTTTCAGTGGAAAATTAAGAGATTATCTCTGCTCTTATAAAATAAGAGGCATTTTATAACGGACACTTTTTCTCGGATGAGCTACGCTTCATTGAGTTAATAAGTGTTATTTTGTTAGTGATGTTGGGAAAAGAGGAACTCATAAAGGCATTGCAGGAAATCAATGATAAGAGATTATTGAGTTCTGAAGTGACTGCATTGCTTGCCCCGTTCAAGGAAGCGACATTTCCATTAAACCTCGAATTTATTTCTCATTCTCGTACCTTTGGAAAACAAGAGGACTCTGTCTATGATGGGGGTCAGACCTGTATTTTTAAGCTTACGGATCTGGGCATTGAATGTGCTGTGCTATTCGGACCAGAGGACAGCGATATGATTGAGGGGCACAAGCCGGGGAATCGTCTGGAGTACCTGGTACGTTACCTTGACTATGATTCTCTCTATAAGCGGGTAATTATGGGTAAGGTGGGGCCGTTGATCATAGAAGATGAAGAGGTTACTGATGAAGTAAGTCCTAGTTCACTGAATCAAGGCTCTAATGAACCTGAAATTGAGACACCTCAACGATCTGAGAGTATTACCCAAAAAGTTAATAAACGGGAACAGAGCCGATCATTAAGGTCCAAGAAGAAAAAAAGAAAGCTTTCTTTTTCTAAATCAACCGCTGCTCTTGGTGCTGCGCAGAAGCGCGCTTGGCTAGCCAAAATTGCCGAACAAGAGGACATTAAGCAAAGGCAATTTAAGAATGCGATTGCGCCTATTTTAATTGGAGTGGGTCTCATTTTGTGTCTGAATGGATTTTCGAAATTGTTGCCTGATGGAAAAGGTATTGGTTATCTTTTTATAGGTATTAGTTCATTATTGGCTGGAATAAATCTTAGGATTCATAAAAAAAGAGGATAGGATGGAGTTCCTTCTAAAATTATTAAAATATTAGTTATTGGTTATGAAAAAAAAGAGTGAACTTATGAATGCTCTGAAGGAGCTGACTGAAAAGAGGCTCCTCACTTCTGAAGTGGAGGCATTATTTGAACCTTATCAGGATGCTGTTTTCCCTTTGGTTTTGAGTTTTGTATCTTCCGAAAGATCCTTTGGTTCTCAGAAAGATGAGAAATACAACGAAGGGTACAAGGTTCTTTGTAATGCTGAAAACTGGGGCATTGGAGTGGCCTTGTTGTTTGAACCGGAAGATAATAACTTGGTTGAATCCTTTGGCCCTTCTCAGGAATTTGAGGCGAATGTTAGGTTCATTGATTATGACTCACTTTATCAGCGAGCAATCTTTGGAAAGTTAGATTCTGAATTGGAGCCTCCTGAAGAGGAAGAAATAGTTCCGCCTTCGATAGCGGAATCGGATTCATCAGTAATAGAGGAAACGGCATCAATTCAGCCAGAGGAGAGAATTGTCCCCGAGAAGGAAATTTCAGTCCCTGACTCTGAGGTGCCTGAATTGAAAACTGAAGAGACTCAGAAAAGTGCTGATATGTCTGGGGAGGTTTGGGGCTGGGATCCGAGTAATGAAGAGGTTCAGAAAGTAACGAATGCCCAAGAAGTAACGGATACTGAGCCGGCAGAACCAGACCCTGTTGTTCCGACTCCAGTACAAAGTACCCCAGTAGGCCGTCATGTGTATAAGGAAGCAGAATCTTATCTGTATGAAGATGATTACGAAACGGACGAAGCAGAACAAGGGGTTTCCCAATCGACTGGTTGCTCAAAAGGTTGTATGCAGAAAATAGCTACTACCTGTTATGTTGTGGGTGGTCTTATTATGCTGGCAGGTTGTGGAGAGACGGTGAGCGGAGGTTTCATGTTTTTTGGGCTCATCTTACTCGGGATTGGGTATGTGACTCAGCAAGCAACACCTAAAGCTTAATTGTTGTTCTATAAGACATAAGAGGTGACATAAGTAGAGGCAGTGCATGCATGAGGCTGTCGATTAATTTGAATAATTGTTTTATTTTTGAAGGAAAAAGACCTATTAGAATTTCTGGAAAGAGCCAACGAAAAGCGGCTCACGGAAGTAGAGTTGGAGAGCTTTCTCGATGCATGTGGCAGTGAGGAATTTTCGTTAAAATTTCGGTTCATTTCTCGTTCCCTGAGCTTTGCAAATCAGAAAGATTCTAGATATGACGAGGGCCATACCGTCACCTGTAACGTTGATGGGTTAGACGTTGAATGTTCTTTATTATTTACTGTTGAGGATGAGGAACATGCTGAATCTCTTGAGAGTGGTAATGTTTTTATCTCAAAGGCTCATGTCCTTGACTATGATTCCCTTTATCGACGCATTGTTTTTGGGAACAATGGCCCGGTAGAGAATTCGGGCCCTTTTCATGCTAATGAATTAAAATCAGATGAGAGAACTGCTCCTGAAAATAGCGCGGATCATGTAGACCTAGTTAAAGAATCTCAGGAACAGGCTCCGAGGGAAAATCTGGAGAAATTTCCGGACCCGCCCCTTCCTCCTGGAAAACCATTGGTTCCGCGAGGAGCAGGAACTGTTATTCTTAATGAAAATGAGAGAGTAGCTGATCTACAAATTGAAAAAGATGTGGATTCGGAGATCGTTAATGATTCGCATGATGATGTGGCAGAAGAATCGGTCGAGAGTCAGGCAGTCCATTCTGATGAGCCTTTGATCTCTACACAATCGAGGGAGGCTCTTGCCATTTTGAAAGAAAAACTACCGACAAGAAAGGATTTCGGTGCAAGATGCTTGAGTATCGGTGCAGGATGCTTGTCTGGATGTTTCATTAAAATTGGCATAGCAGTCACTCTGATAGGGTGTTTTGAGTATGGTGAAGTTGGCCTTATTGGTCTTGTCCTTATTGGAATTGGTGTTCCTTTTTATTATTATGCTGATTCCAAAGGTAATGATTCTTCATTTAAAAAAGGTCTGGCAAAGAAATTAGGTAATAATAATTCAAAGCTCAATAAAGGGACCTACTGGGCCGTTCTGGGTTCTCTTTACGTGGCAGGCGCATTCTTATTGTTTACAGGAGTAATGAAAACCAAAACTGAATTAATTATCATTGGTTTAATTATAATAGTAATTGGCGTTGCCTACCAAACAGTTGATCCTGACAGGAACAAAGGATCGTCCTGAAGTTTATTCTAACGATAACTTTAAAGAGATTATTCTTTAATTCTTTTTGCGAGATACAACGATAATTCCTAGGAGCAGCACTGCCGCGAGTACAAAGATGCTAACGACCAATAGGTTATTATTGGAGCTTTCGGTTGCCGCTACTGGAGCCTCTTCATTAGATGTGACTTCAGGCTCAGGCTCAGGCTCAGGCTCAGGCTCAGGCTTTTCTTTCTTGGAAGATTCGCCTCCTTTAAATTCACCCTTAGCTTCGAGGCTCTTTCCGCTTGCCAGATCAGCGAGGAGCATTGTCCACACAATAGCGCCCTCATCTTCCTTGCCGTTATGGCTTACGGCAGGCGCATGGACTCGAATGGTCATTCCTGCATCGCCGAACATTTCCTTCATCATGGTTGCGGCGAAAGCGGCTTCTGTAGGGTCGTCAGCGGCTTCTTCCTTGTTCCCTTCTAATTTAGCACTCAATTCGAACGTTCCTGAGTCTGTTTTTTTAAGGCTGAAGTCATTATTCTCTGATAGTCCTTCTTCTCCTCCTAAATTTTCGATCCCTGCTCCGAGAGAAGATGACTTCATGACTTCATTGATCTTGGTGATGTCAGATAATTCAATAGTGTAGATCGTTCTTTCGTACTTTCCTTCGCTGGCTTCTTTAAATTCAGCTCCAGTCACATATTTTGATTCTTTTAATTCTTTGATGACATCTTCTGGCGCTTGGGAAAATGGAACCGAGTCCAGGCCTTCCGGCTCGGCGTCTTTTTCTTTGTCGCCGTCTTCTTCAAAGCCTTCAAGTTCACC
>JASLJT010000079.1:0-22703 GCA_030747955.1 Verrucomicrobiales bacterium | reverse complement strand
TAGTCCGGACCATTACCATCAATTTGATGACAAAGAATACAGCGGAGTGCAGTATTTTTCCCTTTCAATGGATCTCCTTTGAGTTTGAGGATATCTTTGACCTTTGGTGATGAGGCATCCTTGGGGGGCACTGGAATGGGTGCGGGTACTATGGTAATGGAATCAGGATCATAGATTCCTTTTTCCTTTAGTCCTTCACTGATCCCGTGCTTTGCCCATTCACCGGCAAGATTCCGCAATAGCCAAGCGATCGCCTGTCCTTTGAGCGGGGATTGGCTGGATGCTATTTCCAGCATCACCTTTGAAGCATCAGCGTGATCAATGAATGCAATAGACTCTAGTGCTAGTTTTCGTTTTTCTAGTGTCAGTGATTTATCGTTGCATCTTGCCTTAAGATCATTGACGGAGGCTGATCCCCAGAGCCTCCAGGTGAGTCTCGCAAAACTCTCAGGCCAATCCTTTGGCTCGCCTGGCTTTATGCCTTTTTTTACCGCAGTCCAGATCTGACTTTCCTGATTAGCGGCCCCTAATCCAATGGCTTCTAGGGAATTTTTATCTTTGGTGTCGCAGTTCTTTGCGAGAGTAATAAAGATGTCTTTGGTTTTTTCTGCGGGGACGTCGCGAAGAGATAAAGCAATTTCGCGACGCACTTGAGGCGAAGGGTCAGTGCACATGCGTCGAGCGTGAGGGACCATGTCATGGCCGGCTCGCCGCAGGGACCGGTAAGCGACTACTCGCTTTTCGCTATCATTGTCTCTCAACATTCTGATGCAGGTTTCGATTCCCTCATCTCCGATATGAGGAAGTAACCAGACAGCGCGAGCAGCGATCCATTTGTTTCCATCATCAAGTTGTTTAAGTACATGATTGGATACCTTTTTTCTCTGGTCCTTCAAGGCTCGGAACCCTAAGTATCGTGTATTGATAGCGGGGCTACGGAGGGCCTCGATTTGACCCTTTGTACTTGAAAGGTTGATCTTTGGGATCTTTGGCTTGAATCCTTTTGGCGCGATCCTGTAAATCGTTCCAGAGAACGATTCATCTAGATGACTGGACGCGCCTATTCTCGGATCGAACCAGTCAGAAAAATAAATGGCACCGTCTGGTCCTACAGTGACGTCACTGGGGCGGAAAAGGGTAGGAGAGATTTTGTTCTTGTCTTCTTTTTTGATTTCTTTTCTCCCTGAGAAATCAGCTCCGTCATATTCTTTTCCTGGATTTGAAGTAAGGAAAATGAATCTTTCCAATTCAAAGGTGCCACCCTTTGGGACTGGTCTATATCCAAATATTGTATTTAGAGCAGCCTCACAGCTGAGGAGAAGACCTTCCCACTCAGGGCCCAAGGCACCGTTCTCATAAAAAGTAATTCCAGTAGGTGAACCGCCTCCGTAAACGTCTCCAGCATCCATTGTTCCTGGATCGTCCTGCCTCCAATGAACTCTTGAGTATTCTTGGCCTGGGCGTCTGACGGCCTTGTTTCTCTGCATGGCGTCCCTAGTGAAGTAGCCCGCGCATCCAAATTCGAGAGCATATGAGGTTCGGCATGCCCTCGGATCATCATTATCGTTCTGAAACATGTCACCGAAAGATGTGAGTGTTTGTTCATAAGAGTTACGAAGTCCATGACTGACGATCTCGGCGTTGGCTCCGTCCGGATCCATGCGGACCGCAAAGCCTGATGTCCATACATGCCCGTCGTCGGATCTCCTGCCTGAATTTTTCAGGTGGTCTGCTGGCCAGTTCGGGCCACTTCCTCCATACGTACCGCCCATGTAAAAGGTCTTACCGGACTTATCGGTGAACACTGCTCCGCAGTTTCCGTTGTTAAAATAGAATTTTCCATCTGGTCCGGCCGTCAATGAGTGAAGGGAATGGTCGTGATTGATAGCATTGAATCCGGTAAGAATGACTTCTCGCTTATCTATTTCCGGTTCGAATACCAGATTACGATTCACGTCAGTGTATGCGATCAGATCTGGAGGCTGTGACAAATAGACAACATTATCAAATACGGCCACTCCCATCGGAGCAATTAGGCCTTTTTCCTGAACAAAGGTATGGGAGCTGTCGCACTTTCCATCATTATCAGTGTCCTGAAGTACAACGATCCGATCCCCTTCGGGTCTCGTTCCGTTCCTGCCACGATAGTTGACACCTTCAGTGACCCAGACACGACCCTCATGATCAATATCCATATTAGTTGGGTTATAGAGCGTGGGGCTAGTGGCCCATACTGAAACTTCTAGTGAAGGATCAATTTCGAACATATCGGTTGGAATTAATCCGTGACCGCTTACTGGTTTCCATTTCTCTGCATTGAGTGCACTTGAAGAAGTAATAAGAACTGTAGCAAGTAGGAGGAAGATGTGCATGCTTAGGAAAACAAAAATAGAATTTGAGCGGTAATATGGTATCGCTCAAGAGTATTTTTAGTTACCTGAATTTGACGAACAATATAGAACTTTGTAACCTCATCAATAGATGCAAATTAAGTCCATTAATTTATTTATATTTATTAGCTATTTTTTTGTAATTAACACTATTTCAAGTGGTGAGGAGAAGTTAGAGAAGCCTGTTCTGGGTTTTAGTGATATAGCCAAAATAACTTCTGGGGCCGAGCCGTTTTTTGAGATCTGGGATGAGGATAATGTTTATGGCGTTCTTGATGTTGCGATGGACGGAACGGTTCTTATGTTTAGCCTTCAAGGTGAGCCTCACCCGGACAAAAGAAAAGGCAGTAAGATTTTTGTAAAGAGATCCGAGGACGGAGGAGACACTTGGTCAGATCATCAATTAGTTGGTAAAAGGATTGATCTGGACTGGAAGGCCTTGGGCATTGGTCCTTACGATGGTAGTGGATGGGGGAAAGATAAGCACCACGCTTATGCGACTCTAGGTACGAGTATAATTGATGAGAGTACCGGGGAAATAATGTTGTTTATCACGGCCCTTTATCCGGCTCCCTATATGTACAAGAGTCGCGATCATGGCAAGACTTGGAAACTTGAAAAAATCAAATTTGGAAAAGATTCCAAAGGCTTTATGCCAATACCGAATGCTGCCTGTGATTCTGGAATTAATATTAAGCATGGGCCCAATAAGGGGCGTCTTCTGGTCCCTTCGCGGGTGATGCCTAATTACAATAAGCATGAGGAATCTAAAGGATACACTAATGCGTCTTACAGTGATGATCATGGTAAGACCTGGATACCAAGTGAGCCATTTCCATTAGATGGAACGGGAGAGTCTGGACTAGTCGAATTAAGTGATGGCACCATTTATATTAATTCTCGTACACACACGAGGAAAGGGAATCGCTGGGTAGCCTATAGTGATGATAGTGGGGAAACTTGGAGAGACCTTCGTCAGGATGATGAGCTATTTGACGGGCCACCCGATGTGTACGGCTGTAAGGCGGGGCTCATAAGGCTCGAGCGAGATGATGGTGATATTTTATTATTTAGCTCTCCAACTCCACACATTGAAGGTCGTAAGAATATCAGAGTTTGGGTGAGCTTTGATGGTGGTAAGACATGGCCACATAACCGACTCGTCAGGAAAGGACCCGGAAATTACACGTGGATGACCCAAGGAAGAAAAGGTACTCCGAGTGAGGGCTATATTTATCTACTAAGTGGCAAGGACTGGATGGCCCGTTTTAATATGGCGTGGCTATTAACCCCTCCCGAGCCAGAAATTTTATTAGGGAAGAGACCACGGTACCGATTTTCAGATCCAGACTTTTATAGCTCCTCAACGAACGCCAAATTGATTTCAACAAACGAAACGAAGCTAAAGGAAAGTCCCAAAGGATATGGACTAGATAGCAAGAAGGAAACTGGATCCATTCTTTCAAGGAAGTTAGTTCTTCCTTCGGCAGACATGATGGTAAGTTTTCATGCTCCTCAGGGTAAAGTTTTTGTCGAGCTAGTTGATGAGTCAGGGGGTCGTTTGATGGATACTCATGCTTTGTCAGGAGCCTATAAGATTAACAGTCCATTAGAATGGCAGGAGAAGGGTATTGATAAGCTGGTCGGTAAAGAGCTCTTCGTGAAATTTGTTCTTGAAGGTGACGCTCAGGTCTTTGATGTCAGTTTTGGTGAAGTTAATTCGCTATCAGAAAATGTTACCAGTATCGGACCCTCCGATGATCGGTTTGTGTTACCTCCCCGAAATGATTATGTCATGAATCAGGTACCTGCTTTCGTGAAATCATTTCAGAATGCGCGATCATTCAGTGTTAACGATGATAGAATAAAAAAGATTAGTCTAGGGTATGAAGTGGAGAGCAGAGCAAAATCTGCACAGATCATATCCAGAAAAATAAGTTTACCCGGAGAAGAGGTTAAAATTACCTGCGACCCTGGTCAGGGCAGCATAAGAGTTTCCCTTTATGATGAGGAAGGTAAGCTCATAAAAGTTAGTCAACGGATCTCAGGTAACTTAAAAATAAGCGAGTCTGTTAAATGGACTGACTCATTCAATCTGACTAAAATTGTTTCTAAGCCTGTCAGCTTTAAATTTAATATCGAGGGTGATGCTAAATTATATGCTATCAGGTTTGATGATCTTTTCTGGGACTAGTTCGATCGCTCATTTGAATTTCTTATAATCTAAGTAACCGGGAATCAAAAATCAGAATCCTGCAATTATATAAATGATCCGTTTTTTATAGTAGATTCTTTTACCAAACCTACAGGCCATAATTTCGTGAGGAAGTTTCTAGTGGCAAGAGGATCCGAATGCATTCATTCTTATTGAATTATTCATGCCGTATCGTCCCGACATTGATGGCCTTCGCGCGATTGCGGTTATAGGAGTCCTGTTCTTTCATGCTGACCTTGGGGTCAGTGGAGGGTATGTCGGCGTTGATGTGTTCTTTGTTATTTCAGGGTTTCTCATTACGGGACTGATTATAAAAGAACTCAGGGAGAAGAGATTTTCTGTTTTAGGTTTTTGGGAACGTAGGGCCAGAAGGATTGTGCCTGCTCTCTTTGTAGTTACTCTTAGTACCCTATTATTGGGTTATGTTTTTCTTTTGCCGGCAGAATATGAGATGCTGGGAAATTCGGTCCTGTGGCTTTCGTTAATTTCATCAAATCTATTTTTCTGGAAGAACACCAACTCCTATTTTGGGGGATCTGCCGAAGAAATGCCTCTCTTGCACACATGGTCACTTTCTCTTGAGGAGCAGTTTTATCTGATCGTGCCCTTTGTGCTCCTTTTTTTGTTCCGTGCTGGCAAGTCGAGATCAATATTTTGGATTATTTGTTCGTTCGTTTTGCTTAGTTGCTGCTTATCAATTTATGGAATGAAAAATTATGGGTCAGCGACATTTTATCTTTTACCTACTCGTGCATGGGAACTTGGGGCAGGATCGTTAGTTGCGTTTGCGGTTCCAATACGGTCAGTCCGTATCCGGTCAATGATGCAGTGGCTGGGCATGGCCTGTATTCTGATTCCTTTCTTCACTTATGATAAGATCACACTATTTCCTGGAATAAGTGCGATTCCTCCAGTAGCTGGGACTGCATTCCTTATATGGGCAGGAATGGGCGAAGTGCCTAAGGCCAATCTCCTTCAAATACAGCGGGTACTTTCTATGAAGGTGCTCGTCTGGATCGGTCTTTTGTCATATTCACTGTATTTGTGGCACTGGCCCTTATTGGCATTCAATGAGTATTTGGTTATCTGGAAAGATTCGGTTCCAGTCAAAATATCCATCCTATTAATCGCATTATTACTTTCCTGGATTTCCTGGAAATTTGTTGAGCAGCCGGTCCGTTCAAGGCGCATGTTCGGATCAAGGCGTTCGGTTTTAATTTTCTCTTCGATGGCTTTTTCTTTGCTTCTAATATGTTCTTCCTCGCTAATTTCCAAGGAAGGAATGACTGGAAGATATACAGAAGATTTTCTGAATCATACTGATAGGGGATTGAGTAAGGATTCTTTCTTTGATTACGGGAAAGCTTCAAAAGAATTTCCTGAGAATAAATCTTCTTTAGGAATTGAAGGGGAGGAGCCAATTTTCTTTTTGTGGGGAGATAGTCATGGGATGGCCCTTGCTAGGGCCATTGATGCGGCCGCAAAAGAATTATCAGTTACCGGAGAATCGGCTGTCAAGACATCGACCTTGCCCGTGTTGGGTTGGGTAACTTCGAAAGAATCCCAGATCAATTATAATGAATCTGTCCTGAAGTATTTGGAAGGTAAGGAACAGAGAGAGTCAATTAGTCACGTGATTCTGGCAGGTAGGTGGTGGCTCGCCTCTAACCAGTCGTATGAGAATGAAATTTCGTTCGAGACCAGTCTCATTAGTACCATTGATAAGATCAAAGGTCTTGGCTATTCGGTGAGTCTTTTCAGGCAAGTTCCGCAGTGGACTGATCATTGGCAGACCCCAAGCAGTTTCCCTTTTCAATTGGAAAAACTTTCATGGGAATACAAAGAAATGACATTGTCTGAAGAGGAATTGGAGAAGCGATTCGCCCAACAGAACCAAATATTTTCTAACATAGAAAAAGTATCCGGAGTTCAGATAATTGATCCTTTGCCACTCTTGAAGGGAGCCGATGGTTTCTATCACATCAGAGATGAGGGGGGCTGGATCTATTATGATGATGATCATTTGAGCGGATACGGAGCAATGAAGTTGAAATCATTATTTAATTTTCTTGGCAATTGAGCGTGTAGAGTCTTGACTTTTTACTATGAAAATAATGTCTACGCGTCGTCACTTTCTTAGTGCGGCAGCAGCAGCAGCTAGTGTTCAGATCGTTCCCCGGCATGTCCTTGGAGGGCCGAACCATACGGCACCCAGTGAAAAATTGAACATTGCGGGAATTGGTTTTGGCGGAATGGGGTCTCATAACCTCGCCATGTGCGCTAGGACAGAGCAGATCACTGCCCTATGTGATGTGGATCATAACTATGCGAGGAAGGTTTTTACTCAGTATCCGGATGCTAAGAGATTTCATGATTATCGTGAACTTTTGACTAGTGATGTGGATTTTGATGCAGTCGTGATTGCTACTCCTGATCATACGCATGCGGCCATTTCCGCTGCGGCAATGCATAAGGGAAAGCATGTTTATTGTCAGAAGCCCCTAACGCATGACGCTCATGAGTCGAGGGTCCTTGCGAGGATTGCAAAGCAGACCGGAGTCGCAACGCAGTTGGGTATTCAGGGCCATTCTGGTGAGGGACGGATGCTAGTCAGTGAGTGGATCTGGGACGGAGCCATCGGCGAGATCGCTGAAGTTGAGGCCTGGTGCAGTCTGTCTTACGCTCCTCATGGCCATGCTTCATGGAGTTCACCCTGCAGTGACCGGCCAGCAAAAGTTGAAAAGCCTCCTGCCGGAATGGACTGGGACACATGGATCGGTCCTGC
The DNA here is from genome assembly GCA_030747955.1 of Verrucomicrobiales bacterium. Classification (GTDB taxonomy): domain Bacteria; phylum Verrucomicrobiota; class Verrucomicrobiia; order Verrucomicrobiales; family DEV007; genus EC70. The sequence goes on along the minus strand of JASLJT010000079.1, from coordinate 15,313 downwards.
CCCGATGCGGCCATATCATTCGTGTTATCATCCGAGAGTGTGGCGTTGTTTCTGGGACTTTGGTTGTGGAATGATGGGTGACCGTGGTGTGCATACAATTGATGCGATAGTTTCATCCCTCAAACTTGGGCACCCTCAGAGCATTGAATGTATTCAGGTCAAAGGAGGTAATGCTGAAGTTCATCCAGATAGTGCCGTAATTGAGTACCGTTTCCCTGCACGTGAAGGTTTCCCTGCACTCAAGCTGACTTGGAGGGAAGGGCAGGAGCCTCCGAGACCGAAAGAGCTTGAAGATGGAAGAAAATATCCTCGTGAAGGCGGAGTCATGTACAAGGGCAGTAAGGGAATTCTCATGAATGATGTTTATGGCGGTAGCCCGCGGCTCGTTCCTGAGACTGCCATGAAAGCTTATAAACGTCCTAAGAAAACTTTGCCGCGAGTTCAAGGAGGCCATGAACAGGACTGGATCAGAGCCTGCAAGGCTGGAAAGTATGACGCGGCAGGAGCCCATTTCGGTTATGGAGGGCATCTCACTGAGATTACTCTTCTCGGAAATGTAGCTAAGCGGTTCCCCGGCAAGAAATTATTATGGGACGGTGAAGCAATGAGGATCACAAATCACGGGCCAGCAAATGACTGGGTCAAGAGGCCTTACCGGGACGGTTGGACTCTTGATGAGACGGCATAAAGATATCCCAATAGAGAATTTCTGGTAATCTAGCGACTGATTTTCAAACGCAAGAATTGTGCGCTTTTTTTAGACGAGGACGAGCGCCAGATGACTTGGTTGATTTCTTCATTTATGGAAGTGTCTGAGGTCTTGGTATATTCTTCAGCAGCGTCCTGCCATGAATTCAGATCGTTCGATAATTGAATGCTAAATAGGATTCCTTCAGCGTTACGGTTCCTTGTATGGGTTATGATGGTCTTTCCTTCACCGTCGAAGCTGATCATGAACGGGGCATTAGGTGAATCGTCACTGGTCCCGAGGGCATTTTCGGCGAACGCGCTCAATCCATCATTGTCCTGATCGAGGTTCTCTTGGGATAACCCGTCATCTCCTTGGCCTGGAGTTCCTCCCAATTCAGAACTCATTGTCCAGTTCTCACTTAATGAATGGTCCGGACTATTTTGAGCATTGATCAGGTTCAAGCTGTGACCGCTTCCGTCAGCTCCTTCAGGCCACGGCCTCTTGTCATCATAAACGAAGTCCCTGATTTCATCGGAAGCAATGCCTAATAACCTTAAACGTTCTCCACCATTAGCGAGTCCTGTACTATTGGAGAATTCCTTAGTTGCAAGCCATGAGGATGCGTCAGGGTTCCTATTAAGGAAGGCAGAACGGTTCCTTGCAATGACTATTCGATCTCCAGAACCCAGCAATGAACCTGATTCAAATTCATAGTCTATACCGTTCACAAAACGGGACCCGGAAAGGTCGATGATCTTGTCACCTATATTTAACAATTCAATGAACTCAAATTGATCTGCATCAGTGAATCCTGCCTCAATCTCAGTGATGGAAGGGTCGGCAGGATGATACATAATTTCAGAAACAACGATGTTCTGTGATGAGGCAGGTTCAGATTCGGCACTGCTAATGATTGTTACCGAATCATTGCCGATGACTTGGCCTGAAAAATCAATGGCTTCGAGGTTGAAAGTTTGTCGGCCCGGTGCAGCCGGAAGTGACAATTCCCAGGTATTTTTGTCCGACCATTGCAGTGGCAAATTTTCATCACTTCCTTTGACCCGAACCTCGCGCACATTGATCCAGCCTTTGCCATTAATTTTAACGATATTGTTTTGCGTTTCTATGGTTGATGGGGAACTGATTGAGAATTGGATTTCGGGGATTGATCTGAGTTGAGACAGGACATTACTGGATCGGCTATTGACGTAACTTAGGTGACCGTTCCAGTTCTGCGATGGATCCAGTTCTTTGAGATGATTTGTCCACTTTGACATGTAAGATCTGTTGTACGTGGTCGTTATTATGTCCTGAAGGTGTCCATAATAGATCCTTCTTCGGATCTCATTTTGAGTTAATTTTGAACATTCCGGGTTAGCTGTGATGGAGCGACTAGAGCTAAAGGCAAAGTCCATATCATGTGGGAGGAACATGACCCTGCCGTCAGGGAAAGCGTAATACATTCCGTTGTGCTGGCTTCCGGCACCTGCATTATCTCCGGCACCTGAGAGTACTGCATATGCCATTCCTCTGAACCATGCATCGACATTAACAACATTTTCCACTTCTCTTTCGAAGTCAGATCCTGAGCGACTGAAGAGCTTGGCGTAATTCATGATAGGTTCAAAATTGTTCGCTTCTTTATTGTTTCTCTTCAGAAAGAACCATCTGTATTTTTCAGGATCATCACCAAGGTTACGTACCGAGGTTCCTGTGACGCCGTCAGGCTGAGGCCGTTTGAGGCCGGCTCCGCTATTGGTGGTAGGGTAATAAATTAGTTCATATTCAAATAGGTTTCCCTCACCGTCTTCACCGAATTGGGATTCCATTAACACTTCATCGTATCTTGCCATTTGCAGAGTCGCGCCTCTGGTGTGCCTGTCCATTGGGGCTAAGACTTTAATGAAATCATAGTACCTGCTCACGATCCCGCCGCTATTGGCGATCATGATGTCGAACAGAATCTCTAATTGTCCGGAACCGACACCCTCTGACCGGTCAATGGCGAGGGACCTATGAATGCCCCTATAAAGCTGGTCGCTGCCAAAGCGAAAATTGTAACCGACTCTCGGGTCCTGACTCCGTGCTCTTTCGCTTCCCTTTAGGCGCATCTTTACGTCGTAATAAATATCGTTTTCCCTATCAATTACTGTGACTCCGATCCGATCATTACTCATGACTTCGGTTTCTTTATGGATAAAATCACGATCAGCATTAGTGGTAACGATCCGAAAATTGTGCCAACCGTTCGTTGCTGCTAGACCATCGTCTACTTTGTATAAGGCTCTTGAATCTGGTCCTGCCGCTGGGAAAAATGAAAGCGCACCTTCCTGGTCCCTGCCGCGTACATAAAATTGAACTACGGATTTTTTTGTTTGGGCTGGAATCGTTGCGTAATATTTTCCACCTTTAATTCCCATCGTTAAAGATTTAAAGCTGCGACCATTTACTGAATAATATAGTCGCATCGAATTGATTCCTTCAGGATCATCGGCTTTGACGCTGACTCTGACTGTTTGACCGGAATTAGGTACTGCCGGCTCATGATTTAATTGATAATAGGTGGGACCGATATTTTCTTGGGATGAAGTATTTATTGCGGAAGGGGTCCCAACATGTTCTGGGCGCTCAATGACCGTGGTATGAGCTAACCTATTAAAGTAGAGCCTAGAATGGAGGAGATTTGTTCCGCTCACCCATCGGGCGCGGAAAGATATTTCGTAATCAGTGCCGTTCCTGACGCGGCTCAAGAGAGTCGTTTCCATTTGATTGTGCATGTGGCCTGTCCCTGACGTTGCTACGACCCGAAGAACTTTGTTACCAGCTTCTTCCGGGTCCTCGATAATTTCACTGTGGCGGTGATTGCCACGCAATCTCCAATGATTGGTATCGTCGGAGAAATTTGAATTTCTGAGGATCTGTTTTGCCTGTCCGTCAGGATCCTCAATGACGCTGATATCATCAATAAGAACCTCACCTGCATTGAGTAAACCCACATTGAATTCACTCCATTGTGAGTCAGGACCTCCGCTCGATGAGGCGCTGCCCCTGTAGGAATAATTCTTCCATTTTGTCCTGCTACTTTCATCGCTCTGTGACCAGGCCTCGGCAGTAGAGTTATCTGCATCAAGATCGCGCAATTCCAGAGTCGATCCTCCACCGTCCGGGGCGCTCGACCAACGTCCACTGTCATGATATCTGATATCATCGACTGGATTCTTGTTTGAATCCCTCAGGACTATCCTTTCGCCTGATCGTGACAGGTTCCCATCGAATGTGCCTAATAAGCGGGCGTCGGGATAGGCTTGAATGAAATCTTTTTGTCTAGCAGCGATGCAGGCATGTTCACCAGGGTCCAGAATGGTCTGTTCGGGGAACTTAAATTCTACGCCGTCACCAAAGTCCCATCCTCCTAAGTTCATTGGGGAATTGCTTTTGTTCGCAATTTCGATCCACTGATTGTTTGAGCTCCGGTAAGGCTTTCCTTCGATTCCCTCGGTGATTTTTACCCTGGCTTCTAGGGACGCACCAAAGACGATGTCACTGCTTGATTGGGACCCCTGGTGCGTTTCAATTGAGAGTCTGTTCTCCCCGACGCTAAGGGATGCTAGCGAGATGCTTAGAGTTTCTAACTTGGCATTACTGACCGTTGGACTGGCAATTGTCTGTGAATTGATGGGGCCTTCCGGCATATTAAAGCGTCCTATTTCGGTGCCGTTTAGATAGAAGACGGCACCATCGTCAATCATGTGAGTCAAAAGTATTTCTTCAGCGCTCGCAAAGACCGTTGCAGGGACTAAGAAATTTGTTTCAAAGTAATAGGTCGTTAGCCTGCTCGAATAGTCTGCCTGTGACCAGGCTGTCGTCAGAGGCACGGGCAAGGTTCCTGTCCCACGCCCTATCGGCGCCGATCCCGTTTCCCATTCACCTCCTAATGCATGATTTGTGTTTGCCCAGTCATTAGGAAGCCCTGTCTCGGACCGGTTCATCTTCCAGTTTCCCTTTATTGGTACGAGTGGAATATTTTCATAGGTCGGGGCAATGGGTGGGATCGCTGGTAAAGCGGGAGGGTTATAACAGATTTCACTAATGACTATGCTCTCATTTAGATCGAAGGTATTTTTTTGGCCGGGAGTTTTTTTGTTAGGGTAGAGCCATGATCCGTTCCTCTGTTCTGCACGACCGCGGAGGCGGCCCGTCTGTTCGCGGGCATCCAGTACCGATTCTAATGAGGGACTATAAAGAAATAGCTTTTCTCCGTTCTCTGGTCTAAATCCAATTCTTTCCTGATCAAGGACTAGAAAGTCTCCGGGCCCGATGATTTGATCAGGGAAAGAGTATTCTTTTTCCGTATCAGCATTAACTGAAAGGACCATTCCTCCAACGTTGACTTCTGAGGAGTTAGGATTCACAAGTTCTACCCAGAAATTTTCTTCTGAATATGCAGGGATTTCGTTAAAAATAATGCGTCCATCAGTGCTTTCAGGAGAGTCTATAATATTAGCTGCTAGATCTAGGCCAAACACGATATCACTGTTACCGATTCTGCTCTGATGGACTTCGACTGAGATGCGATTATTGCCTACAACAAGGCCTGATATATCTACAGAAATTTCACTGGAAAGCTCATCAACTTCAATGTTTTCAGAAGCCAGATCTGAGTATGCAATGTTGCCGTCGGGCATATTTACCCTAAGCACTTCCTTCCCATTGATATGGATCAGGGCGCCATCATCAATGGCATGCCTGAGAATCAGCGAATCAAGATTGCTCAATTGGTTGGCTCTCAAATCAAATTCACGTTCGAAGTAATAAGTGATGACATAAGGATCGTTCCGACTAGGAAAATTGAGCCTTGTTTCCAAAGGAATTGTAGTGCCGCTTTCGAACCCTATTCCGCCCTTACCGCTTTTCCATTCATCGTTTAGTGCATGACTTTGCTCTGACCACGACGGGCCCAAGTCATTGCCGCTTTCGTTGTAACGCCACTCATCATTGAGATTAATGAGTTTAATTTTCTTGGTCGGTATCTCTTCACTACTTGATGGAAAATTTGTTCTTCCCGGAGTCCCTCCGAGCTGAGTGGAATGGGTCCAGTTCTCGGGAGGTTTGTTGGCTGAGTAGGGCAGGACCTTAGCTAACGTTGTGCCTGAACCGTCAGCTGCTGCTGGCCACCTTCCTCCGTCACCGAAGCTCAGTTCATCCATTAATCTGTTTCCCTTGTTATATAATCTGAGAGTTTCTCCGCCATTATTGATGTTGCCTGAGAAAGGGCCTATTTGGCCCGGGCCCGGGACCTTCGCTATGACTAGGTATCCTCCAGGTTCAATGAATGTATTTTCCGGAATTGTGTATTCGATTCCGTCCAATCGCCAACCTGAAACATCGGTCATGATTCCCATCTGATTGAACAGTTCAACCCATTCAGTGCTCTCCTCTGGTCCGGCAGGATTGTAATGGACCTCATTGAAAACCACGACCGAGTCCGGTGAACAATGGGAATCAGTGAGGGTCAGAGTGATGAGGGTAATTGATATCGCGGCTGAGAGGGGCCGAATCATTTTTGGGAGGGTAGTTAAGTTAAGGATAGCTTTAATTTAGCAGATAAGGGATGCGGTTCAATGCGAATTGAGCTTACAGACTATTCATAGTATAAGTATTTTAAGAACTAAGATCATGATCACTATTGCCGGAAAAACAGCCAAATATTTCATTTTATTAAATGTTCTCTTCGTTCATTTCATTTTAGCTGAGGACAATTTTAAGATGGATGAAGGATTAGAACTTACCTTATCCGCTTCGGAGCCAGACATATTGAGCCTTAGCAATATTGATGTCGATCATCTTGGCAGAGTATGGGCCTGCGAGGTGGTCAATTATGGGCCGAACCAGGGAAAGAGACCGAAAGGTGACAAGGTCATTATAATGGAAGACAAGGACGGGGACGGAAAGATGGATTCTTATGACACTTTTTATCAGGGTCCGGAAGTGGATGCTGCGATGGGTCTTTGTGTTTTGAGTGATCGTGTCATTGTTTCAGTGACACCGAACATATGGGTATTTTTTGATGACAATGATGATGGCAAGGCTGACCGAAAAGAGCTTCTTTTTTCCGGTGACGGGCGTCCAGTATATGATCACTCCTATCATTCACTTGTTTATGGTCCTGACGGAAAGATGTATTGGAATTTTGGAAACACTGGCAAGAACCTGAAGACTGATGAGGGTAAGATATTAGAGGACATTCATGGAAGGCTCGTCGAGGACAAGGGTAAGCCTTTTTGGGGAGGGATGGTCTTTCGTTGTGATCTTGATGGAAAAAATATTGAAATACTGGGTCATAATTTTCGCAATAATTATGAGGTGACCGTGGATTCTTTTGGTTCACTTTGGCAGTCAGACAATGATGATGACGGGAACCGGGCTACTCGTATTAATTTTATTATGGAAGGAGGTAACTTCGGTTACTTGGATGAGATGACTGGGGAAGGGTGGCGCAAGAAAAGGCCAGGCATGCATAAGAATGTTTCTTTGGCTCATTGGCACTTAAATGATCCTGGGGTGGTCCCGAACGTTTTGCAAACAGGGGCCGGTGCACCGACGGGTATTACAGTTTACGAGGGACGGCTCCTTCCCCGAAAATACTGGGATCAGCTCATCCATTGTGAGTCCGGTGTCAATGTCGTAAGGGCCTATCCTGTCAAGGACCATGGTGCCGGGTACAAGGCAGATTCAATTGAAATGATGAAGAGCCTGAAGGACAGATCTTTTAGGCCTGTTGACGTTGCCGTGGCTCCTGACGGGTCCATATTTATTAGCGACTGGTACGATCCAATCATCGGTGGATTAGCGCAGCGGGACATTTCGCGGGGCCGACTTTACAGGATTGCTCCTGAGGGATCCCGGTACGAAATGCCTAAGCTAGGGTACAGTTCTGCTAAGGAATCTGTTAATGCTCTTAAGAATCCAAATTATTGTGTCCGTTATAAGGCATGGAATGCGTTACATAAAATGGGCTCAGAATCTGAAAAGGAATTGATGAAGATGTTTCTTTCAAAGAACCCAAGGCATAGGGCCCGTGCTTTATGGTTATTGGGAAAGAACCCCGGTCGTTCGAAGCATTATGTGGATCTGGCTTCCCAAGACAAGGACCCGGACATTAGAATCATTGCACTTCGTTTGGCCAGGCAGGAAGGAGTTTCTATGATAAGAGTCATTGAAAAAATGGCATCTGATCCATCGGCCAAAGTTAGGCGGGAATGTGCTATTTCCCTTGCGCATTTAAGGGGAGCTGAAAAATCAAAATTATGGGCATCTTTGGCAATGAGTCATGAGGCCGGGGACCGGTGGTCCTTGGAGGCTCTTGGCATCGCCGCCTCTGGTGATTGGGATTCTTGCCTTTCCTCGTGGCTTGAGAGAGTCGGTGATGATTGGAACTCAGATTCGGGAAAGGATATTATCTGGCGGAGTCGCGCCAAGGGAACTGCTCGTTTGATTGCCAAGATTCTCAAGGACCCAAAGACTCTTGAACAGGAACGGGCCCGTTATTTTAGGGCCCTGGACTTTCAATCTAAAGCTGCGAAAGAGGCGGCCCTTTTGGAAATTCTTCAGTGAAGCAACCAATTGAGATTCGAGTAATTATTCAATTAATCTTAATCATCTGGTAACCAAAGAGTTATAAATCAATTTAGAGTTGATTATTTTTCCTTTTTGCTGACAATCGTTCGACTGCCTAATTGGCAGTCATCGTTCCTAGGGTATTTCTAGGGATATTAATTTTTAAAATAAATAAATAATGAAACGAGTTATTTGGCTTGAGGGCCTATTTCTTTTTGCGGTGTTTGGTTTTTTTACGACAAATGCTATTGCTGATGAACTTTATTATACGGACTTCGAGGATGATAATGGGGCATTTGTTCAGGAAGCTACGGGCAATAGTCCGATACCGGCTGTCTTTTCTTTTGATCCTCAGCCTTCCGCGAGCAGGTCACCCGGCAATGAGCAGGCATTCCATGCAATTGACGGTAATTTTTCAACGAAGTATCTTAATTTTGCCAAATTGAATACGGGGTTCATTGTGACTCCGTCTTCCGGAGACTCGACCGTTCGCAGTATTTCTTTGGCCACTGCTAACGATGCTTCCGCCAGAGACCCTGCTAGTTTTATTTTGTATGGCACAAATGATCCAATTCTCAGCACGGATCATAGTTTGGGAAATAGCGAGGACTGGACCGAAATAACCTCTGGTGATCTTAGCTTGCCGGATTCCCGTAATACTCCGGGCACGGTCGTCAATTTCCCTAACGCAAGCGCTTACTCTTCTTACCGGTTGATATTTCCTACGGTGAAGAATCCGGTAGACAATTCCATGCAAATTGCCGAGGTTCAGTTCTTTGATGCAGAAGAAGCGGGCGGAAATTCCATACTCGCTGCGGGTGATCCCATCATAGCTATCCATTTAGCGACATCAACTGGGGACCTGGGGACATGGTCAATGGAAGGCGATGATAGTGGCCCAGCCACTAATTTTCTGACTAGCCCTGAAATTGAACTTGAAGGGGCCTGGGGAGTCCGGGTCATTTTTGATCATCGATATAGTATCGAAGCTGAATGGGACGCTGTAGCACTAGAAGTGTCCATCGATGGTGGAGACTTTGAGTTCATACCAAATAGTTCTTTTACGGTGAATGGATATACTTACAGTGACTTGAAAGGGAATCACGTTTTCAAGGGCGGTGAAGGATTTAATGGTGATTCTGAAGGTTATTCTCAGAGAGAATTTATCACGAGTATCGTCGATCTCGGAGGCCTTAACGCGGAAGAAAATGTAGTGATACGTTTTGTGGGCGCCTGGGACGAAGCTGCCCGAGGACCTGGATTGCCAAACTGGGAAATTGATACATTCACTGTTGAGGCGATCTCTGATCCTTCGATCCTGTTGTCTGAGGACTTCGTTGAGGATGATGGAGGATTCATTGAACTTGCTGAAGGAAACTCTCCTATACCCTCTCTTTATAATGAGGACCCAGGGACCTGGTCAATGGAAGGTGATGATCAGGGTCCGGCAACCAATTATATAACGAGTCCGGAAATTGATGTTCCTATCACTGCGGGTATCGAAGTGAGTTTTGCGCATCGATACAGTATCGAGCCAGAGTGGGACGGGACCGTTTTACAGTATTCAATTGATGGGGAGGAATTCAAGACCGTTCCGACTGACGATTTCAGTGAGAACGGCTATACTTTCAGTAACCTGATTGGAAATCATGTCATTAAAGGAGGGGACGGATTTAATGGAAATTCGGAAGGGTACTTTGCTGGTGATTTTATTACCAGTACCGCAAAGCTTGGAAGTATTGAGGCTGGCAGTAGTCTCAGTATAAGATTTTTAGGGGCTTGGGACTGTGCCTCGCGCGGCGTCGGAATCCCTAACTGGGAAATTAATTCCGTAGTCATTAGGATCCTAGATGATCTCGATGGTGATGGAATGCCTGATTATTATGAGGATGAAAATGATCTGGATAAGACAGTCGATGATTCGGCGGAAGATCCTGATTCAGATGGATTGAAAAATATTGATGAGTTCGTTGCTGGAACTAATCCACAGGAAGCTGATACTGATAATGATGGGCTCTCTGATAATGTTGAGACAGGGACCGGTAACTTCGTTAATGCATCAAATACTGGCACAGATCCTCTGGTCCCGGACACCGATTCGGATGGTCTATTCGATGGAGTGGAAACGAACACGGGTACATTCGTCGATGCTGATGATACAGGAACCGATCCTCACACGGCAGACACTGATGAGGACTCTATCAATGACGGTACCGAAGTCGAAAGGGGAAGTGACCCGCTCGATGGTGAGGATTTCCCTCTACTCTGGATTGTTCGGAATGCGAAATCGAATAACCCTTTGAACTCAATAACAAATACGCGTGACCTCTTTGATGGTGTTGGGTTAGCAGAGCCTGAAAGTGTTACTATTCATGACACTATTAATTTTCGGGACAATGCGAATGGACCCTTTCCGGATCCGAAGCCGTTCCCTCTCTTTGAGGCTCAGGACGTGAACCAGGATGACTTTGCTATAATGGCTACGGGGACACTCTTCATAACTGAACCAGGTATGTATACTTTTGGCTTTAATTCCGATGATGGGGGTGGTTTTTATATTGATGGTCAGCCGGTCGTTGTATTTGATGCCAATAGAGGCTCTGCCACGAGCTTAGGTGCTGTGGACCTTTCTTTCGGAGCGCATGAAATGGAATTTCTTTTCTGGGAACGTGGAGGAGGTGCTCAGTGCCAACTCTTCGTGCATAATGAAAAGGGTGACTTCGTTGGTGATGGATTCAATGTGGCTAACTATCATCTTTTAGAGACCTCTTTTGTGCCTTCCGGCGACAGTGATAATGACGATTTGCCTGATGCTTGGGAGGAGCAGTTCTTTGATAATCTAGAACAGGGCCCGGAAGATGATCCGGACAATGATGGATCGACTAACATGGATGAATTCGAGCGCGGAACGATACCTAATGATCCGGACACGGACGATGATGGACTGAATGACGGGGTCGAAGATGGGAGCGGAACCTTCGTTAATAGTATGATGACCGGGACTAATCCAAAAATGGCAGATTCTGATGGTGATGGGCTACTTGATGGTGTTGAGACAAATACCGGTAACTTTGTTAGTGAGACAGATACCGGCACGAATCCTCACAAGACTGATACTGATGAGGATCTGGTCAGTGATGGAAGAGAGCTCGTTCTTGGAACCGATCCTACAGTGCCTCAGGCCCGGCCCAAGGGCTATGTGCAGGACTTTGATGGGTTCCCTGACGGTACAACCGATTTGGATGATGGTACTGTCATGTATGGTACTGCAGCGAGTGTAGTTGATGGAAGATTGCAACTAACGAGAGATGGTCAGGGCCTTGGTTTCTCAAGCTTTACAATCCCGACACTTGAAGGTTCTTCTGGTGGATGGATAGCAACCTTTGATCTTGAGATTTCTGATGGCCCTGGAGGAAACGATCCGGCGGACGGGTTATCCTTTAATTACGGTAACTTTGATTTAGGTATTTCAGGTTCTGCTGAGGAGGGCATGGCTGCCGTTGATGGGAATGATGCTTCGCCTCTAGTCACTGAGAACTTATCTTTTGAGATTGATACTTGGCGGAACGGAGATCCTGAACAAGGAGTAAACATTGCCGAGAAGGTAGAAGGTGAGGACATTAACCTAGAGTTTATCAATGGGCGTATACTTGATGATGGAACATCGGTTTCTGGTCCAGTGACCATTGTCTATGATCCAGTGAACGGTGCATCCTTTAAAACAGAAGGCCTGCTCACTAATGCGGATTTCGAAGATGTGCCTTTAACTTTCGTCGGTGATGATTCTTACAATTTTGGATTTTCTGCTCGCGTTGGAGGAGCGAATCAGGACGTCTTCATTGATAACCTAGTCATCAATATAGGTTCGGGTGCTGCGCCTCTCCAGATTACAGAAATAGAAAAGGAAGGTGATGAAATCACATTGACCTGGAATTCTAAGCCGAACAGAGTTTATCTTATAGAGCGCTCTGAGGACATGGAAAATGGGGAAATAGATGCTAATCGCGATGATAATTTTGGTTTCTGGGAAGAGATTGATGATGGCATTTTGAGTGATGGAGAGTTCACTTCATTCACGGATCAGGTCCCTGAAGGTACCAGGAAAATTTTCTGGAGAGTCACAGACATGGGGGTCGCTGAATAAGTTTTGGATTGATTTGAGTAAAAAGATAAGAAAAGAGTCGACTTGGGCGGCAGTTTTCGTGCTTCATATAGACTAGATGTCTGACATTGAAATTGCGCGTAATGCCAAACTTGAGCCGATCGCTGAGCTTGCTCAGCGGTGCCTTGGATTAGAAAAGGAACAACTGATCCCTTATGGTCACTTCAAAGCTAAGATTGATCCTCAGAGCATTGATGGAGAGCCATCCTCGAAGCTTGTCCTGGTTACGGCGATTTCTCCAACTCCGGCAGGAGAAGGGAAGACTACCACTACCATTGGTCTCGGTGATGGGCTGAGGCTGATCGGTAAGAATGCAACTATTTGCCTTCGTGAACCTAGCCTAGGTCCTTCGTTCGGCATGAAGGGTGGAGCCGCTGGCGGTGGTTATGCTCAGGTCGTGCCGATGGATGAAATTAACCTGCATTTCACAGGAGATTTCCATGCGATCAGTGCTGCGAATAATTTGTTGGCTTCGATCATTGATAATCATTTGCACTGGGGCAATAAGCTGAACATTGATCCTAGAAAAGTGACTTGGAGAAGAGCGCTCGATCTCAATGATAGGGCCCTTCGACAGATCGTAGTTGGTCTGGGAGGCGCAATAAATGGCCTCACAAGAGAAACTGGATTTGATATCACTGTAGCTTCCGAAGTTATGGCCATTTTCTGTCTTGCTAGCGGGCTCGGAGATTTGAAACGTCGTCTCGGACAGATCGTTGTTGGGCAGAACAGCGAAGGAGAAAACGTTCACGCTAGAGAACTTGTGGCAGAAGGATCAATGACGGCACTACTTAAGGATGCGATTCAGCCGAACCTTGTGCAGACTCTCGAAAAGACTCCCGCCTTTGTTCATGGGGGACCATTTGCTAACATTGCCCACGGATGCAATTCGGTTGCGGCAACTAAGCTTGCCATGAAGCTATCAGATATTGTAGTGACGGAAGCAGGATTTGGTGCTGATCTTGGAGCAGAAAAGTTTTTCAATATTAAGTGCAGGAAGTCCAACCTAAGACCGGATGCTTCAGTTATTGTGGCGACTATAAGAGCTCTAAAATATCATGGAGGAGTCAAAAGGAGCGATCTGGATGAAGAAAATACAGAAGCCGTCGAACGTGGCTTTGCAAATCTTCGAAGGCACCTTGAAAACGTTTCCAAGTTTGGCGTTCCCACTATCGTTGCTTTGAATGCTTTTACTGCTGACACTGAGGCCGAAACAAAAAAATTCACCGAGCTTTGTGAGGCGGAAGGAGTAAAATGTGTTCTTGCTACGCATTGGGCTAACGGTGGAGAAGGCGCTAAGGATCTTGCTGAGGAAGTCGTTAAGATGCTTGAATCCGAGGATCAGGTTTCCAACTTTGCGCCAATCTATCCTGATGACATGTCATTGATAGAGAAACTACAGACTGTGGCCAGAGAAATATACAGAGCCGATGATGTTGAATTGACTCCTGCTGTGACTAAGAAATTAAAGTCCCTAGATCAGACCGATGTTAGAAATTTTCCGATATGCATTGCCAAGACGCCCTACAGCTTCAGTGCTGATCAAACTAAGAGGGGCGCTGCGTCTGGATTTAAAATGCCTATCCGTGAAGTTCGAGTGGCTTACGGGGCAGAATTTGTGGTTGCTCTTGCTGGAGAAATTATGACGATGCCTGGTCTCCCTAGGGTACCTGCCAGTGAGAGGATAGATGTGGATGATTCGGGGACACTGACTGGTCTCAGTTAGTGATTAATTGAGACCTTGAATTCTTTATTTGCTTAACAATTCATTCAGCCCGTTCATGGAATCGTTTATTGTTAAAGGAAACCAAAGGTCCCCTTCTTTATAAATAAGTTTAATCGATTCAAGTTTTTCTAGAGCATCATCAACTTCGAAATCGATTTTCTGATTAATCGTTTCTAGTAACTGATTTTCAGCGATCTCATCTATTTTCTCGGATCGCATTCCTGCGTTTCCGAATTTCCAGAGCACGTAATAAGCAATTACCATTTCACGATAGTCTTGTAACTCGGCTTCATTCAGGATCCGCAACAGGACCCCAGAGTTGTTATCTAGGTTCTGAAAGTAGAGGTGCCTTGTCAGATTCAGCTGGTACTTGTCTTTGGTCTTCTTATAAGAAAGAAATCCCTTGATAATATAATAGATGACGGCTGCAGGGATGACCCAGTATTTGATGAATTGTGCCAGTGTAGCAAAGATCGTGACAGCGACTACGAGCCGGACAATCTTGACTATGCTCATCACTAATCCAGAGAGTGCCGGGATGATTATTTTCCCCCGGTCAAAGAGACTCATTTTGACCTGCGTTCCGGGTAGTAAAGTGTGTAAATCTGAATGAGGAATTCCTTTGAAACTTTTCAGGTAGACGAACGAACTGGACTGTCCTTTGGGAAGGTTATCGTGCTCTTTTAAACGGAAGGCAATGATGAGCCTTTGAAAGACCTTAACATCAAATTTTTCCTCTTTAAATAATTTCCACCAGCTCTTCTTGGTCCAGGTTTCTGTTTCATCGCCTCGACCATAAACGTGCAACTCCTCGAAAAGAGAAAAATTAACTTTCATCCTCAGACCAAGGGCCGTCGCATTTTCAACGGCAGTTTCTAGCTCTCCTGTCGGAAGTTTCCGGTAATTGGCGTTCTGAAGAATTTTGTTCACCTGCTGGAAGACTTCAGATGAATCTTTTTTTGTATCTTCTTTGATAATCAAAATAGAATCAGGATCGAGGGGCTGATACAATCTCTGGATCTTGATCTGTTCTGAATGGTATTGAGCGTGTAACGCAGAGGAGAGAAGTTCAAATCATTGTAGTAATTGTTGTCTGTCCAGTTCAGTGCTTTTGTCA
>JASLJT010000078.1:0-7928 GCA_030747955.1 Verrucomicrobiales bacterium | reverse complement strand
CAACCTATATCAGATGGGCAGAGTGGGTTGGAAGTTGTTCGCGTTACAGAATTATTAAATATGCGTTGAGCAAATTGTTTTAATGAAAGAAGTCATTGTATTTGCATATAATTTTCCTCACCGGAAAACGCAGGACTTTCTTTTTCATCTTTTCGCGTGCGGAATTAAGGTCAATCATGTCTTTGCAGCGGATGCTGTTAAACTTGATATTTCTCCTTCAGAGGTCAGGACAAAGATCCGTCATCGTACCTCATTACATCCTTCTGATGTGGCAAAATCTATAGGAGCTCAATATCATCAGATTCCTCATCAAGGGTCTCAGATTAATACGCTAATTGAGGAAATTAATCCAGAGATCGGAATCATTGCGGGAGCACGTATCCTTAAGGCTGATGTTATCAATGGCTTTCGTAATGGAATCATTAATTTTCATCCCGGGATGATTCCCGAGTCCCGAGGCTTAGATGCCTTGCTCTGGTCCATTCGGAACGATATTCCTCTGGGAGTGACTTCTCATCTCATTGATGAGAGGGTAGACGCGGGTAAAATTTTAGAACGGCGCACCATCGATTTGCATGAGGATGATACGATCTTTGATCTCTCGGAAAGGTTATATGAGATTCAGCTGGAAATGTTGCCCCTTGCCATTGATCGCGCACAGGAATCGATGACTGAAGACGTTGACTTTGAGTCTGGTACTTATAACCGCAAAATGAATGGCGACATGGAAAGAGAAACTATTGCTATGCTGCCTAAGTATCTAGAACGAAGGCTTTCTTAATCTTCGTTCGGCTTCCCTATGGATCGTATTTTGAATCCAATTTCAGCCAGTTTCTTGTGATCCAGAATGTTTCGCCCATCAAAGATCCATGCGGGTTTCTGCATGGCCTGATAGGCGGCTTCAAAATCGATATCAGTGAATTCATCCCATTCAGTGAGTGCGACAATTGCCTGAGCCTTTTCAAAGGTCTGATTGGGATTGGAGCAAATAATGATGTTGGGGTTTTCTTCGTCCGTTTCTAAGTCATCGTAAATTTTATTTGATTCGACTTTTGGATCATAGATTTTCAGCGTTGCTTTTTCTTCAAGGAGACGCTTGCAAACATCAATGGCTGGTGATTTGCGTGTATCATTGGTGTCTTTTTTAAAAGCAAAACCTAAGATTGAAATGACTTTGTCGTTAATAGTGTTAAAAAATGAATCAACGATTTGATCTGCGAACCGCTGTTTTTGCCAATCATTCATCAGCAATACAGATTCCCAGTACTGGGCAGGTTCGGGTAGTCCGAAGTGTTCGCATAAATAAACGAGATTTAATATATCTTTTTCGAAGCATGACCCCCCAAACCCTATGGATGCTTTCAGAAATTTTGGACCGATCCTGGAATCTGAACCGATGGCCTTCGCTACTTCATCCACGTCTGCTCCTGTCTTCTCACAAAGAGCCGAGATGCTATTGATGGAAGATACTCTCTGAGCCAAGAAAGCGTTTGCCACAAGTTTTGATAGTTCGGATGACCAGAGATTTGTTTTGATGATTTTCTCTTCAGGGATCCAGTGATTGTAAATATCAGCTAATTGATTGATTGCTTCTAGGCCGCCTGGGGTCTGTTCTCCTCCTATCAGAATCCTGTCAGGACTTTCGAGGTCCGAAATGGCGGTCCCTTCTGCCAAGAATTCCGGGTTCGATAAGACTTCGTGGTGATGCTCGGTGTCACTTGCATCGAAGACTGCCCTGATCGCTTCGGCAGTTCGGACAGGAATTGTGCTCTTCTCCACGACAATTTTAGGCTCTTCAGCATTCTCTGCAATGGCCTTTGAAACGGCTTCGATATAACGCAAGTCCGCGGCCCGGTGAGCTCCCTGACCATAAGTCTTAGTTGGTGTGTTTACCGAAATAAAGATAATGTCTGCTTCTCTGATTGCCCTTTCTGTTTCAGTGGAAAAGAAAAGATTACGTCCCCGCGCTTCAGTGACCAGATCCGAAAGCCCAGGTTCATAGATGGGCAATTTTTCTGAGTTCCATTCAGCGATTCTCTGTTCATTGATATCAACGACATCGATTCGGATGTCCGGGCACTTATTGGCAATCATTGCCATTGTTGGTCCGCCGACGTAACCGGCACCAACGCAGCATATCTTATGTATTTTAGTTGCCATTCCTTTGATGGAAACGGATAAAGTGATTTGGTTATATGATTAATTACAAGCGAATTGAATGATTCTCAATGTGAATTGAGCTCTTCTTTAAAGTAATTGATTGTTTTCTGTAAGCCTTCCTCAAGTGCGATCGTTGGTTCCCAGTCCAGTGCTTTTTTCGCTAATGCAATATCAGGCTGCCTCTGAAGCGGATCGTCTCCCGGGAGAGGATGAAAGGTGATCTTGGATTTACTCTGTGTTTTTTCCAGTACTTGTTCAGCTAATTCAAGGATAGTGAATTCTCCCGGGTTGCCTATGTTAATGGGTCCGGTCTGATCGGTTTGATTCATGAGCCTGATGAGCCCTTCGACTAAGTCATTAACGTAGCAGAAGGAACGGGTCTGTTCTCCGTTCCCATAGATGGTGATATTTTCTTCTTTTAGGGCCTGTACAATAAAATTGGAAACGACCCTGCCATCATCTGGAAGCATTCGTGGGCCATAAGTATTAAAGATCCTGGCTACCCGAATATCGACTTTGTTTTCCCGGTAATAGTCAAAGAACAATGTTTCTGCGCATCTTTTTCCTTCATCATAGCAGGCCCGTATCCCAATAGGATTGACGCTTCCTTTGTAAGTTTCAGGTTGAGGATGAACTTCAGGATCACCATAAACTTCTGATGTGGAAGCTTGTAAGACCCTAGCATTGACTCTTTTTGCCAGACCCAGAGAATTCATGGCCCCCATGATGGAGGTTTTAATGGTTCTTATCGGATTGAATTGATAATGGGGCGGTGAGGCTGGACAGGCGAGATTGTAGATCTGATCCACTTCAAATTCGAAAGGTTCGATCACATCATGCTCGATTAATTCAAATTTGGGATTGGGCACAAGGTGGGCGATATTCTCCTTTCTTCCGGTAAAGAAATTATCCACGCAAATGACCTCATCACCGTTGTCGATGAGTCGGTCGCAGAGATGTGAGCCTAAGAAACCGGCTCCTCCAGTGACAAGTATGCGCATAGTAAGGGTTTGAGGTGCTTATTGTAGTCCTTTATTGAGAGGTTGGTAGGAGAAATAATCTGAGAAAAATCCTGATTTTTCTCAGAAAGTTCTTACCAATTAATCGCCTTAATGCATGATATGCCCATATTTGAGCGTTGGATTGTCATTACAATTTAAGGAATGAGCACGATTTGTGATTTTCCTTAAGATTTCCCTGCATTTCACATTCCCTAAAAAGAGGAAAAAATTATGTAAATTGGCTTTGAAAAAAAAGTGATAAGTGATTTAATGCGACCGCATCTGTGGTTTGCATATGGGTTGCCATTTATAAGGCAAAAGTCCTGTGTCGTATCATAGATAAACGCAATCAAATGATTAAATTTGCGCCAGAAGCCCCTAGCCTATTCGATCCAAGCTCATTTTCCCTGCTTGGCGTGTCGATGACGGCAGAGCCTCTTTTGCCTTTCTTGC
Organism: Verrucomicrobiales bacterium; assembly: GCA_030747955.1. Lineage (GTDB taxonomy): Bacteria > Verrucomicrobiota > Verrucomicrobiia > Verrucomicrobiales > DEV007 > EC70. Next base: position 4,314 of record JASLJT010000078.1, on the reverse strand, counting down.
CTTTCTTAACTAATTCACTCTTCGTGGCAGCTATTGTTCTGATTCTTATGCTGTGGGCGGCTCGTAAGGCAACAAAGAAAGTGGAGAGGGTCCCGTCAGGATTCCAAAATTTCTTCGAGTTCATTGTTGAGTTTCTTTATGGTCAGGTCGAGCAGATCGTTGGTCCTAAAGTGGCTCCTAAGTGCTTTGGTCTTTTAGCGACTATATTTATTTACGTCTTAGTTGCGAACTGGTTCGGTTTGTTGCCGGGCGTCGGAACGATAGGATCCAAGGATTCTGCAGGACACATAGTAACACCGATCCTCCGGCCTGCCACGGCTGATGTGAATCAGACTTTGGGAATGGCTATCTGTTTCATGCTATTATGGTTTTACCTTACCATTAAGGAGACTGGAGTCTGGGGATTCATTAAACATACATTCGCGGCGCCTGGTGATGTGATTGGAACAATGCGTTATGTGCTGGCACCAATATTTATGTTTGTTGGGGCAATTGAAATAGTGTCAATTTGCTTAAGACCGGTATCACTTTCCTTACGACTCTTTGGTAATGTTTTTGCTGGTGAGAACCTGCTCCATTTGATGGGAAGTATGGGAGCCAAATTTGGGATGGGTCCTGCCGTTGAGTTTATTTGCGCTATACTCTTACCTTTACCGTTTTATTTCATGGAAATTTTGGTAGGTGTCTTGCAGGCCATGGTCTTTGCACTTCTCTGTGCTGTTTATATTCAATTGTCAACCAGTCATGGGGAGGAAGACCACTAAATTTTAAATCGATCTTGGCGTTGTGACCATGCGTGTCAGTGGGCAGCGTCCAAAAATAATAAAAATAAGTAACAAATAAAAATAAAATGACAATGGAACTATTACCACTATTAGCAGAGCTGACAGGCTCCGTGAGTTTGGGCTTAGCAGGAACGGGCGCCGGGATCGGTGTTGGTCTTGTGGGGCTTGGTGCAGCGCAAGCAGTAGGACGTAATCCAGGCGCTTTCGGTAAGATTTTAACCATTTCGATTGTTGGAATGGCTCTTGCGGAAGCGATTGCGATTTACGGTTTGATCCTTGCCTTCCAAGGCAATTAAAGTCTGTATTTCAATGAGGTTCGCCGCATTTCAAAGTGCGGCGGACCTAATAGAAAGAACTAAAAAATAAATCTATTAAACTGACCTTGCGATGAATTTTATCAATCAGTCCATATCAATGCTCGCAGCTGCCGGAGGATCCGAAGAAGGCTCTGGGAGTATTCTGGAAACTCTAGGAGTGGACACACCAAAATTAATTGCCCAGATCATTATTTTTCTAATTGTCTTTTTCATTCTTAGGAAATTTGCTTTTGGCCCGGTCCGTCAAATCTTAGATGAACGCAAAGCGCGGATTGCGGAAGGTGAGGAGAACCTGAAGCAAATATCCAAAGACCTTGAAGACGCTGAGGTAAAAAAAGGAGAAGTTATTTCTGAGGCAAATTCCAAGGCCGAGCTTTTAATTGGTGAGGCCAGAGAAAGTGCTGAGGTCTTAGCGGAAAAGAAAAGAGAAGAGGCTACTAAGGAAGCTTCTGCCATTGTTGCCAAGGCTCATGAGGCAGGCGCATTGGAACAAGAGCAACTTCGTGCTGAATTAAAACGTGATGTGGGCAGACTCATAATTGATACGACTACTAAGGTCACAGGAAAGATCCTCAATGATGATGATCAGGCGAAAATTAATGAAGAAACGTCTTCGCAGGTCTCATTATAAAAACATTTATTATCTATTTTAATTATTAAGCAATGAAGGTCACCAAAGATGCAGCTCGCTCCGCGCGACAGCTTCTCCGTCTCAGCCACAAGGACGGGATCTTGGATCATGATCGGATCAAAGAGATAACTACTAAGGTTTCCGAGGCAAAGCCCCGCGGCTACCTTGCCATTCTTCAGGAATTTGGCAGGCTCGTTCGTTTGGACGTGGAGCAGCGTCAGGCAGTTATTGAGACGGCGACTGAACTTGGAGCGCAGGCAGGCAATGCCGTGATAGAAGATTTACGCCGCAAGTATGGCAGTACGTTAACTGCTGAATTCAAGGTCAATCCGGACCTTCTCGGTGGAATGAGAGTCAAGGTTGGCAGCGATGTCTGGGACGGTAGCGTCAAGGCTCGACTCACGGAACTTAAAAATAAACTTTAACTAATTCAAAAGAACTAAACAAAGAGGAAACTCAAATGAGCAATATCCTACAGGAACTCGAAACACAAATTGCCGAACTTAAAACGGCAGTCACTAAATCAAATGTCGGAGTCGTGCGCCAAATCGGTGACGGAGTCGCTAAAGTCGAAGGGCTCAGTGATGTCATGCTCAATGAGATGATTGAATTTCCCGGTGGTCTTTATGGTCTGGCTCTGAACTTGGAGGAGACCGAAGTCGGTTGCATCCTTCTCGGTGAAGGTCTCGACATTAAAGAGGGCGATGAAGTGAAGACTACAGGAAAACTTTTACAGGTCCCTGTAGGTAAGGAGCTATTGGGCCGTGTCGTTAATGCTTTGGGCCAGCCCATAGATGGGAAAGGCGAAATTACTGCCAAGGAAAATTACCCAGTAGAGAAGATTGCTCCAGGAATCATTCCCCGGAAATCAGTGAGTCAGCCTCTGCAGACAGGAATTGCGGCGGTAGATGCTATGATTCCGATCGGAAGGGGTCAGAGGGAGCTTATCATTGGGGACCGTCAGACAGGAAAAACAACCATTGCAATCGATACGATTATTTCTCAGGCGAAGCAGAACAGAGCTGCCGAGGAAAACAACACAAAAGATTTTCGCCCAGTCTATTCAATCTATGTAGCCATTGGTCAGAAGCAGTCCAGTGTTGCTCGTATCATTTCCACTTTAGAGGCGGCCGGAGCTCTTGAATATACCACGATTGTTGTGGCTTCTTCATCTGATTCAGCAACGAACCAGTTCTTATCTGCGTATGCCGGAGCTTCTATGGGTGAGTGGTTCATGGACAATGGAATGGATGCGCTCATTGTTTTTGATGACCTTTCCAAGCACGCCGTGGCATACCGACAAGTTTCTCTTGTTTTGCGCCGTCCTTCAGGACGTGAGGCTTATCCAGGTGACGTGTTTTATCTGCATAGCCGTTTACTTGAGCGCTCAGCCCGACTCAATGAGAAGAATGGTGATGGGTCACTGACTGCATTACCTATTATTGAAACTCAGGCCGGTGACGTTTCTGCCTATATTCCGACGAACGTTATTTCGATCACGGATGGCCAGATCTTCCTCGAGACGGATCTCTTCCTTCAGGGAATACGGCCAGCCATTTCCGTTGGTCTTTCAGTGTCCAGGGTAGGGTCCGCAGCACAGACCAAGGCTATGAAAAAAGTTTCAGGAACGACCAAGCTCGACTTGGCTCAGTTCCGGGAAAAGCAGGCATTTGCTCAGTTCGGTTCGGACCTTGATGAACAGACAAAGGCCCTCCTTGATCGTGGTAACAGAATCGTGGAGCTCTTCAAACAGAAGCTCTCTGCTCCTCAATCTCTTGAAGTTCAGGTAGCAACACTCTTTGCCATGCAAAATGGTTACATTGATGATATTCCCGTAGAGAAGGTCAAAGATTTTCAGGCCAAGATGGAGGAATACCTGACAACCCGTAAGGAATCTGTGATGGCTAAGATCCGTGAGGAGCAGGTCCTGACAGATGAAATTGTTGACGAACTCAAGTCAGCTATCGAAGACTTTAAGACAACATACAGCGCATAGAATTCATTGAACATTTAAATTGTGGCTAATACTCGTGACATCCGCCGACGCATCAAGTCGGTAAAAAGCACTGCCCAAATCACCAAGGCGATGGAACTGGTGGCTTCTTCCAAGATGAAGAAGGCACAGGACCAGGCCCTCTCTGGTAGGCGTTATGCTGAGGAATTAAACAAGATGCTGATGCATCTTGCACTGGATGAAGGAGAACTCGATGCTAGTCCCTTGATGAATGTTCGTGAGGTTAACCGTGAACTATTCATAGTAATTTCTACCGACAAAGGTCTTTGCGGGGGATTAAATACGAACCTCATGAGGCTCGTGATGGAAGAGGAATCGGATATCACCTCTTTTGTCACTATCGGTAATAAGGGGAAGGGAACTCTGGCCCGTTCTAAGAAAGACCTCTTAGCTGATTTTACAGTCAGTGATCCAGTCATCTTCAAGGAAGTCAAAGCGGTGACGAATTTTGTTATCCGAAAGTTTGAATCAGGCGAAGTGGACAGAGTCAAAGTTGCTTTTACGAATTTCATTAATACCATCAGTCAAAAGCCCTGGGTGAAGACACTCTTACCAGTCGATCCTTCT
>JASLJT010000077.1:0-8087 GCA_030747955.1 Verrucomicrobiales bacterium | reverse complement strand
ACTTAATTGAGCCATCCTCAAGACTCATGCATGCTAACTTTGCCTTGGTCGAGTTATCACCTATCACCATGTAGGCATGCCCTCCTGACTCTATCGGTGATTGAAACTGACACATTGTATCCTTTGATTCATAAATAAGATCCAATTTGTTTTCATTAATGCGAAACATGCCGCCTCCTTTACCATATCCGGAGCATATGAAAACATGGCCGTTAATATATAGAGGCAAGGCCGCGTTAACATCGTAGTCAGTTTTCCATCTTATCTTCGACACGAGCCTGCCAAAGCGTGGACTTATGAGGCTAAGACCGTACGAATTAAAAAGCATCACATTTCCACCGCCCTCTGCTTCGCCATTGATTTGAACAGGAGAAGAATAAGCCGCCTCATCACTACCAAAAGACCATTTCTTTTCACCTGTACCGGGATCCAACGCAGCAACGCCCGATCCTTTACCACCTGGAACAGTGATTAAGATGTCGCCACTCAACAATTGTGAGCTGGAATATCCCCAAGTTGGCCTTTTCCCTTTTAGATCTTCTATATATGAAATCTTCCACCGTTCTTTGCCGTCATTAAGTCCCAACGAGCGAAGCTCACCTTGATGACTAAGAACATACAGAGAGCCCCTAACCTTATCAATTACAGGAGTCGAAGCAGAACCTCCTTCAAACATTCTTTTATCTATTGGACATGGATAGGAAAATTTCCATACAACTTGGCCCGTGCTGGAATCAAAACACTGAACGACCTCTTCATCGTCAGCATTGCCAATGCAGTATGCTCGTCCATTGAGACAGGTGACACTGGCCACTCCAAACCCAAGTTCATTCTTCCACAATAGTTCTGGCTCAACATTGAACCAGTCTTGATGCCAATTTGATTCGGCTGAATGCCCGTTACGGTAATTTCCAAAAGGCCCTAACCATTCTCCAGCATCTGATAAATAGTCATGTTTTGCACCTTTAGTAATAACAGCGACTCCAGACTTTAAAGTATCCTTACACCCAACATTAATTATTAATTCACCGAAAATTAATAGAAGAAGACAAACTGCTGACAATTTCCTATGGAAAAGACTCATTTTCGTAGCTATAAACTTTCATTGTAGTGTAAAAGGAATATTTTTACCTGAAAAATATCATTTAATCTAAAGCTCTTCCAAAGACCTTATCTTGACAATAAAGAATATCACGGGTAATGGAATCGCCCCATTAAATGTGTGCCGATATAATCCTCAGCACTTAGAATCTGCCTCAAAAAAGAAAATACCATGTCTCAAATAGACGTCATATTAAAAGAAAAAGTAGAAAACCTAGGCGCTGAAGCTGATGTAATTAAAGTCAGACGCGGATACGCCCTAAACTTTCTAATTCCTAAAGGCAAAGCATTTGAAGCTACGAAGGGAAACCTTAAACACATAGAAGCTCTAAAGAAAGCCAGAGCGATCAGAGAAGCAGATGAACTAGAGTCCGCAAACAAGCTAGCCAATAGATTGAACAAGCAAAGACTCAAGTTTGAACTCGCTACTGGTCAAGGAGGCAAGGCCTTTGGGTCTGTAACCACGAAGGACATTCAGAATTCATTAGCTGACACTGACCGTCAATTCAGGGACATCGACCGCAAACAAATTGCGCTTAAAAAACCTATCAAGAAAACTGGCGACTTTGACGTAGACATCAACATACATCCTGATGTTACAGCTACCCTTAAAATTAAAGTTTCTGCGATAGTGACAGACCAGAAAAACGAGGACGAACAAGACAGTTCAGAATCTTAAAATCTTTTCACTGCGGATAACTCACTAAACAGTTGTCCAAGAAGAATCCCTGGACAGCAGACTCTGTATTTAATCTTCTCATGATTAATACATTTTATAATCTTTCTTGAGACCGAGTTATTAACATTCGGTTGAGTATTGAATATAATTGTAGCTAATATACAATTATTTGTTCATCCTATATATTCAATATCAACCAAGAATGGAGAACAAGGAACAACCCCAACTAGCTGAGCCAGCGCCTCAGTTACAGGCCATAGATTCGAAAATTAAGAACATAAAGGAATCGCCCGGAAACAGAGCGCCAACTGCTCAAGAAATATCACGCACACTCCCCAGCAACGCTGACGCAGAAAAGGGCGTGATAAGCGCAATGCTTCAGTCACCAGATGACATCGTTGGCGAAGCCGTTCAGAAACTTGATTCAAATGCTTTCTATGTTCCTGCTCATAAGACTTTGTATGAGCTGATAATAAATCTATCTGATGAGGGCAAGCCGATTGACCCCATCACGCTTCAAGAAGCTTTGATGAGAGAAAATCTCATGGACTCTGTCGGAGGTCCGAGTGCTGTACTGGAGCTTATTGATTTTGTACCTGACTCGAGTCATTTCGATTTCTACGTTGAAATCGTAAAAGAAAAACATCTGCTAAGAGAAATAATCTCAACGTGCACTGGTTGCATCAATTCTGCATATACACATGAAGGCGATGCTTCTCATATCTTAGATGAAGTTGAGCAAAGCATCCTAGACATTGGCGACAACGAAGACAATGACGAGAACGATTTGAGCATGAAGGATCATGTTCTAAGCGCTATCGCCAACATTGAATCAATGTACGAAAATCGAGGCAGCATCCAAGGCCTCGCGACTGGTTTTCGAGACATTGACAAGCAATTAAACGGTATGCATCCGGGTCAAATGATTGTCATTGCCGCGAGACCAAGTATGGGCAAAACATCACTGGCAATGAACATCGCCGAGCACGTTAGCGTGGACCAAGAAAAAGCAGTTGCAATATTCAGTCTTGAGATGACTACTCAGGACTTAGTTCAAAGACTCCTCTGCAGCAGAGCCCGAGTCAACGGCCAAAAGATAAGGGCCGGCATACCTGACAGTGGAGACTTTCCGAAGCTAATGAAGGCCGCCGGAGAACTATCCAAGAGCAAGATGCTGATCGATGAAACGCCAAGCATTAGCATCATGGAAATGAGAGCAAAGGCAAGACGCATGAAGCAACGAGAAGACATTCAACTTTTAGTTGTCGACTACCTCCAATTAATGCGTTCAAATACAAAACGAGGCAAAGATAATCGGCAAATCGAAATATCGGAAATATCGGCAGGCCTCAAGGCATTGGCCAAAGAGCTACACATACCGGTAATCGTTATCGCCCAGGTCAACCGTAACCCTGAAGAGCGAAAAGGCGGAAGACCAAGAATTAGCGACTTAAGAGAATCTGGGTCTATCGAACAGGACGCTGATGTTGTTGGACTTTTGATGAGACCAGAGCGCTACGCTGACGACGATGACGAAAGAGATGATCTTGAGGGAGAAGCCACATTCATTGTGGCAAAACAAAGGAACGGCCCTATCGGAGACGTGCCACTCACCTTCATCGATAATCAGGTAAGATTCGCTGACAGATCTTACGAAAACGAACACGCCTAACCATATAACTCATAATATTCCTGAGTTATTAACAATTCTTTAAGTTGTTCTTAATTTGTTTCTTTTGAGAAGCAAATAAAAATGCCTGATCTGAATTTTAAAGCAAATAAATTAGCTGTGACAGACCTTTACTCACTTAGCCCAATTGATCGAGTCGCTTTAAAAGTTTATTAATTTCTGCATCAGCAAAATACCTGAAAGAGCATCAAATATAGCAATTCGCCCAACACATCATCCATGCCAAGGAATTCATAATCAGTCATTTATCATAAATTACGGCCAATTATAAGCCTATCATTTTGAAACCTTTGATCCCTCCTAACATAACCAATCTTTAGTTAAGAATAAATCGCGTTTCAATTTTTTAGAAATTTTGAATTGGAAGTTCTTAACAAGTTATTCACAAAATTTCCTTAACCACAAATATGGCTAGGACTCAGAATCGTCCGACTCAACGACTACGCGTGAACCTTCGTGCTTAGTAACTACTATTGATGTCCCTGCACTGATAAATACACCGCTTGAAATAACGTCAACTCTCTTATCATTGATCGTAGCTGATCCTGATGGCTTCAAATCCGTAGCCGCTACACCATCAAGCCCCACCAATGAAGACGTTTCTGTTCCGCTATTTGGTTTATTTAATGCCGGACCATCCCTTTGAGCTTCTTCAAGGACCATCCACCGAATCATCGGCACTGATGACATGTATCGCATTAAAAACAAGGCAACCACTAAAGCTCCGGCAAAAGCGATCAACACATTCATTACTGGGCCTCCCAACAAAACACCCAACGCGGAAAAGTTTACCGATCCGTCCCAATTTAAATTAAGAGGATCAACCATCGAATAAATTAGTGATCCGATGATGCAAAAAACACCCAGTAATCCGCAAACAAGAATCCCAGGAAACACAAAGAGTTCCAGGAGCACTAAAATTAGCCCCAGCACGAACACCCCTATAGCCTCAAAGCCCGCCATGTAGCCTGCTACATTGTGACCAAAAAAGAATAAACCAAAACAAATGAGAGAGAGAAAGCCCGGCAACCCAAATCCAGGAACTTTTAACTCCATATAAGCGCCAGCAATACCAAACAGTAAAAGCCAAGGAGCCAACTTGACAATCCAATCACCCACTAACTCAAAACCTAATGGTTTTGCTGTGATTATTTCACCCTTGATTTTAGCTTTTTCTACTAGGTCCTCAACCGATGAAGCAATATCTGTAGCAAAAATTTTCTTACCATTAATTACCTGCGTAGCCTCCCAAGCATTTAGAACTAACAAATCATTTTCAGAATCAGGAGTGAATGCATTCTCGTAGCTAAGATTGCCTTCACTGGTAATTACTGGAAGCTCAATTGTAAGCTCTGCCTTTGTATCAATAAAAGCCTTAGCAATTGCTGGATCGTGCCCCTTGAGTCGAGCAACGTTATCAGCAGTAGAAACAATATCGCTCAAAACCTTCTTTAACATAGCCTCAGGAATGTCCTGCCCATTACCCATCACTGGCGCAGCAGCGCCAATCGTACTAGGCTCATGCATGTATATATAATCAGTCGCAATTGCTATTAGAGCACCTGCTGACATCGCTTTAGGATTAACAAATGAGTAAGTGGGCAAAGAAAGATTTTGAAGATCTGAAAGCATAATCTCTTCAGTGTACCATGCAATCCCGCCGGGCGTATTGAGATCGAATATAATTGCAGAAGCCTGATCCTCCTCCGCTTTTTTTATGATCCTTTGGATGAATTCAAATTTAGTCTTTCTCACCAATGATTCCATACCAATGGGAATAACAACGATCTTTCCTTCATAACTTTCTACTCGCGTCTCACCAAAGTTGCTCGAATCATCATCCACTAATGATTCAGCCTTCCCATTCAATGAGCGACTTTCCTTCACTGAGTGCGTATTCACATCCTCTTCGATTATAACTAGTGGTGACTTGAGGCGAATCACCTCAGCCGACAGCTTTTCCTGACTTAATATCTCTTCAATATTAGAAGCCGAACCTCCCTTAATTCCAAGCTCTTCTAAGTTAGCTTTTTTAATAACCAAATGTTCTCCTGCCCTCGAAAAGCGAATACCATTCACTTTAACTTCCTTGTCTCGATCACAGACTCCCCTACACAACTGCGCACGAAGAACATCCTCATTAAAAGTTTTTGATACATCTTCAATGATGTCATAATAACTCAGATCAGTGAACCGTTGCGGCAACAAATCGAGCCTTCCCCTCCAATCTAATTTATCTGGCTCTCCTCCAATCTCTGTATCATTGCGAAAATAAATGACACTTGATGAGAGAGCCACTAAAGCTCCAGCCCCCTTAGCCTCACCATTAATAAAACTTATCGTCTTAACTTTAAATTTCGTAAAATCCTCAATGAACCACTTGACCTCAGAAGCGAGACCGCCAGAACAATCTATGTTAAGGATAATGGCTTGAGGATCAGACTTGTTTAACTTTTCTAACAAATCTTTGAGATAGCCCCCTTGATTCAACTCAATGAAGGAATAGTTATTAATATCTATAACTACAGCTTTCCCATCGAAACTAGATTGGTCAGCTAAAGCAGAACCATTAGCAAAAACGCCTAGATAAAAAGAAAGAAAAAATATTTTGATAAATTTAAATGATTCTCTTTTACAGAAATGACAACGATTCATAATCTCTTGCATTATAGGATGGTCCCAGCCAATAACGATTAGTGCATTTTTAAACATATCAAACATCTTATTAAAGGGAAAACCGGCGACTTAATGCCTTTAATCAATAAATGCCAATTCCAGAAGAAACAATTCAGCAAATTTTAAGCTCAACTGACATCGTTGAATTAGTTGAAGGATATTTCCCTCTTCAAAAAAAAGGTCAAGACTTTTGGGCAGTCTGCCCATTCCATTCTGAAAAGTCTCCATCATTTAAGGTGAGCCCAACAAGACAGGCATATTATTGTTTCGGATGCAATGCAAAGGGAAATGCAATTGGTTTTGTAATGAATTATGAAAATCTCGATTTCCCTTCAGCCGTTAGGAGACTTGGGTCAATGGCTAGCATCACGGTTCAAGAAGACGAACAAAGCCCTAAAGCTAAAAAAGAAATACAACTAAGAAAAGACATCACTAAAATAAACAGAACTGCAGGAGAATGGTTCCATGAGTATCTCATGAAAAGCCTTTCAACTGACGCATCAAATGCGAGGGACTACTTAAAAGAACGCAAAATCACAAATCAAATTGCTAAGAACTGGCAGATTGGTTTTGCTCCAGCAAATAGCACTGAATTTTCAAACTGGGCTCGAGACCAAGGCTTCAGCGGCAACCTCATGAAGGAAAGCGGCCTCATGTCACTCAGAGATGATCAAGCACCTCAGAAGGGCCTATACGCGAGATTCAGAAACCGAATCATGTTTCCATTAAATAATGACTTTGGAGAAACGATAGCGTTTAGCGGACGAACCATGGATGCCAAATCCAAAATCGCTAAGTACGTCAATTCTCCTGAAACGTTAATATTTAAAAAAAGCCATATCTTTTTCGGTCTTGATAAAACAAAGAGAGCCATTGCAAAACAAGAATCAGTAATAATATGTGAAGGACAAATTGACCTAATCCGGTGCTATGAAAATGGAATAGAAAATATAGTAGCCCCGCTCGGAACTGCCTTCACTGAAAACCATTCAAGAATACTTAGGCGCTTCACCGGCGAAAGAGGAGAAGCCTTTCTTTGTTTTGATTCAGATTCGGCAGGATACAAAGCCGCAATACGAGCATACAACGAACTTTCAACTGCTGGAATTTACGTACGCGCAATTGAACTTCCCCCGAACCAAGATCCTGACACTTTAATTACCACTCATGGCGTTGATGAATTTAAAGAACGCATCAAGAACGCAAAACCATTCTACTTATTTCAAATAGAAACTTTATCCAAGTCACTTGACCTACATGATCCAAAAGACAGAGTTCGGTTTGCTAACGAAATATCACCATCAATATCAATCATAAAGGATTCAGTGGCCCGAGAGGCTATGATCAACGATGTAGCAACTAGGCTCGGAATATCATCTGAGGATTTCCGTAAGAGAGTCGTCGCTTCAATTAAAAAAGAATGGCGAACCAAAACCGAAGACAAAGAGTTAAGCTCTAATACAAAAACAATTACCGATCAAAATATCCGAATCCTAATAAAGTTGGCCCTTACCAATGAGGAGACCCAGGAATGGATTAAAGAATCGGCCAATGACCACATACCTACTCTTGAAACTAACCCAGAATCCGAAATCTTAATCAGGATCTGGAAAAAACCACCAACATCAATATCACCCGAAGATGTTAACACATACATATCCACCCAAATTGGACAAGATCAGGATCTCGTCACTGGTATCCTCATTGAAAAAACCGCAGAATTAAAATTTGAAGACGGCCAACGAGCTATCCTTAGACTTAAAATTAAGGACCTCCAAAATAAAATAGATGCAAACAAGACGAAAGTTACTCAAGCAAACCTCTCAAATCATCAAATTATAGAGATAACTAGCAAAGTTGAGAATCAACGAAAAGAATTACTTGATTTCAAAATGGCCCTACAGAATATTGCTAGCACACGGGAATGAATTAACTAGAGTT